>NZ_JBHVRW010000047.1:0-27095 GCF_042885475.1 Streptomyces sp. NPDC058051
GTATCTCGCACCGAGTCACAGGCCGTCCTCCGCGACGTCTTCGTTCTGTCACAGGCACATCGACCTCACGGCCCGCCAAGACGCCACACCCGCTCTGTCGCAGACGGCGACGTACACATCAACGATGCACGTGATCACCCGCGTTCATGGCCCCGGCCGGAACGAGCACTTCACTCCTCGCCGGAATCCGGATCGCGCCGGGGCCGTAGGCCGCCAGGCAGGCCGGAGAGCCGGCCTGGCCAAGCACGTTCCTGTCTGGACTCCTTCGGGTGAGGGCCGTTCCGACTGCGTTGCGGTGAGCTCGCCGTCCTCGTTGAGCCGTCCGAGTTGCGGAAGAGCACTCGCTCGGCCTCCCCTGGATGGAACGATCACGGTGTGGCTGGCGTGATCACGGCGTCGGAGCCGTCCCGTCCTGGACAGCCCCGTTCTGCGGGCCGGTGGGGTCGGCCGCGCAGGGCGCAGGCGAGGTGGCGGCGGGTTTCGGCAAGCAGGTGGTGGCGCTTGAACGCACCGCGCATCATGTACACCACGGCGACGATGTCCACCGCCGCCAGGACGACGTCGACCACCGTCCTCACCCGCGCCCACACCGCCACGGCCGCCGCCCGCGCCCACACCGCCAGCCCGTCAATGACGTCGGCGCCGAACACCCGGATCGCTGAGGCCCGCCATCGCTCGCGCAGCTCGGTCAGCGACAGCAGCACCGTGCGCTTCGGCGGGCGCGACGGGTCGGCGGACCAACAGGCCAGCGCGTACGCGGCCCGCTCCCCCGGCAAGTGCCCCTACAGGCGCCGGAAATCCCCTTGGGCGGTGCCGGTGCCGGCTTCTAGCGTCATGCCATGAGCTATCGCGACATTGCCTCGAAGCAGGTCCTGATCTGGTCCTGCACCGCCGTCGGCGCCCGCATGCCGGTGGCCATGGCCCCGTTGGCCCTGGTCTTCCTGGTGCGCGAACGCTCCGGCGGCTACTCCCTGGGCGCGATCCTCGCGGCGGCCTACGTCATAGGCGAGATCGTCGGCGCCCCCATCCTCGGGATGCGCCTGCGCCCCGACCGCGCCCGCGCTCACCTGGCCGCCGGGCTCGCGTTCGGAGCCGTCGCGTTCGCGGGCCTCGGGGTGTTTCCCGATGCGCATCCGGCGGTCCTCGCCGGGTTCGCGTGTCTCGCCGGTGCCGCCCCGGCCGCTGCCACCGGTGGCCTGCGCACGCTGCTCACTGTGCTTGTGCCGGAGCATGCTACAACGCAGGCACTATCCGTCGAGTCGGTACTGACGGCCGGCATCTGGGCCCTCTCCCCGGCGGCGGTTGCCGGCCTGGCTCTCGGTGTCGCATCGCCCGTCCCGCTGTTTCTCGGCGCTGCCCTGATGGCGTCGTCGGTCGCGGGCCTGTGGCTGCTTCCGGCCGGCTGGGGCGCGGACGACACGGGCAGCGAGGACCGGACGGGCGCGTCGCTGTTGCGACTCCTGACCGGCGCCTGGCCGGTGTACGTCATGGGCGCGGCCAGTCTGGCTCTGCTCGGTCTGGCTGAACTCGTGCTGCCAGCCCTTCTCGTACATCGCGGCGTCGGCGTCGGCTGGTCCGGTCCGCTGCTGACCGGGATGGCGGTGGGCGGAGGGCTCGGCGCCTTCGTCCACGGTCTTCGGTCCTGGCCCGGGCGGCTGCGTACCCGCAGCGTGGTGCTGATGGCCGGGACATCGGCCTGCGTGGCCCTCGCGGCGCTGACGCCTCACCCGGCTGGGATTGCCGCCGCGCTGGTCGTGGGGGGCACGCTCCAGTCGTGCGCGATGCTCACCCGTAACCTGTCCCTGCGCGAGGCACTTCCGCCGAGCGCTCTGGCTGCGGGTTACTCGGTGATGTACGCGGCGGCGGGTGCGGGTTACGCGGCTACAGGGTCGCTCGCCGGTGCCCTCCTCAAGGTGGTGGCACCGTCCACGGCCATCCTGGCCGGAGTCGGCCTCACCCTGGTGCTGACGGGGGTCGGCTGGTGGGGCGAGGTACGCCGGGCCGGCCGATCAGCGACGGGATCCGGCACTGCCATGACTCTCGACTCCGCCGCTTCCTGACGGTCAGAAACAACCCGTCTGGCTCTGCATCGGTTCGCTCGCGGTCGAGTCCTGCTGAAGTGCCCTGAGTGCGTCTGGCCATGTCCACTCCCTCCCTTGCAAACCTACGCCGTAGAAATTGCCGCCACCCGGTCCTGGCATGTTCTGACCTGGGAGCACGCCCCGGCTGCGCGGATGCCGCTCAGCGAAGAGGCCCTGTCGGGCGAAACCCTGTGGTGACCGCCTTCACCGCTTTCTCGTGGAGCTCGGCGCGGTGCACCGGGACGAGGGTCCGCGGGGTCGCCGTCGTCCTCGTCCCGGCCCTGGCCGCGGCATGCGATCACAGGCTTCTCGGGTCGCCGAGAATCGCCATGAGGTCGCAGTGGACGAGCGCGCCGCCGTCCAGCTGCGCCGCGACCACCTGGCGGGCGGGCCGGTGGGCGGGATCGGGAAACATCGTGATCCACTCCCGGTTGAGGGCGTCCCGGTCGCGGTATCGGGCGAGCTGGAACGTCATCTTGAGGATGTCGTCCGTCGTGCCGTCCACGGCGACCATGAGTGCGCGGACGTGGGCAAACACGTTCGCACACTGCGCTTGGAGATCCTCCGGCATCACACCGGTCGCCGGGTCACGGCCCGTGAGAGCACCCGAGGCAAGGAACGGACCGATGCGGCTCGCCGCTGGAATGGGGTTGGCGTGCCCGAAGCCGGGGAGGTAGATACTGACACGGCCCGGCACGCGGTCAGGGTGCGGCGACGACATGGTTCTCGATCACCCCGAGGCCCTCGATCTCGGCCCGCACGATGTCTCCTGCCTTGAGGAAGCGTCCGGTGGGGGCGCCGATCCCGGCCGGGGTGCCGGTGGCGAGGATGTCGCCCGGCATGAGCGTCATGACCTGCGAGAGGTAGGCGATCTGCTCGTAGATGTCGTAGATCATGTCGTTGGTGGGCGACTCCTGGCGGACCTCGCCGTTCACGGACAGCCGCATCCGCAGGTCGTGCGGGTCGGCGATCTCGTCGCCCGTCGTCAGCCACGGCCCGATCGGCCCGTGGGTGTCGAAGGACTTGCCGAGCGTGAAGGTGGGCGACCGCTTGGCGAGCCAGTCGCGCACGGAGACGTCGTTGGTCACGAGGTAGCCCGCGATCACGGAGCGCGCGTCATCGACGGCCACGTGCCGGCAGCGCTGCCCGATGACGACGCCCAGCTCCACCTCGTAGTCGAGCTCGTCCGACACCGCCGGCTTGTGGATCGCGTCGTACGGTCCGGCGATGCAGGACACCTGCTTGTTGAACCACATCTGGCTCGTCGGGATCGGTACGCCGGCCCGGCGGGCCTCCTCCGCGTGCTCCTTGTAGTTCATGCCGATGCCGAGGTACTTCTGCGGGTCGTCGACCGGCGCCTCGAGCACGACCGTGTCAAGCGGGTGGCTCGGGCCGTCAGCCGCGAGGACGGCGTCCCGGAGTGTGCCGAGCGTCGGCAGGATCGCGCGCAGCGACGTGCCCACACCTGGGACGTCGGAGATGTCGGTGACCCGGTCGCCGTCGACTCGTCCGAGCCGTACGGGGCCGTCGGCGACGCGGAATCGTGCGATCTTCATCGTTGTCCGTCTTTCCCTGTGGTCTCGGCCTGCGCCTCCAGCTCCGAGGGCATCGCAGGCCATACGTGTTCGCCGTCCGGCGTCATCTGGAAGCTGAGGAACCGCCACGCGCCGTCCTCGCAGCGCCGCACCACCTGGGTGACGACCCCTCCGAGGACCCGCTCACCGCCTTCGGGGGAACGGAGCCTGTTGGTCAGCCGACCCGTCATGACGGCCACGTCGCCGACGATCCGGATCCGCAGCTCACCGCGCGCCGAGTCGAGGTAGGCCTGACGGGTCGCGACGTGCTCCAGCAGCTGGGCCTTGCTGTGCGTGAGCCCAGGGGCGTGGATGTGTACGAGCGACTCATCGAACATGTCCTCCAGCGCGGGGAGGTCCACGGCGACGAGGGCGGCGCGACGGCGCTCCTCCAGGGCGAGCAGTTCGGCCCTGGTCGCGGCGTCCGCGCTCATGACCGTACTCATAGGGTTCCCCGGTACGATCCGCCGTCGAGCTGGAGGTTCTGGCCCGAGATGTACCCGGCCTGCGCGCTGCACAGGAACGCGCAGGCGTCGCCGAACTCCTCCGGCCGGCCGAGCCGGCCCGCCGCGACGGTCGAGGCGATACGCCTGCGGGCCTCATCCCGGCCGATCCCGTGCGCGGCCATCATCCGCTGGGCCATGAACTCCTGCCGCGGCGTGTCGATCCGCTCGGGGAGCAGGTTGTTGACCGTCACGTTGTCGGCCACGACGTCGTTGCTGATGGACTTGCTGATCGCGGTGAGGGCCGACCGGGCGGAGGTCGAGAGTCCCATCTCGTAGGCCGGGCCCTTGACCATCGCCGAGGTGATGTTGACGATCCGACCGAACTGCCGCTCGCGCATGCCGGGGACGTAGGCGCGCATCAGCTGGACAGCCGGCACCGTGTTCGCGCGCAGGGCGCCGACGAGCGCGTCCTCGTCCCAGTCGTCGAGGGTGCCCGGGGGCGGACCGGCGTTGTTGGTGACGAGGATGTCTGGGGACGGTACGGCCGCCACGATCGCGGCGCGGCCCTCGCGGGTGGTGAGGTCGGCGGCGACCCAGGACACCTGGGCACCGCCGCCGATCTCCTCACGGAGCGCCTCGGCCGCGGCGGCGAGCTTGGTCTGCTCACGGCCGTTGAGTGTGACCGCGACGCCTTCGCGGGCCAGGGAACGGGCGCACGCGTACCCGAGCCCTTGGGACGAGGCCGCGACGAACGCCGTCCGTCCGGTGAGTCCGAGGTCCATGCGGAGCGCTCCTTTCGGTGGGTGACGGGGGCTTTCAGGCGGACTCGGCCGCCGAGGTGCGGAAGCCGGCCATCGGCTTGCCCCCCGAGTCCGTGCGCCGCTGGCCGACGAGCTGGTGGTACTTGCTGAAGATCTCGTCGGCCTCGGCGAGCGGGAGGACTGCCTCGATGTCGTCGAACCGTTGGCCGTCGGTCCGCTCGGCGACCATGCGGCGGATGACCTCGTAGCCCTCGCCACGGTTGGCCAGAACGATCCGGTTGACGCCTTCCAGGCGCTCGGCCTCGAAGGCCAGGAGTGCCTCGTGGGGGTCGCTGATGTTCCCGAGCTTCTCGGCGATGACGCGCGTGTCCACGATCGCCTGACACGCGCCGTTGCCGCCTCGCGGGTACATCGCGTGCGCGGCGTCACCGACGAGCACGACCCGGCCGTCGACCCAGCTGTCCAGCGGGTCGTGGTCGATGAGCGGGAAGAGGAACACCTCGCGTGCGTCGGTGAGCATCTTCTGGACGTCGATGAAGTCGATCGTGCACGTGTCGTAGTACGGCAGGATCTCGTCGACGGAACCCCGCTGGTTCCAGTCCTCGGTGGACTCGCTGCGGGTGGCCTCGGCGACCCAGTTGACGAGCGTGAGGCCCGTTCCTTCGAAGTCGTTCTCGATCGGGTAGACGATGAGGCTGGAGACGCGGGGGTCGCCGATGTGCAGGATCGTGCCGCCGGTCTTGAACGGCTCCATGAGCGTCGTGCCGCGCCACATGGTGAGGCCGGAGTACTTCGGTTCCGCGCTCTCGGGATGCATCTGCCTGCGGACCACCGAGTTGATGCCGTCCGCGGCGATCACGGCGTCGGCGCGCACCTCGCCCTCGGTGCCGTCCGTGTGCACGACCTGGAGGGTGACCCCGTCCTCGTCCTGCGTGTAGCCGGTCGTCCGCACGCCCAGGACGACCGCGTCCTCGCCGAGTCGTTCCAGAACCTCGCGGTACAGGAACATCTGGAAGGTGCCGCGGTGCACGAAGCGCTGCTCGTGCTCGTAGCCCATGTGGACGCCGCACTTCTCGGCGTAGATCTCCTGGCCGTGGTTGTTGAAGAAGATGGACTCGTCGGCGTCGACGGAGATCTCCCGGAATCCGTCGAGCAGGCCCAGTTCGTCCAGCTCGCGCGTGCCGTAGACCTTGACGTCGATCCCGACGCCGAGGGGGCGCAGCTCCGGGACCGCTTCGTAGATGCGGGGGCGCAGTCCCTGCTGGTGCAGGCGCAGCGCGGTGGCCAGGCCACAGGGGCCGGCGCCGATGATGGCGATGTCGAGCATGGCGTCCTCGTTCTTCTGTCGGGTGGGTGGTGACGTGACCGGCCCTGCGCCACCGGCAGGTCCGGTGCCGCGCGATCGGTGCGGGGTCAGCGTGAGGCGGGCTGCGTGCCGGGGAAGAGGGCGCGAAGGAACCCGGTGGACGACTCCCACGCCCGTGCGGCACTGCGGGGGTTGTACGCGGCGTCGGCGCTCGCCGCCCCGGGGTTGGTGAACGCGTGCTTGGTGTTGCCGTACAGGTCCACCTCCCACTCGACGCCCGCCGCGCTCATGGCCGTCTGGAGTCGGGCCAGCGTGTCGAGGGGGGCCATGGAGTCGTCCGCCCCGGTGCAGAGGAGGACCGACGCGCCGGGGGTGAGCGCGCTCCAGTCCAGCTCGACGGTGTCGAGGCCGCCGTGGATGCTCACCGCGCCACGCACCTCGCCTCCGGTACGCACGTACTCGAGCGCGGTGGAACCGCCGAAGCAGTAGCCGAGGACGGCAATCGCGGAGGCGTCGACCTCGGGCTGCTCGGCTGCGGCCACCCGGGCTGCTTCGACCCGTGCCATCCAGCGGGCCCGGTCGCCTGCCAGCCCTCCCATGAGGGGGCCGATCTCCGCATGCGTCCGGGGAAGCGTGCGGCCACCCCACAGGTCGGCCGCGAACACCGCGTACCCGAGCTCAGCGATCCGGCCGGCCGTAGCGATCATGTCGTCGCCCAGACCGAAGGCGTCATGGATGAGCAGGACAGCGGGGAGGTCTTCGGAAGCGGCCGGCGCACACAGGTGTCCGATCATCCGTGTGCCGTCGCGCGTGTAGGGGATGTCTCGTGAGACTTGATCACTCATCTGTCGCCGTTCCTCGCTCGAAGGTGTCGTCGAGGGCGTACGGGCCGGGACACGGACTGCTGCCGCCGTTCCCGGCGACTGCCCTCTTCGACCCTGATCACGCATACTTTTCTGGATCGTACATGATATTGAACATCGGAGGGAAGGGCGCGACAGGCTCCGAATGGGGAGGGGAATTGGCGCGCACCGGGTCTCCGTACGCAGGATTCACCCAGGTCACAGGGGATTCATGGCTGCCGCACAGAGATGCCGCACCCCTGCCGGAGAAGCCGTGGCGGGGCACCCTCGGGAGGGAGGAAGGTGTATATGATTCGCGGGCCCGGCCCCGGCGGAAGCTCAGTAACTCACGCGGTCCGCCTCCGGGGCGGCGGTGAAACGGGCGGCCAGGTCCTCGGAGCCCCGGGCCAGCATGGCGACGTCGGCACCGACGAGGACGAAGGTGGCCCCCGCGTCCATGTACGCCTGCGCGACGGCAGGGTCGAACGCGTTGACCCCGACCGGCACGCCCGCGTCCCGGACCGCGTCGAAGGCCCGCAGTACGGCGGCGGTGACGTCCGGGTGGGCCTGCAGTCCGAGGAGGCCCATCGAGGCCGCCAGGTCCGACGGCCCCACGAAGACGCCGTCGATCCCGTCGACGGCCGCGATCCCCGCGGCGGCCTCCACCCCCGCGACCGTCTCCACCTGCACGAACAGCGAGGTGTACCGGTCGGCTTCGGTGAGGTAGTCGTCCACGCGGTTCCAGCGGGCCGAGCGCGCGAGGGCGGACCCGACACCACGGCGGCCGCCCGGCGGATACCGCACCGCTTCCACGGCGGCCCGTGCCTCGGCCACCGAGGACACCATGGGCACGAGCAGGTTCTGGGCACCCAGATCGAGCACCTGCTTGATCGTCACGGGGTCGTTGGCGGGCACCCGCACCAGGGGGACGACCGGGTAGGCCGCGACAGCCCGGAGCTGCGCCAGCACGGACCCGAGCCCGTTCGGGCCGTGCTCCATGTCGATCAGCAGCCAGTCCAGGCCGGCGCCCGCACAGATCTCGGCCACGGTCGCACTGCCCGAGCACACCCACATCCCGGCGAGAGGCCGCGGCGCGGCGTCGCGCAGCGCGTCGCGGAACGGGGCCTTCAGACGAAACGGCACGAGATCGTTCCCATCTTTCCGTAGTCGCACAGGACGCTGTCCCCACGGTCGACCCACACCGGGCGGGTGAACGAACCCGCCAGGACGGTCTCTCCCGCCTCCAGGCGCGCACCGTGCTGGTGGAGCTTGTTGGCGAGCCAGGCGACCCCGGTGGCCGGATGGCTGAGGACACCCGCGGAGACTCCCGTCTCCTCGATGCTCTCGTTGCGGTACAGCAGCGCGGACACCCATCTCAGGTCGACCTGGCCGGGCTCCATCGGTGAACCGCCCAGCACCACCCCGCCGTAGGCGGCGTTGTCGGCGATGGTGTCGACGATGGTGCGCCCCTCCATCTCGAAGTGGGAGTTGAGGATCTCCAGGGCGGGCGTGACGAATTCGGTCGCGCGCAGGACGTCGAAGAGCGTGCAGTTCGGGCCTTCGAGAGGCGCCGCGAGCACGAAGGCCAGCTCGACCTCTATGCGTACGTTCGAGTAGGTGTCGTACGGGATGACCGCCCCGCTCTCCCACACGGTGTCGTCGAACATGACGCCGTAGTCGGGCTCGGTGATCCCGGTGGCGGCCTGCATCGCCCGGGAGGTCAGCCCGATCTTGCGGCCGACCAGGCGGCGGCCCGCGGCGATGTTCCTGTCGCGCCACACGCCCTGGATCGCGTAGGAGTCCTCGACCGTCGCCTCGGGATGGCGGGCCGTGAGACGCGGGATGACTCCACGTTCGCGCTCCGCGTCGGCGAGCTCCTCAGCGAGTGCGGCGATCGTCTCGGCGGGCAGCATCCGTGCTCCTTCGTCGTGAGGCCGTGGGCGGTACATCGCCGGTCCGCGGCCGTTGGGGTCTCACAGCGCCGGGAAACCGGCCGCCTCGTCGGGGTGTTCGTGTTCGATGAAGGCCGAGAGCGTGCCTTTGCGGTGGCGCCGCACCGCCTCCTCGATCTCGTTGAGGGGGGCGGCCCGCTCGATGAGGCCGAGGATCTGCTCGTGCTCCCGCACGGACTCCCGCGCCCGGTCGGGGACGAACGCGAAGATCGAGTCCCGCAGGTGGCCGAGGCGGGTCCACTCGGACTCGACGATCTCCAGCAGCTGTGCGTTGGGGCACCGGCAGTAGAGGATGTGATGGAACTCCTGGTTGAGGGCGGAGAACGCACGCGGATCGAACCGTTCGAGCCGGCCCGCCATGATCTCGTTCACAGCGCGGGCCTGCCGCAGGTCGGCCTCGGTGAGCTCGCGTGCCGAGAGCGCGGTCGCCGCGCTCTCCACGATGCTGATGACCTGCATGGTGGTGCGGTACTGCGAGTCGTCGACCATCGACACCCGGGCGCCGACGTTGCGCTCGAACGTGATGAGCCCTTCGGCCTCCAGCTGGCGCACCGCCTCACGCACCGGGACCACGCTCATGTCCAGCTCGCCCGCGATCGTCGCGAGCACCAGCCGGTAGCCGGGCGTGAACTCCTGCTGCGCGATACGCTCCTTGATCCAGTGATACGCCTGCTGGGACTTGCTCAGCGTCTTGACCTTGTTCAACGGGCCGCCTGCCATGCCTCGTACCTCGCTCTCCACTCGGTGTTCAAGGGGAACAGTCCCTTGATCGGGTGGCCTGCCGCCACCTGTTCGGCGATCCACGCGTCCTCGTCCTCCTGGGCGAGGGTCGCGTCGACGACCTCGTCGGCGAGCGCGGGCGGGATGACGATCACGCCGTCCGTGTCGCCGACGATGATGTCGCCGGGCTGCACGGTCGTGCCTCCGCAGCCGACGGTGACATCGGCTTCCCAGGGGACGTGCTTGCGGCCGAGGACGGCGGGGTGGGCGCCGGCCGTGTAGACGGGGATGCCGACGGCTGCCACGGCTTCGGCGTCGCGGACGCCGCCGTCCGTGACGATGCCGGCGGCCCCACGTGCGTGCGCGCGCAGCGCAAGGACGTCCCCCAGGGTGCCCGATCCGCTCTCGCCGCGCGCCTCGATCACGAGGACCTCGCCCGCGCGGACGCTGTCGAAGACCTGCTTCTGGGCGTTGTACCCGCCGCCGTGACTGGCGAAGAGGTCCTCACGGTTCGGGACGAACCGCAGGGTCCGGGCGGTGCCCACCATCTTGGCGTCCGGGCGCAGCGACCGGATCCCGTCGATCGTCACGTTGTTCAGGCCGCGCTTGCGCAGCTGGGCGGAGAGACCCGCGACAGGTGCCCGCATCAGCTTCTCGTGCAGCACCTCGGTCAGGGCGGTCCTGCCGGCCGTCGCGCCGAGTCCCGCCGCCTCGCGTGAGCCCCAGGCGGCGGTCCGCAGGGTGTCGTCGGCCGAGGGGAGCGAGCCGAGCGCACCGTCGAACGTGGTGGTGCCCTCGGTCACCTCGGTCACCAGGCGGCCCGTGGTGGGTGCGCCCGCCGTCGCAGGGGCATCGACCTCGACCTCGACGACGTCGCCGGGTACGACGACGCTGGATCCGGCCGGTGTGCCGGTGAGGATGACATCGCCTCGTTCCAGCGTGAGGTGCTGGGAGAGGTCGGCGATGATCTGTGCGGGCGAGAAGAGCAGGCCGGCCGTGGTGTCCTCCTGCACGAGGTGGCCGTTGACCCAGGTCCGTACGCGCAGGGCGGACGGATCGACCGCGCGCGCGTCGAGGAGCGCCGGGCCGATCGGGGTGAAGCCGTCACCGCCCTTGGCCCGGAGGCCGGAGCCGTTGTCGTTCGCGCGCAGGTCGTACAGGCCGAGGTCGTTGGCCGCGGTGACCCAGGCGACGTGCTCCCAGGCCGCGTCCGGGGCCACCTGCCGTGCGGGCGTTCCGACGACGAGGGCGATCTCCCCCTCGAAGGTGAGGAGTTCGGTGCCTTGCGGCCGCTCGACGATGCCGCCACCGGTGCCCACGGAGCTGGACGGCTTGAGGAAGTACGAGGGCCGCTCGGGACGCCGGCCCCGCTGATCCGCGCGTGACGCATAACTCAGACGGACGCCGATGATCTTCCCGGGGCGGGACGGGAGCGCACCGAGGCGCGCGTCCGGACCCTCTCCCGGCTGGGCACCTGGCGTCGCTGATTCTCTGCTCATGGGTTTCCTCGTCGCATCCTCTTCTGGAGAAATCATATACGTTCCCGTGAGGGCGGAGCAAGCAATCCGGACCGCACCCGGCGCGGGGCCTTCCGCGCCGGACCACCACACGCCCGCCGGGCCGGAGGCCGCCGGCCCGGCGGGAGCCGGGGCGGGCCACTCCGCCTGAGCACGGGGAAGCGCGAGCGGTCCGTTTCCCCGTCGCGCCCGCGCTGTTCCGGCCGTACGCCCCCCGCTCAGCCGTTCTCGGGCCGGGTGCTGTCCAGCCGGCGGCGCAGGTGCTCTCCGTGGTGGCCGTGGTGCTCGTAGTGGTCCAGCAGCAGGTCATGGCCCAGGTCGTTGTCCAGGTCGCGCCAGACGCTGTGCATGTGCTGGCCCTGGGCCACGGCGTTGTCGGACTCGACCAGGACCCGCCCGGTGGAGATCCGGTAGTAATGGGGGCTGTCCGGGTCGGTGCCGCCCGCCCAGGCGAAGGTCAGGCGCTCCGGGTTCTCGGCGAGCGTCGCGTCGCGGTACTGCGCGGCGAGTTCCTCGGGCACGGTGTCGAAGTAGCGGAACAGCAGTTCGTGCACCCGGTCGAGTTCGGCCCGCGACATCTCGGCGCCGTTGAGCCCGGACGGCGCGCTCTTCACGAAGCGCAGGGCCTCGCGGTCCTCGTCGGTGATGCTGTAGCCCACGATGCCGAGGTCGACGTGGTCGGGCCACTCCTCGGCGCCGACCCGCGGCACCTGTCGGGTGGCGAAGTCCGCCGGGGCGACGGGATGGATCAGCGCCGTGGACCGCTTGTCCTCGTCCAGTGCGCCCAGGATCCGGAAGGCCAGTTCCTCGTTCGCGCCCAGGGGGTTGAGCACCCCGGCCGGGAAGGGCTGGGCTCCCATCGCGAGCGGCGTGACGGTGAGGTGGCGCTGGCCGACGATGGTGTAGCTGAAGGAGATGTGGTGCCCGATGACCCTCCATCCCCAGGTGTCCTCGAAACCGGGCCGGCCGAAGAAGCTGAACCAGTAGCCCTCCGGGTCGCGGAAGTCGCCGGCGATGGCGCCGAAGCCCCTGGGAATCGCTTCGAGTTCGCGCAGGATGTTCTCGGTGGCCATGATCGACACGGCCTGGCTGTAGCCGTGGATGCTGAGCCCGGACTTGAGCAGGGTGTGGGCGATGGTCCGCTGGTGCCGGTCCAGGGCGAAAAGCGGGACACCGCAGCGGTCGGGCTTGGGGATGAAGTCCCAGTCGACGCGCCGCTCGTCGTCCATGGGCAGGAACGCCTGCTCACGCTGGCCGTGGGTCAGGGAGTTGAGCAGCGCCCAGGTGGCGAACAGCATCTGCCGGATCGCCGTCGGGGCCTCGTAGGTCAGCGGTCCCGGCTTCTCTTCGCCGTCCGGTATGCGGTTGGGCGATGACACCATGTGCTTCTCCGTCGTCGTCGTGTGGATGCCGGTGGGGGCCGGGCGGGTGCGCGGGCGCAGGGTGCGGAACCGGCGCCCGCGCCTCCCGGGCCCTGGGGCCTGGCTCCCGCTCAGTGGCCCTGGTGGCCGGTGTGACCGGGGTGGTCCCGTCCGTCGGTGTGCAGGTGCGCGCCGTGCTCGGGCGCGTGACCGTCCGCTCCGGCGCGCCCGCCCGGCTCGCCGTGCGCCTGGTCCGCGCCCGCCCGGTGTGCCGCGGCGTAGTGCTGCCGCAGGAGGTCCTTGCCGTAGTCGTTGCCGTTCGGCGTACGCACGACCGTGTGCACGTGGAAGCGGGCGGGTTCGGTGTTGGTGAGCCACACGCCCTGGTGGTTGTCGAACTCGACCATGACGACGGGGCTCTGCACCCGGTAGTAGAAGGGCTGGATGCCGTCGTCGGGACCGACCCAGCTCCACCAGGTGTCGTCGAGCGCCGATTCGATCTGCCGCATCCGGGCCCGCAGCGGGCGTTCGGGCAGGAAGTCGACGAAGCTCTCGACGACACGGAGCAGTTGTTCCTGCTGCCCCGACGCGAGATCGCGGGCGCGGACACCCTCGTACGGGACGACGCGGTTGTCCTGGTACGCCCCGCCGAGGGTCCGCTCGTCGGCGAAGTGCCAGCGGCCCTCGGGCATCGCCGGGTCCTTCATCTGCCGGTAGGTCGTGGCGAGCCGGCGCTGTTCGGCCGGCAGGGACCGCATGAGCTCGATGCCGGTGAGCGCCTCGCGCTTGAACAGCTCGAAGCTCTCGCCGTCGCCGCGGTCCACCGTGGTCGGCTCCGCGCCCATGAACGTGGGCGAGACGACGATCTGCGAACCGATGACGAGGCAGTTGAGCGCCAGGTGGTGCCCGTACAGGTTCCAGCCCCACGGCTCGGTCTCGCTGGGCTCGCCGAACATCAGGAAGTGGTAACTCCACTCGTTCATGATGTTCCGCAGGTCGTAGAGCTCGCCGAGGTAGAGGTTGGCCGAGCGCACCTGCCGGGTCTTGACGTATCCGTCGTCGCTGAAGCAGGCACGCATGAGTCCGGCCACGGCTTCGCGGACCTCGGGCGCGACCTCGTCGAGGCGTACGCCGTGGGCGTTCATCGGCCACTCGGGGTTGTACCAGTCCCGCCACTCGGCGGCGTCGAGGGGGTGTCGCACCCGGGCCAGTTCGCCCTCGCTCAGCGCGGCGACGATCCCCTTGGCGGCCGTGACGGCGCCGGCCACGTCGAATCCCTCGTCGGCGAGGGCATAGCGCCCTTCGAGTACCTGCCCGTCGGCGGTGATGCCCTTGAAGGGTTCGGAGTAGAGGCATTGCCAGTAGTTGATGAGGCCGGTCGCCTTGTCGCTCTGCCGGATCGGCTCGGCGTAGGTCCACGGATTCAGCCCGCGCGCTTCGCGCAGTCGCGCCGCATCGGCGGCAATGAGGTGGTCGCGGAAGTCTCCGAGGGACATCGTCGTCTCCTTCTCTGACGTACGGAGCACCCGGGCCCCGGGAACCGGAACCTCTCGGTCCAGCGCGAACAGTCGAGATCGTATACGAATTCATGCGCAACGGACAGTGAACGGGGGTCGCCAACTCCCCTTGGGGACCGGGCCCGGCGCGTAGCGGCCGACAGCGAGGGAGGGTCCGTGCCACGCGCCGGGCTCCGCAGATCAGTCCTCGCGCTTCACGAAGTCCCAGACGCGCTGGGTGAGTTCGCTGCGGTCGTAGCTGTTCGCCAGGGCGCCGGCCATCCGGACCGGGTCGCCGAAGAAGAAGTTCTCGTACAGCGTCTGGCGGCCGGCGAACGAGGAGATGCTCGCGTCGAAGGCCAGCTTGAACAGTCGAACCCGGTCCGGGCCGTCGATCGCCTTGCCCTGGAGGTACGTGGTCACGTCGTCGGCCGCGGCACCGAACACGTCCTCGGCACCGGGCAGGCCCATCAGGCCGCCCGCGCCGAACTTGCGGACGATGGCGGGGAAGCGCTGCGCCACCTTCGGGAACCAGTTCCTGGAGGTGTTCAGCGGCTCCCACTTCGGCGTGAAGACACCGAACTCGTTGACCGCCGCCTGGGTCTCCGCGGACTGGATGAGGGCCTTCTGGATCTCCACGATGTTGATGACCTCGGCGAGGTCCTCCTGGATGTGGCCGAACTGGCCGATGCCGATCGCCTCGGCCATCGCCGAGAGCAGGCCCAGGTAGAACTCGGACTTGGCCAGGGTGCGGGTGGCCACCTGATGCGTCATGTGCGCGGTCGCGGACGTCCGCGTGTAGAACTGGTTACAGATCGCGGTGTCGCGCAGCACGAAGACGCGCTCGTACGGCACATGCACGTCGTCGAAGATCACCAGCGCGTCGCTCTCCTCGAAGCGGGACGCGAGGGGCTCGTCAAAGGTGCTGCGGCCGTGCAGTACGGGCTGGCGGGCGACCAGGCGCAGGCCCGGCGTGTCGAGCGGGACGGCGAACGCGTAGGCGTACGGCTCGTCCTCCGGGGTGTTGCGCAGCACCGTGGAGGGGAAGACGAGGATCTCGTCGGCGATCGGCGCGATGGTGGCGACCATGCGGGCGCCCCGTACGACGATGCCGTTGTCGTCCTCCTCCACCACTCGGGCCGCCAGCATGCCGCCGGCCTGCTGGCTCGCGGCGACACTGCGGTTGACCTGCGGTGGGATCAGGGTGTGCGTGGTCAGCAGGTCCTCCTCGCGGACCTTCTCCACGTAGCGGACGAGGTTCTCGCCGAACCCCTTGTTGGACTCGCTGAACCACGAGGACGCCTCGGAGAGCGCCATGAGGCCGCTGTTGAGGTAGTCGCCGGTGCGGCCGAGCGCGCCGAAGCTGTAGCTGGCCCACGTGCTGAACGCGGTGCGTCGCTTGACCAGGTCCTCGTAGGTCCTGGGGACCAGGAACGAGGTGCCGACCCGCTCGCCCGAGGTGGGCGAGGTGAAGGTCAGGGTGTCCTTCAGTTCCGGGCTGACCTGGAGGTCGTACAGGGCGGCGTAACTGCGTGCCAGGCCGGCGAAGGCCGGGTGGCGGTGCAGCCCGCCGTCGGTGAGGGTCTCACCGTCGATCTGGACATGAGGGTGTCGCTGAGCCAGGCGGTCGGTGAAGTCCTGGCCGGAACGTGCGCCCATGGGGGTCTCCTTGCGAACGGGTGGGGGTCACATGAGGTGTTCGATGCCGAGCAGAGGCTCGGGGATGGTCACGAAAGAGCCGCCGCAGAAGCCGAGCAGATCGCCCTGGCGGTAGTCGAAGTCGACGACCCGGCCGACGAACAGGGTGTGGTCCCCGCCGTCGTAAGCGGCCCAGGGCTCGCAGGCGAAGTGCGCGAGCGCGCCGTCCAGGCGGGGGCCGACGGGACTGTCGGACCAGCCGGGCTCCAGCCGGGGCCTCCCGGCGAAGTGCATCGCCATGGCCTCCTGCTCCGCGCCCAGCACGTTCACCACGAACGGACGGTCGACGAGCTCGTCGTGCGACCGTGCCTTTCGCGCCACGCTCACCAGGACCAGCGGAGGGTCCAGCGAGACCGAAATGAATGAGTTGGCCGTGAAGCCGCGCCGGCCGTCGGGGCCGTCGAAGGTCACCACCGTGACGCCGGTGGCGAAGCGGGCCAGCGAGGCTCGAAACCGCCGATCCAGACCCGCGGGGTGCGTGGTGCCAGCGCCCATGACGTCTCCCGTGACATCGTGAGAATTCTATATGCGAATTCATCGTTCTAATAGAGAACGATAGAGTTCTGAGTCGACGGACCGCAAGGGGGTGGCCGCTATAGTTCTGCGACATGGTGGACAGCAAGGCGCCCGCATCCCAGACGCTCTCCCGAGGCATCCGCGTGCTGGAGGTACTCGCGGCGGCGCAACGGCCGCTGAGCGTCGACGAGATCGCGGGCGAGCTCGGGGTGCATCGCTCCATCGCGTACCGGATGCTGCGGACCCTGGAGGGCCACCGGCTGATCAGTCGGCAGGCTGCGGGGGGATACGCCCCCGGCGCGGGGCTGGTGGTACTGGCGCAGTCGGTGGAACGCGACCTGCATACCGTGTCGTTGCCCGAACTCGCCTCGGTGGCCCAGGACCTGACGATGACCGCCTTCGTGGCCATCGACGACGAGAACGAATGCGTCACCCTGGCGAGCGTCGAACCCCGCCACGCCTCGGGCACGGTGATACAGCGCCCCGGCACCCGTCACCCGTTGACCAAGGGCGCCCCGGGAGTGGCGATCCTGTCGACACGGGACGACTCCCCCGGTTGCCCCGAGGCGGATGAGGCAGTCGAGGAAGCGCGCCGACTGGGCTACGCGTTCAGCCGTGGCGAAGTGATCTCGGGGGTGGCGTCGGTGGCGGTGCCCGTACACACCCGCGGCACCGTCCAGGCTGCGGTCGGAGTGGTCTACGTGACGAGCGAACGGCCCGTGGAGGAGATCGCGCAGCGACTGACCACCGCCGCCGAGGCCATCGGCGAACTCGTCGGCTGACCCATCGGCGAACTCGTCGGCGAGGCATCGCCGACCACGCCTGATCCGGGCCGCGCGTGAGGCATCCGCCGGCGAGGGCTCCCGCCTGCGCGGCGGACCATCACCTTCCCTTCGGGCGAGTCCGGCCCCTGCCGCCTACGGCACATCCCCGCTCAACGACTCGCCCACTCAGGCCACTCCGGCCACTCCGGCCGCTCGCCAACGGCCTAGGCAGATCATGTACGACATCACATCTACACCCATGGATGTAGTGCAACTTTTACCGTGCAGATGTCTTGTGATCGTACACGATTAGCGACTACGGTCGGCCGAAGCTCAGGGCCGAGTGCGTGCCGCCCGTCCCTGCGCGAGCCGCCTCACCGATGCCAGGCACCGGGCGCACCGATGCTTCACGAGACACCGCATCAGCCTCACCGCATCCGCCTCACAGTCGCCCGCTGCACCGCCGGTACTCACCGGCCAACCCGTCGCCCGTCAGGAACAGCCGGTCGCCGCTGTCCACAATGTCTTGAGGTGCCATGTCCGCCACCACATCACCCACGTCCGCGCAGTCACCGCACCGGCCCGGCTCTCCCCCGCACTTGGTGGCCACGACGGTGCTCGCCTGCCTCGGGGTGTTCGTGTCCTACCTGCTCTTCGTCGGAGTCGCGGTCTCGCTGCCCGTCATCCAGCAGGCCCTGAGCGCATCCACCACCGAACTGCAGTGGATCACCGACGTCTTCCTCCTGCCGTCCGCCGCACTCCTGCTGACCTGCGGAGTGCTCGGTGACATCTTCGGCCGCAAGAAGGTCTACCTCGCCGGACTGACTCTGCTCGTCATCGGTTGTCTGGTCTGTCTGACAGCGACCGGTGTCCTGCAGCTCTGTGTGGGTCAGGCTCTCTCCGGCATCGGCACCGCCGCCCTGATGCCCTCCACCCTCGCTCTGCTCACCCATGTCTGCACCGACCGCAGGCAGCGCACCCAGGCCATCGCTCTGTGGACGGCCTCCCTCGGCCTGGGCCTCACGCTCGGCCCGCTGATGAACGGGGTCATCGTCGACCACGCCTCCTGGCGCTGGATCTTCCTGCCCTGCGTGGTCATCGGTGTCCTCATCGGCATCGCAGGCGCGTTCCTGCTGGTCGACTCCCGCGCCGAACGCGCACGCCACCTCGACATTCCCGGGCAGCTCCTGGCCATCGTCGCCATCGCCGCCCTCATCTACGCGGTCATCGAGGGCGGCGTCGAGGGCTGGAGCTCCGCCCAAGTCATCATCGCGTTCGCCGTCGCCGCCGTGACCCTCGCCGCGTTCGTCGTCACCGAGCTGCGCTCCACGCATCCCATGTTCGACATGCGGCTGTTCTCGTCCCTCGCCTTCTCCGGCACCGCCACCATCATGTGCCTCACCCTCTTCGCCCAGGTCGGCCTCGTCTTCATCCTGAGCGAGTACTTCGGCCTGGTCCAGCACGCCTCCACCCTCGACATCGCCGTCCGCCTCGTCGCCCTGAACGGCTTCACCGTCGCCCTCGGCCCGCTGGTCGGACGGCTCATGATCCGTACCACCCCCGGCCTGGTCCTGGTCGTCGGCCTCATCGTCGCGGGCATCGGCGCCCTCCTGATCACGACCTTCGGCCCGTCGAGCGGCGCCCTCGCCGGCGCGGCCGTCATCGGTGTCCTCGGGATCGGCATCGCCCTGGCCACGGCCCCCATCACCACCATCGCTGTGAACAGCCTGCCACCCCGCCTCGCCCCCACCGCAGGTGCCGCCAGCAACGCCCTTCGCCAGATCGGCAGCGCGCTCGGCCCCGCGGTCTTCGGTGTTCTGCTCACCCGCAGCACCCTGAACTCCCTCCCGGACCGTCTCGCCGCCTCGAACCTCGGCGCGGCCGACAAGGGGCAGGTGCTGGGCATGGTCTCCGACGCCGGCATTCAGGCCGGTGCCTTCCTCCGCCTCTCCAGCGCCTCGACCACGGCACAGGCCCAGTCCGTCTACGCGGCGAGCTTCACCGACGCACTGCACGCCTGCGCCCTCGTCGGCGGTATCGGGTTGCTGGCCGGCGCCGTCATCGCACTGATCACCGTCGGCGTCCGCAAAACCGCGCACAACGCCGCCGCCGGCTCCTGACCGTACGGGGCTTGGTCGTGATCGGGCCGTGGCCTGAACCCGGCCGAAGCCGGTGGCCGATCGTTCGAGGGCACCGCCCGCGTCACCAAGTCACCCTCCCACGCCAGCTCATCGCGCCCGAGACGGACAAGCCTCGGGCAGACGACCCCAGGTTCTCCAAGCAGCACGGGGACAGGCGGCACCGCGACCCGCTCGGACCACGGGAGGCCAGAGCCTGAACACTGCCCTCCCGCCACCGTTGGTGCCACCGGTAGGCCGATTTCAGGCTCACCCGCAGCCGCCGCGCGGCCTCCGGCGGCTTGATCCTCTGCTCGAACAGCTCGGCTGCCTGCATACGCACCGTCTCCCGGCGCCGACGTCCCGCGGCGGTCAGCCCGCCCCCATCCGCCTACCTCACACACCACGGGATACAGCCACCACTCCAGGCCCTTCAGGGACTTCGCGCAGATTCACCGCAATGAGCCGAAGTCAGTAGGATCCAAAGGCCCGCATCCGCGGCCCGTGAAGCGAACACCTTCACGACCGGTGGTGCGGGGCTATGGATTCGCTTGCGAGAGCCCATAAGACGGTCCGCGGTCGCGGGCTGTCCGTGACCAGTGGAGTTCGAACAACATGAGACCTGTACGTCCGCGCCCCTACGCGTGCATAGGAACCCTCCTCGCCGTCGGCCTCCTGGCCGGCTGCTCCTCGTCGGACGGGTCGGCCGAGCCGACGCGTTCGGAATCGTCGTCCGACCGGCCCGCGCCCGGGAACGAGAGCCCCAAGGCGTCGTCCCCGGCCTTCGCCACCCCGTCCGAGTGCGACGGCCTCCAGCTCAAGGGCGGTACGACCCTGGCCGGTTCGGCCCTGTCGAAGTGCCTGGTGGCCGCCCTGAAGGCGTACGGATCGGGGACGGAGGCCGTGCAGTCGGGGGACGAGTCGGGGACGTCGCGGTTCCTCTTCGGGGACGAGCCCGCGCTGGCCGGGTCGATGACGGGGCCGGAGGGGGAGAAGGCGTACGTCTTCAAGGGCGAGGACGAGTGGATCAAGACGCCGGGGCTCGGCAAGTGGGTCAAGGGGGACAAGAACAGCAGTGACCCGCAGGAGCAGATCGTGGCCGCCACCGGGAAGCTCTACCGCGTGCTCGCCGATCCGGAGGTGACGGCCCAGATGATCGCGTCGGCGCCGGAGTGGACCGTCGAGCAGGAGCGGCCCGTGCTCTCCCTGGAGAACGGGGAGGACGTCACGGCGTGGCGGATCGTGAACAAGAAGCCGTACACGTTCATGGGCGCGGCCGTGCGCGAGCACATCCTCTGGTTCGGGGACGACTTCACGCCCTACGGCGGGCAGGCCGAGTCCCGGACGGCCGACGTGATGAGCACGACCACGCAGCACTTCTACGACCTGGGCAAGCCGGTGACGATCGAGGCGCCCGAGTAGACCTCTCGCGCTCCGCGTTCCGGGGCCGGCGGACGGCTCCGGGGCGCGGGGCGCGCACGGCCGGGCGCCTACAGCGGATCGGTGGCCCGGTCCAGGAACTCCACGGTGCCGTCGCCCCGCAGCAGGGCCGACGGCAGGTGACCGGCGACGCTGTACGTGATGTGGTGGGCGTCCCAGTCGACGACCGCGCTGGCCACCGTCATGTTCTCGG
Source organism: Streptomyces sp. NPDC058051 (assembly GCF_042885475.1). Taxonomy (NCBI): domain Bacteria; kingdom Bacillati; phylum Actinomycetota; class Actinomycetes; order Kitasatosporales; family Streptomycetaceae; genus Streptomyces; species Streptomyces sp. NPDC058051. The sequence continues at coordinate 20,785 of NZ_JBHVRW010000047.1, forward strand.
CCCCCACGACGGAGTCGGCGTACAGCTCCAGGATCTCCGGAGCGCGGGCCGGGCCGCCGCAGGAGCGGGAGGCGGCACTGAGCGCGCTGCGCAGCTGCCCCATGACGGTGGCCGCCGACAGTCCGTGACCGACCACGTTGCCCACGGCGACCCCGAGCCGGTCGCCCGGCAGCTCCACCAGGTCGTACCAGTCACCGCCCACCTCCAGCGCGCGGGCGGCGGGCCGGTACAGTACCGACGCACCCCAGGGGCGCATACTGTAACGCCACGTTTGGCTGCCGTGGCCGGGTTCTCGTCGATGCTGAGCTTGACACTCTTGACCTTCTCGCCGCCCTCGACCGCGATCGCCTCGCGCAAGGGGGCGACCTGACGGCACGGGCCGCACCAGCCCGACCCGGAAGCCGAGGAGTACAGGTTGACTGCTGCTCAGGCAGTCGGCCTCGACTGGGCTCTGCTGCTGGTGACCTGCCAGGAGCCCGCTGACACCGGCTGCTCACGGGGCATCGCTCGTGGGCTTGGGGGTGTGCGGTGGGCGAGAGCACCGGGACGACATGTCACGAGCGGCGAGTCCCTACATCTCGCTTGCCGGGGCCGGGCCGTCAGGCAGTGCCGGCCCGTCCCGGCGTCGTCGGGGCTGCTTACCGCCCGCCTCGCCATCCCCGAGGCGAACTGCCCCCCTGCTTCACCGGGCTGCTGCGACAACCCGGCGGTGAAGGTCTCTCACCTCACTCGACTCCACGGCGCCTCGTGGCACCCCACCCGCTACGACAAGACCGCCACCATCTACCTCGCCGGACTCCACGTCGCCGCCATCTTCATCGGGTCGGCGAGATGATCCGAAGGAAAGAAACGGCCTGACCTCGTTCGTCACGATCGCTGATGCCGACGGGGCGTTTGAGGGGCGTGCGCCGGCTGAACCCCCTTGCGTACACGGGCCGGCGAGGTACGCCAGGGGGTGCCGTGACCGGGGAGCACCCGGGATGCCGACAGATCGGCGATATTGCCGAGGGATGCGAGCGCTTCTGACGGATCGTCGGTAAAGGGGGCCGGCTGCGGGCCTGCCCGTCCGGTGAGGACGTGGCGCGTGGTCAGGGCATCCCCGACGAAGACTGCGTCGGCGAGCGGGACGTGCACCGCCACGCTGCCCGGCGAGTGCCCCGGCCTGCCCACGATCGCCGGGCTCCCGGGCAGATCAAGAACGTCGCCGTCACCGATCTCGGTGACTTCGCTGACATAACGGGGGCGCAGGCCGTTCTTGCGGATGGAGTAGGTGAAGAACCCGAGTGTCGGGCCGAGGCGCAGGGGGCCGAACGCGGCCCTGGGCTTGTCACCCGTGCGGGTGCGGACGGCGTCGGCGGTATGAACGAACACCAATACGCTGTGGGCGCTTCGCAGGCGCTCGGCGAAGCCGATACGGATCGCTGCCACCCTGATCTGCTACCGGCGTCTGACCAGGTAGAGAGCCGACCGATCCCTCCATATCCTGTTGCGGCGAGCCGCGCTGTCCGGCGATCATGACCGCCATGGAACGGCCGAAGCAGATCATCGAGTGCGGAGACTTTGCCCTGCGACGCTGGCGCGGGCAGAGCGACTTCGATCTGGCGTTCACATTGCTTGAGGAGTCCCTCGACCACCTCCGCCCGTGGATGCCGTGGGTCGCCCATCACAGTGAGGAGAAGACTCGCGACTTCCTCGCAGAGTCCGACGCGAAGTGGGACAGCGGCGATGCATACAACTTCGCCATGACGAGGAACGGCGGGCTCATCGGCATGTGCTCGACCTACCGCGGCGCCGAACCCCAAGGCTGGTACATGGGGTACTGGCTGCACCCTGCCGTCACCGGCCAGGGCATCGCCACGCGAGCGACGACAGCCATGGTGGCCCAGGCATTCGCCCTGCCGGACGTGGCATACCTCGAAATCGCACACGACCTGGCCAACACCTCCAGCGGCGCCATCCCGCGCCGGCTCGGCTTCACCGAAGTCCGACGCGAGCAGGTGACGCCACCCGCGGCACCCTCAGACAGCGGCATCGACGTGATCTGGCGGTTGGAACGCCCCACTCCACCCCGTTGAGGCATCCCCACCCCTGGCGGTGAATGGTCCGGAAGGGGTGGCGTGCTGTCAGGGGCTGGTGGCGTGTTCGACTCGTCCGCTGCGGATCCGTGCCGGGGCAGCGGCTGCTCGCCGGTTGGCTTCGGGCCGGTCATGACTCCCTTTCACGCCTGTTCTTGACGCGCTCTTGCGGAGACCGGGGATGAGACTTCGTGGCTCCGCCTGCGTGATGCCCGGCGACTCCGAGGCGCCGGGCCCAGCTGTACGGTGGTTCGGAGGACCGTGCTGCATGCTTGTGCCGGTGAGCGGTGAGTGCCCGCGGCCCCTCGCACAGCGAGTTCGGACCGCCGGAGAGATCGCCCTCGTACGGCGCCATCGAGCCGGATTCGTCGGCCGGCACATTGGCTGGCGACCGTACGCCTTTGATCTCCGCCACGCTGATCTGCTCCTCGCTCGTTCCGCACGTCGCGCCGTGGTGGCCCGCATTCAGCCAACCTGCCGCCGACGGCCTGGTCTTGCCCCGTTCGTGCGCCGACCGCGAACACCGCGGCGCTACCCTTGTGGGAAAGGGGATCTTGCGGACAGCCGGGGCCGGGACCGTGCGATATGGACGGGCCGAGCGGGACGGTCCCCCGTACGGCGCCGAGTCCTCGCGGACATACTCTGACCCCGGACAAGGACAGAAGGCCCGCTCATGGCCTTCCGCCCCCGTCCGGAACGGTCGAGGGACGCCGCGCCGAACTCCGTTGCCCGGGGGGCGACTTCGCCCCGGGATCCGCGCGGTCCCACCAACCATGACCGCGGGCGTTTCAGCGCGGATGAAATTTTGATGATGTGCGAGGTGGCAGTGAGGGGAAGCCGGGGGACCGCGAGGGGCGACGGGGCGTCGAAGCGGCTGCGGATCGAGCTGCTGGGGCCGGTCTCCGTACGCCGCGGGCCGACGACGCTGGATATCGGCCCCGTACGAAGGCAGGCCGTTCTGGTGGTGCTGGTGCTGCGCCACGGCAGACCGGTCGGTTACGAGCAACTGCTCGACGACGTATGGGGTACGCACCCGCCGGAGTCCGGCCACCGCGTACTTCCCAGCTACGTCTTCGCGTTGCGCAAGGCGCTCGACCCGCAAGGAGCCGGGCCGAGGGCCTCGGTGATCCGCGGCGGTGGCGGCGCATACCGCTTCGTCCTCGACGACCTCGAACTGGACACCGCGGAACTCGATGCACATACCCGGGCGGCGCGGCGGGCCAAGGAAGCGGGCGACCTGGCCACCGCCGCCGACAGGTTCACGGCCGCACTCGCCCTGTTCCGGGGAGAGCCCCTGGCCGGGCTGCCCGGCCCGTTCGCCCGGGGCGAGCGGAAACTGCTGACGGAACGCCGCGGCGCACTCCAGGCGGGAAGACTGGAGTGCCTGGTCGGACTCGGGCGCGCCGGCGACGCACTCGACGAGCTGGCCGCGCTCACGGCCGCCGACCCCCTCAACGAGCCGCTGCTGGGCCTGCGGATGCGAGCCCTGTACGCGGTCGAGCGGCAGGACGAGGCACTGAGGGCCTTCGCTGCCATGCGCGTACGACTCGCCGACGAACTGGGCGTCGACCCCGGGAAACAGCTCCAGGGCGTCCACGCGGCGGTTCTGCGGCGCGACGACACGTTCCTCCTCGGCGGTGCGCCGGCCCGCCCGGTCCGCCCCCGGCGCCCGGCGAACGACCTGCCCGGCGTCGTCGGGCGCATCGACGGACGCGCACACGAACTGGACCTGCTGAACGCCCCGGTCCCGAGCGACACGGTGTCCCTCACGACCATCGACGGCACCGCGGGCGTCGGCAAGACGACGCTCGTGCTCCACGCCGCCGGCCAACTGCGCGCCGACTACCCGGACGGATGCCTCTACGCGGACCTGCGGGCACACAACGAGGAACATCAGAGCCTCACGCCGCAACGGGTTCTGCGCAGGCTCCTCCGCTCCCTCGGTGAACCCAACAGCGAGGCGCTGAGCGACCTCGACGAACTCACCGCGGCGTGGCGCACCGCCACGAGCTCGCTGCGGATCCTGCTGGTACTGGACGACGCGGCAAACGCACGGCAGGTCGCCCCGCTCCTTCCGGCCGGGCCGGGCAGCCGCGTACTGGTCACCAGCCGCCGCCGCCTGGTCGAACTCGACGCCGACCTCAGGATCACCCTGGAACCCCTGGAAGCCGTTGGTGCGGTGTCACTGCTGCGGCACCTGGTCGGGGAAGAGCGAGCGGACAGCGAGCCGGAGGCCATGGGCGAACTGGCCCGGCTCTGCGACGGCCTGCCCCTGGCACTGCGGATCGTCGGGGCACGTCTGCAGACCCGGCCCACGTGGACCCCCGCGTTCCTGGTGGAACGGATGAGCGGCGACGAGGCCCGGCTCGCCGAACTCAGCGCCGGGGACCGCAGCGTCGAAGCAGCCTTCAGCCTCTCCTACGACCAGCTCCCCCCACAGCTTCAGCACGGATTTCGGGTCCTGGGACTCGTCCCGACGGCCGAGTTCGACCAACTGGCGTTGGCGGCCATGCTGGGCTGCCCGCCTGCCGAAGCGGAGAACGTACTGGAGGGCCTCGTCGATGTCAGCCTCCTCCAGCAGCCCGGCCCGGGCCGCTACCGCTTCCACGACCTGGTCCGGGCACACGCGCGCCGCCTCGCCCAGGCCACGCCCGAGGAGCAAGCCCCGTCACGCACCGCCCTGTTCCGCCTCTACCTGGACGCGGGCCGCCTCGCCAGCGACTGGGGCCCCGGCGGATTCCCCACAGGACCGCAGCCCGTCAGCACACCGTTCTCGGACTGGCAACACGCGGAGCGATGGCTGGATGCGGCAGGCACCGAACTACCCGACGTCGTCGCACATGCTGCCGCGCTGGGCGAAGCCGATCACGCCTGCTGGATCGCTGAGGCGCTGACTGACTACTTCCTGCGCAGAGGCCACTATCACGAGTGCCGGGCCACCCTCGAAACCGCACTCGTCTGCGCCGAGGAAGCGGCCGACCGGCGGATGGTTCCCGCTCTGCGAAGCGGTATGGGCATGATCGACTTCTACCAGGGCCGGTTCACGGAAGGGCACGCATGGTTCACCACAGCCCTGGAGCTCAGCCGCCAGAACGGTGAAACACGTGAAGAGGCCCGCGCTCTGGCCGGACTGGGAGCCGTCGCCTTCAGCCTGGGCCGGGGAGAGGACGCCACCCCTCAACTGACCACGGCCTTGAACCTGTCCAAGAAGGTCGGCGACAGCTGGCTCACCGGCATGTCGCTCAGCCTGCTCGGCTCGGTACACCACTACCACGGACGCATCGAAGCCGCACTGGACTGCTTCGGCCTCGCCTACGCCCGCGCCGAGATCAGCGGCAGACCCAACCTGCTGAGCCAGACGCTTTTCTGTATCGGGGACGTCCACCTCAGCCAAGGCCGCCACCGCGAGGCGTACGGCATGTTCCGCCGTGCCCTCGATCTGGTCGCACAGAGCGCATCCACCTTCCAGCAGGCATTCCTGCTGGCCCGGCTCGGCACCGCCCAGGAAACCACCGACCTGGACAAAGCCCTCTCCCTCCACCACGAAGCACTCGCCCTTCACGAACAGCTCGACCCCTTGAAGGAACCGCACTACGACCGACTGGAGATGGACATCCGTTGCGGGCTCGGCCAGACATACGCCACCGCAGGCCTCCTCCTCCAAGGACGTGAACAGTTCCTGGCCGCGCTCGCCATCCCCGGCGCCGAAGCACACATCTTCGAATACGCACGAGCGAAAGCGGGCCTGGCAACCTGCCAGACCGCCTGACTCCGACGAACGGGCGAAAGGACACGTGGGCGGATTGGTGTACAACGCCGTAAGGGCTCGCAGAGAATCAACGTGTTGCTTCCGGTGATGTGGCTCGTTGACGTGGTATGGGCATACCGCAAGAGGTTCGAGGTCAACTGGCGGCGAAGTTCGGGGTGTTGTTCCCCCACCTGGACGAGCGGCAGCAACGTCTACTGATGGGAGGCGAGGCCCGCGTCCTGGGGCACGGCGGGATCCGGGCCGTCGCGCGGGCCGCCGGGGCCAGCGAGACGACGGTCCGCAAGGGGGCGGATGAGCTGGAGGCGGGCGAGGCGCCTTTGGGGCGGGTCCGCCGGCCTGGAGGCGGACGGAAGAAGGCCGCAGACCTGGACGCGGGGCTGCGGCCAGCGCTGTTCGCCCTGGTCGAGCCGGACATGCGCGGAGACCCGATGTCGCCGCTGCGCTGGACGACCAAGTCGACCAGGAAC
>NZ_JBHVRW010000048.1:0-23689 GCF_042885475.1 Streptomyces sp. NPDC058051
ACGACGTGTCCATAGCCGGTCTCGTGTCGTTGCGCCGGGGTGATGACAGTTACCGGCGGATGCTGACCAGTGTGGCTGAGGGGTTTGTGCAGGGGCTGGGCGTGGACTGGGGGGTGTGCCTGCCGCAGAGCTGTCCGGTCGGGCTGCCGACGTACGCCTTCCAGCACCAGCGCTACTGGCTGGACGTCCCGCAGCTGAATGCGGACGCAGCCTCGGCCGGCCAGCGCACGGCGCAGCACCGCGTCCTCAGCGCGATCGTCGCTCCGGCTGACGAAGACGCACTGGTGCTGACCGGCAGGCTGTCCCTCCAGACTCATCCCTGGCTGGCCGATCACGCGGCGCTCGGCCGGGTGTTGATGCCCGCCACCGGCTTCGGCGAGTTGGCGCTGTACGCGGGCGATCAAGTCGGCTGTTCGCATGTGCGCGAACTCACCTTCGAAGAACCGCTGTTGCTGTCCGGCACGGGCGCCGTGCATGTCCAGGTTCTGGTGGGTACCCCGGCTGACGAGACCGGTGCGCGCCCGGTGAGTGTCTACTCGCGTCCGGAGAGCGACACCGACCTCGCGACCGCCGGGGCGCTGTGGCGCTGTCACGCACGAGGTGAGCTGACCCACGACAACGCGTCAGGCGACGAAGCCGAGTTGGGCGGTGCGTGGCCGCCTCCCGGCGCCGAGCCGATGCCCGTCGAGGAGATGTACGAGCGGGTCGCGGCGATGGGCTACGAGTACGGCCCCGTGTTCGCCGGAGTGCGGGCCGCCTGGGTGCTGGGCGACGAGGTGTACGCCGACGTAGCGCTGCCCGACGACGAATCGCTCGACGGCTTCCTGCTTCACCCGGCGCTGCTCGACGCCTCTCTGCACCCGGTCCTGTTCTCCGGCGCGGGCAAGCCAGCCGCGGCCGACAGCGAGCAGGGCGTGGAGCTGCCGTTCGTGTGGTCCGGCGTGGAGCTGTACGCCACCGATGCTCGCGCTGTGCGGGTGCGTTTGCGGCCGCCGAGCCCGGAACTGCCGTCCGTGACGGTGGCCGACCCTACCGGCGCGCCCGTGTTCAGCGTCCGCGAGGTGGTGATGCGTCCGGTCAGCGCGCGGCAGCTGGGCCAGGCGATGGCGGCAGGCGACGGGCTGTTCCAGATGAACTGGGTCGACGCCGAGCTCACCGGCGACGATGACAACGGCGGGCTCACCGGCGAAGGCGCCGGTGCCAATGCCCGCGCCGGTGCTGCGCAATGGCCCCGGATCGACCTCCCGCAGGGCGGTGAACTGGGCGACGACCTCCTGGCGGGCGCCGTCGTCCAGTGCACCGTGACCGGGAGCGCCCCCGACCTGGTGACTGCCACCCACGCCTTGACCGCGGACGTACTGGCCTTGGTGCAGGGCTGGCTGGCGGCCGACACAGAGGCCGGTGCCGCTCGCCGCCTGGTGCTGGTGACCCGGCACGCGGTCGCCGTCGACGGCGACGAGGGCGTCGGCGACCTTGCGGCCGCCGCCGTGTGGGGCCTGCTGCGGACCGTCGAAGCCGAGCATCCGGGCCGGGTGACGGTGGTGGACATTGATGACGATCCGGTGTCCGCGGGGGCGATACCGCAGCTCGTAGCCGCCGGCCACCCGCAGTCAGCCGTGCGCCGTGGCCGGGCTCTGGTGCCGCGGCTCGCCCGTGTGGGCACCAACGGCAGGCCCGCCCGCGCCACGGACCAGTCGGCACCCGTCACGGACGAGGCCGTGCCCGCAACGGACCGGACCGCCGCAAGCGCGGACCGGACCGCCGCAGGCACGGACCGGACCGCCGCAAGCGCGGACCTGCCGACCCCCGGCCTGTGGGGGACTGGCACCGTACTGATCACCGGCGGAACCGGGATGGCAGGCGGGGTGATCGCCGAGCATCTCGCCCGGTCCGGCGCCCGGGATCTGCTGCTGGTCTCCCGTACCGGCGACCGGACGCCCGGCACCGAGGACCTGGTGGCACGGCTGGCCGAGTACGGCGCGGCCGTCCACGTCACCGCCTGCGACGTGGGCGACCGGGAGGCGCTGGCGACCCTGCTGGAGGGCATCCCGGCCGACCGGCCGCTGACTGCGGTGATCCACGCGGCGGGCGCACTGGACGACGGTGCGGTGAGCGCGCTGACCACCGCGCAGCTCGACCGGGTCCTCGCGCCGAAGGTGGACGCCGCGTGGAATCTGCACGAGCTGACCCGCGATCACGACCTCGCGGCGTTCGTTATGTTCTCCTCGCTCACCGGCACCCTCGGCGGCCCCGGCCAGGGCAACTACGCCGCGGCGAACGCCTTCGTCGACGCACTCGCCGCCGACCGCAGGGCGAACGGGCTGCCCGGCGTGTCGCTGGTCTGGGGACACTGGGCGCAGACCAGCGCCATGACGAGCCATCTCCAGAGCGACTACCTCGCACGCAGCGCGGCCCGCGCCGGCATCAGGTCGCTGACCGCCGATGCCGTGCGGACGTCGTTCGACGCGGCCATGGCCGACGGCCTGCCGGTGCTGCTGCTCACCGAGTTCGACACCGCCTCCCTCGCCGCGCAGGCGGCGGCCGGGACGCTCCCCGCGACCCTGCGGGGCCTGGTGCGCGTACCGGTGCGGCGTGTCGCAGCCGCTGCGCCGAGCGGTGCCAGGTCGGCGCTCGCCCAGCGGCTCGCAGGCATGGACACGGCGGCCCGCGAGGAACTGCTGCTCGACCTGGTCCGTACCCATGTCGCCGCGGTGCTCGGCCACAGCGGACCGGACGACATCGTGCCCACGCGGCCGTTCGCCGAGGTCGGATTCGACTCACTGACCGCGATCGAACTCCGTAACCGGCTCGCCGCCGCCACGGGCCTTCAGCTGCCCGCCACCACGGCGTTCGACTACCCGGCACCCGACGTGCTCGCCGGCCGTCTGCTGACACGGCTGCTGGACACGCTGGACGACTCGCCGCAACCGGTCGTACGGGCGGCCGGGCGGTCGGTTGCGGACGACGACCCGATCGCGATCGTGGCGATGAGCTGCCGGTATCCAGGCGGCGCCGACTCGGCCGAAGATCTGTGGCACCTGGTGGTGTCGGGCACCGACAGCATCGGGCCGTTCCCCAACGACCGCGGCTGGGACGTGGAGGGCCTGTACGACCCGGAAGGAGAACGCCCGGGTACCTGCTCCACGTCGGAGGCTGGCTTCCTGTCCGGAGTCGCCGACTTCGACGCGGCGTTCTTCGGTATCTCGCCGCGCGAGGCGCTGGCGATGGACCCGCAGCAACGGCTGTTGATGGAGACCGCGTGGGAGCTGATGGAACGTGCCCAGATCGACCCCGCCGAACTGCGCGGCAGTGACACCGGTGTCTTCATCGGCGGTGGGTCGCAGGACTACGGGCCGAGGCTGGGCGAGGAGAGCCAGGGCGTCGAGGGCTACCTCCTGACCGGCACGGCCAGCAGTGTCGCCTCGGGCCGCGTCGCGTATACCTTCGGGTTCGAGGGGCCGGCGGTGACGGTCGACACGGCGTGCTCGTCGTCTCTGGTGGCGTTACACATGGCGTCCCAGGCACTGCGGGCCGGAGACTGCTCCCTGGCCGTTGCCGGCGGTGTGACGGTCTTCTCCAATCCCGGCGTGTTCGTCGAGTTCAGCCGCCAGCGCGGGCTTGCGCCTGACGGGCGCTGCAAGTCGTTCGCTGCGGCGGCCGACGGCACCAGCTGGGGGGAAGGAGTCGGCCTGCTCCTCGTGGAGCGGCTGTCGGACGCGCGGCGGCGGGGCCACCCGGTGCTCGCGGTGGTGCGTGGGTCGGCGATCAATCAGGACGGTGCCAGTAACGGCCTGTCGGCGCCGAACGGGCCGTCCCAGCAGCGAGTGATCCGCCAAGCGCTGGCGAACGCGCACCTGACCACCGACGACGTGGACACGGTCGAGGCGCACGGCACCGGCACCCGCCTGGGCGACCCGATCGAGGCGCAGGCGCTGCTGGACACCTACGGGCAGGGACGCTCGGCGGACCATCCGTTGTGGCTCGGCTCGATCAAGTCCAACATCGGGCACACCGCTGGTGCGGCCGGGGTCGCCGGGGTCATCAAAATGGTGATGGCGATGCGGCACGGTCTGCTGCCGGCCTCGCTGCACGTCGACAGCCCGACCCCGTTCGTGGACTGGTCGAGCGGTGCCGTGCGGCTGCTCACCGGTAACGAGCGGTGGCCCGACCGGAGCAGGCCGCGCCGCGCCGGGGTGTCCTCGTTCGGTATCAGCGGCACCAACGCCCACGTCATCCTCGAACACGTACCCGAGCCCGCCCGTTCCGAGGAACCAGCTCAGACCACCCGTTCCGACGAGCAGGCCGAGTCAGCCGGTGCGGGATCCACGGCGGTCCCGTGGATCGTGTCGGGCCGTAGCCGCGCCGCGCTGCTCGCGCAGGCCGCCGCGCTGGCCGAGTTCGTGGCCGCGAACCCGGACCTTGACCGGACGCGGGTCGCGGTGGCGTTGCTGAAGACCCGATCGACGTTCGGGTGGCGCGCCTGCGTGCTCGGATCGACGCGTGAGGAGCTGCGCGCCGGGCTCGACGCACTGGTGCACGAACGGCCCGACCCCCGGCTGATCTGGCACAAGGCGCCGGTGGCGGGCAAACGGCGCAGGACCGCGATGCTGTTCGCCTGCCACGCACCGGGCGGCGACGTCCCAGCCGGTGAACTGCCCGGACGCGAGTTGGTCGCGCACTTCCCGGTCTTCGCGCGGGCGTTCGACGAGACGCGCGCGGCGACCGCCGGTGTCGCGGGCCGGGCGGCCGCGCGGTTCGCCTTCGAGGTGGCGTTGTTCCGACTGGTACGTGAGTTCGGCGTCCAGCTGGATCAGCTGACGGGTGACGGGATCGGCGAGATCACCGCCGCCCATCTGGCCGGAGTCCTCGATCTGCCGAGCGCCTGCGCGCTGCTGGCGGCGTGGCCGGCGAGCCCGAGCGGTACGCCGGGCCGCGCCGCTGAAGTTGAGCGCTTCGCGGAGGTCGCCTCTTCGCTCACGTACCACGCGCCCGGCACCCCTCTGTGGGCCGATGGCGCGGACATCACCACTGCTGAGCACTGGAGCACGCTTCCTGACGCACCGTCAGCTGTTGCGGAAGGCGTCGAGCAGTTGCAGCGAGACGGCGTCTCCGTCTTCCTCTCCTCGGGACTCGACGACGCGCTCACCGGCCTGGTGGATGAGGCAACCCGTGACTCGCGCGGCGCCGTGTCGACGTTCCTGATCCGATCGGCGAAGACCGAGCCTGAGAGCATTCTGACCGGGTTGGCGACGCTCCTCGTTCACGGTGTGCCGGTGGACCTGGAGAAGGCGTTGCCCGCTGACCCGGCACGTCCGGTGGAGCTGCCGACCTACCGATTCCAGCGGCGCCGCTACTGGCTGAGCACCGCATTGCCGAGCGCCACCGTGGACAAGACCCACCCGCTGCTGGGCCGGCAGGTCGAGCTGGCCGACCCGTTCGCGCACTGGTACGCCCAGTCACTGACCAGCGTGCGTTCCGCGCTCGTGGACACGCACCCGCTGGTCCATTCCCGCGCTCTGTCCGCCGCGGCGGTCATCGAATGGGCGGTGGCCGCCGCACGGGCCGAAGGCGCCCACCCGCACGGCCCCGGTTATCTGCGTGACCTACGGTTCACCGCGCCGGTGCCCGTGGATGCGGGCCGTACGGTCGAGATGCAGACCAGAGTGGCGGGCGCGGACGGCCCGGTACACATCAGCGGATACGGGCGGTCGCCGGGGGACGCGTGGGCGGAGTGCCTGACCGTAGCCGCAGCCGGCCCCCTCGCCCCGCTGGACGAACCGTCGACCCCGGCGGACGAACCGTTGACGCCGCCGGACGAACCGTCACGCCGGGGCGTATCGCTCACGTATCCGAAGGGCGGCGTCAACAACACCGAGTGGTTGTCCCGTACGGCTGATGAAGCGCTCGCGCTTGTCGCCGCACCGGAGGGCGGCAACGACCCGGCGTGTGTCCTCAACACCGCCGTGCTGGAGGCGTGTCTCCAAAGGGCCCGTGTCTTCGCGGAGTCCGCGAACGGTGTGGGCGGTGGGGGTGGCGCGTGGGTGCCGGCAGTGGTGGAACACGTCGACATCTGGGCTCCCTTGCCCGATACGGTTTTGTGCCACGTCCGGACGAGCGACGGCGTCGAGCCCGGCGAACACTCGGTCGACCTTGAATTGATGTCGGAAGCAGAGGAGCCACTGATGACACTGCGAAGGCTTTCATACCGACCCGCTGACACGTCCCAGCCGGCCCCGCGTTCCCGGACCGAGCGGGCATGAGCGCGCAGGGAGTACAGGAGCCGGGACAGGAGTCCTCGCGCGGATGGGCCGGCCGGCTGCGGGCCCGCGTCAACACGTGGCGGGGCCGGCCCGGTGGCGCCGCGGTTCGCCAGGTCGGCCGGCTGTTATGGGAGACCAGCCGCCCGTTGAGCGTGGCGATCGCCGCGTACTTCGTCGTGGCCGCCCTCGCGCCGGTCGTCACGCTGATCACCCTCGGCGGTCTGGTCGGCAGAGCGACATCCGCCTACCGAGGGGGATCAGACTCGCTGACCGGCCATCACATTGTTACGTGGCTGGTGGTGGCCGCGGTGGCCTACACGGTGACGCTGCTCCTTGGTCCTGTCCAGTCGCTGCTGGAATCGACGGTGAGGTGGCGGGTCACGTACGCTATGCAGGACCGGCTCATCACCGCGGTGTCCCGCCCGGTCGGCACCGGCCACCTGGAAGACCCGAGGGTGCTCACCAGCCTGGCCATGGCGCAGAACAAGCTGCACAACCATCAGTCGGCGGACGCCCCGATGGCGCTCGTGGCCATCGGCATCAAGCAGACCACCGGGGTGCTGGCCTGCGCGGTCATCGGCTGGTGGCAGTGGTGGTTCGGGTTGGTCGTGCTGATCGCGTGGATCGCGATCCGCCGCCCGCAGCTCGCGCTGCTGAAGACACAGGCGGCGGTCTTCTCCGGCGGGACCGAGGTGATGCGTCGCGCGTTGTACTTGGAGCAGCTGGCGTCCAAGCCGACGGCGGCCAAGGAGACGCGCGTGTTCGGGCTGGGCGACTGGCTGGTCGACCGGTTCCGTACGCAGTGGATGACCGCCATGGGCGGCTCGTGGGCGGTGATGCGCCGTCAGGACCGGCTTGCGCTAAGACTGTCGGGGATCCTGCTGGTGGTGTTCGCCGCGGCCGCGATCCTGCTCGGACGGTCGGCCTACAACGGCGACATCAGCGTCACCACACTGGTGATCGTGCTGATGATGCTGTCCGCCAGTTCGACGCTGGGCACACTGTCGCTGGAAGATCTGCGGTTGCCGTGGATGCTGATGGCGCTGCCGAGCCTCGCGGGCCTGGAGGCCGACCTGAAGGCGGACACACCACCCGGTACGACCGGCCCGCCCGACGACGTGGCGGCCCGGGACATCCGTTTCGAGAAGGTGTGTTTCCGCTATCCCGGGGCGGGCGCCGATGTCTTCACCGACCTGGACCTCGTCCTTCCCGCCGGCCGGGCCACCGCGCTCGTCGGCGCCAACGGGGTGGGAAAGACGACACTGGTGAAGCTGCTGGCCCGGCTGCACGACCCGACCGGTGGGCAGATCACCGTGGACGGCGAGCCGTTGACCGCGTACACAGCCGGCGAGTGGCAGCGCAAAGTCGCCGTGGTGTTCCAGGACTTCGTCCGCTATCCGTTCACGGTGCGCGAGAGCGTCGCCTTCGGATGTCCCGAGCACATGGATGACACGGAAGGACTGGAACTGGCCGCCGAGCGGGCAGGCGCCCTCGGCGTCATCGAGAGCCTGCCGTCCGGGTGGGACACGGTGCTGTCCCCCTCGTACCCGGGCGGAGTCGACCTGTCCGGCGGGCAGTGGCAGCGCATCGTGCTCGCCAGGGCGCTCTTCGCGGTGCGCCACGGCGCCCGGATCCTGGTGCTGGACGAGCCAACGGCGTGGCTGGACGCCCGGGGTGAGGCCGAGTTCTTCGACCGCTTCCTGAAGATCACTCAGGGGGTGACCACGCTGATCATCTCGCACCGGTTCTCGACCATCCGCAGGGCGAGCCAGATCTGCGTCCTGGAGGGCGGGCGGATCAGCGCGGTCGGCGACCACGACTCGCTCGTCGCCGCAGATGGCGAGTACGCCCGCATGTTCGCCTTGCAGGCCGCGCAATTCGAGGAGGTTGCCCGATGACGGCCCCGACCATGGCCACCGCCCCGGCCGCCCCGTCCGCGCCGCCCGCTGTGGCTCAGGCCGCCGATGCGGGCGGCCGGCTGGCCATGATCCGCTACGCGGTCCGGCTCGGCTGGTCGGCTGCGCGGCCGCAGATGATCCGTTCGCTGGTGCTGCTCGTCGCCAGCACCCTGTGCGCGCTGCTCTACCCGATCGGCATCACGGTGACCGTCAACGCCGTCATCGACCACCAGTCGGATCGGCTGGCGGTCGGAATCGGACTGGTCGCCGTCATGTACACGGCGGGCTGGCTGCTCGTCATGCACAACGTCACCACCATCGGCCTCCTCTGCGACCGGGTCAGCGTCGCGCTCTCGGTACGGATCGCCCAACTGGTGAACGGCGTGAGCGGCCTGGAGCATTTCGAGCGTCCGGAGTATTTGACCCAGCTCACCCTCCTCGACCAGAAGCGGATCCAGTTCGCCGTCTGGCCCCGGCATGTCCTGGCGGTGCTGCAAGGTCTCGCGCAGATCCTCGGTGTCGCCGTGGTGTTCGTCGTGATCTACCCGCCGCTGCTGGTGATGCCGCTGTGTGTGCTTGCCGCCGTCTACGCCGAGCGGCTCGCAGCCCGGTGGCGTGAGCGGGCCGACGAGAGTCTGGCGACCGACCGCCGGCTCGCCGACGACCTGATGTCTCTGATCACCTCGGCCGCTTCGGCGAAGGAGATCCGGGTCTTCGGTCTGGCCGGTGAACTCCAGGGACGCCACCGGGACATCGCGCGCCGTGTACGGGTCCGTACGACCCGCGCTTCCGTGCTCAGTGGCCTCGCCGGCACCGCGGGCTGGCTGGTCTTCGCCGCGGCGTTCTGCGTGGCGATCACCGTGCTCGCTGTACGGGCCGTGCACGGCGACACCTCGCCGGGCGCTGTGGTGCTCGCGGCGATCCTGATGCAGCGCGCCCAGACGCAGACCGGACCGCTGGCGAACTCCATCGAGAAGCTTCTGGGAACGGGCGAGACCACACGCCGGCTGCTGTGGCTCGAAGGGTTCGCCGCCGCGGACCGCAGCGCCGCTGTCGGCACCGGCGGGCAGGCGCCACCGGAGCGCCTCACCGGCGGCATCACCCTGCACGACGTGCGGTTCGGTTACCCGGGCACGGCCGACACCGTGCTCGACGGGATCGACCTGCGGCTGTCGGCCGGGGCGGCGGTGGCGATCGTCGGTGAGAACGGCGCGGGGAAGAGCACCCTCACCAAGCTGCTGACCGGGATGTACCGGCCGACCGGCGGGCGGATCGAGGTCGACGGCGTACCGCTAGACGACATCGGCATCGCCGACTGGCGCCCCCGCGTCTCCGCGGGCTTCCAGGACTACGCGAAGATGCAGTTGCCTGCCCGGGAGACGGTGGGCGTCGGCGACCTGCCGCGCATGTCCGACGACGACGCGCTGGCTCGCGCCCTCGACCGCGCCGACGCGACAACGGTCGTGGAGGAGCTGCCTCAAGGGACCGAGACCCGGCTCGGCAGCACCTTCGCCGACGGGCAGGACCTGTCCGAGGGCCAGTGGCAGCGCCTCGCGCTGGCTCGGGCCATGATGCGGGAGAACCCCCTGCTGCTCATCCTCGACGAGCCGACCGCCAGCCTGGACCCGTACGCCGAGGCCACCCTGTTCGAACGTTATCTGCGGGGCCACCGTGACCTCGCGGCGCGCACCGGCGCGATCACGGTGCTGGTGTCACACCGGTTCTCCACTGTCCAGATGGCTGACCACATCGTGGTGCTCGACGGCGGGCGGATCCTTGAGCAGGGCGACCACGAGTCACTGATGGCGGCCGGTGGCCGGTACGCCGAGCTGTTCGAGATGCAGGCCAAGTCCTACCGGTAGCGTCTCGCCGGCAAGACAGCGGATCACGAGGGAACCGGGCGCACCGCGGATCACGACGGGGCCGGCGAGACACCGGATCACGGCGGGAAGGACGATCGATGACCGACTCAGCAATCGACAGCAGTGTCTGGATTCGGCGCTTCAAACCTGCGCCCGAGGCAACCAGGCGCCTGGTGTGCTTCCCCCATGCCGGTGGCTCGGCCAGTTTCTTCCTCCCCATGGCGGGGGCCTGGGGCTCCGACGTGGAGGTCCTGGCGGTCCAGTACCCGGGGCGCCAAGACCGCCGCGCCGAGCCGCCGGCGACCGATATGGGGAAACTTGCCGACGCCGTGTACGAGGCGCTGCTGCCGTGGCGGGACGACTACCTGGTGCTGTTCGGGCACAGCATGGGAGCCGTCGTCGCCTTCGAGGTCGCCCGCCGCATGGAGCAGGACGGCCGCTCCCCTGCGACACTCGTCGTCTCAGGCCGCCGCGCGCCCTCCCGCCACCGTGAGGAGTCCGTGCACCTTCTGGACGACGACGGGGTGATCGAGGAGCTGCGCAAACTGGCGGGCACCGACGCCAGCCTGCTCAGTGACGAGGAGCTTCTCCGTATGATCATCCCGGCGATCCGCGCCGACTACGAAGCGATCTCGACCTATACCTGCCCGCCCGGCGCGAACCTGCGCTGCCCGGTCACGGCCTTTGTCAGCGACGAGGACCCACGGGTGTCCTTGGAGGAGGCGCGGGCCTGGGGAGAGCACACCTCCGGCCCGTTCGACCTGGAGACCTTCATGGGCGGCCACTTCTACCTGTCGGAGCATCCTGCCGAAGTGCTGCGGCGCCTGTCCCGGATCCTCCGGGTGAACGCCGCATCGTGAGGAGCGCTCCCCCTGGGGTACGTTAGGGTTATAACCACAGGGTTCCTATGGGTCTGGAGCGTGCCATGCCGAAGATCAACGTGTACCTCCCCAATGAGCTGGCCCAGGCGGTCAAAGAGGGCGGTATCCCCGTCTCGGCGGTCTGCCAGCGGGCTCTGAAGCAGGCGGTCGACCGGGCGAACGCGACACGTGAAGCGGCGTCCGCCGACCTGGCCGCCACTGGGCTCGCCGGCTTCCCGGACAGTGACCTGCTGGTCTCCGCCATCGCTGCGGCCACCGAGCGGGCCAGTGCGGAAGGCGTGCGCACGGTGGGCACCCGGCACCTGCTCGGCGCCCTGCTCGCGAACGGCGGCAGCCGGGTGGCCGCCGTCCTCGACGCCGTCGGTGTCTACCCGGATGAGGTCGAGCGCGGCCTGGCCGGCCGGTCGGCAGACGAGCCCGGACTGCCCGGAGTGGACCGTCAGGAACAGCTCAGCGTTCCGGGATCGGAGGCCGTGGCGCTCGCGGTCGCCGAGGCACAGGCGTCGGACGGCGACGACATCGGCCCCGAGTACCTGCTCCTCGGCCTGATCGCCGAACAGGACGGGGTCGCGGGCAAGGTGCTGCGGGCGCAAGGTGCCAAGCTGACCGCGGCCCGCCAGGCCGTCGCGGGCTCGGCGCGGGCGGCCGACGCGCGGCGCCGGCCGGGCGGCGGATCCCTCGACGCGGTCCTGAACGAGTTCGCCGACGCGCTGGCGGCCGCCATCGACGAGAAGCTCGAACCGCTGACCCACCGCGTCGACCGGCTGGAGTGGCGCGGCGCCACCGGCTCCCTGGACGCGAGTTCCCCGACTCGTCGGTGATGCTGCCGCGGCAGGCCCGGTCCCACGGGGGCCGGGCCGCCCGGCCCTGTCCGCGCTGAGCGGGGGCTGTCACCGCACCAACGCCGGGCCCAGGCATGGCAGGATCGCCGTACCGGAACAGGCGACAGAGCCGGAACAGGCGGCAGGAATCTGTGACATGAGGCCGGTGACCGTTCCCCCATCAACGGTGACATGATCACGACAAGGGGATGACATGCAGGAGATCCGTGAAGCGGCGCTCGCTCCCGCAACCGAGCCGGTCGACTGGTCCGCGCTCCCGCTGCCGGACCACTTCCGCGCACTGACCGTACACAAGGACGAAGTCGGGATCTTCGAGGATCTCGCCCCCGCCGCCCGCGACCCGCGTCGCTCTCTGCACGTCGAGGACGTCGCGGTGCCGGAGCTGGGGCCGGGCGAGGTGATCGTCGCCGTCATGGCCAGCTCGATCAACTACAACACGGTCTGGTCATCCATCTTCGAGCCGCTGCCGACGTTCGAGTTCCTGGGGCGTTACGGCAAGCACTCTCCGCTGGCGCAGCGGCACGACCTGCCGTACCACATCCTGGGGTCCGACCTCTCCGGGATCGTGCTGCGGTGCGGTCCCGGTGTCACGCTGTGGAAGCCGGGGGACCGGGTGGTGGCGCACTGCCTGTCCGTCGAGCTAGAAGGGCCCGACGGTCACGACGACGCGATGCTCGACACCGAGCAGCGGATCTGGGGCTTCGAGACGAACTTCGGCGGCCTGGCGGAGCTGGCGCTGCTCAAGTCCAACCAGCTCATGCCCAAGCCGGAGCATCTGACCTGGGAAGAGGCCGCGGTCTCGGGCCTCGTCCACTCGACGGCCTACCGTCAGCTCGTCTCCCGCAACGGCGCCGACCTCAAGCAAGGCGACGTCGTGCTGATCTGGGGAGCGTGCGGAGGTCTTGGTTCGTACGCCGCCCAGCTGGCACTCAACGGCGGTGCGACGCCGGTCTGCGTCGTCTCGTCACCGGAGAAGAAGGAACTCTGCCATTCCCTCGGAGTCGAGCTGGTCATCGACCGGGCGGCGGAGAACTTCGAGTTCTGGCGTGACGAACGCGCGCCGGACCGCAAGGAATGGCGAAGGCTCGGCAGTTGCATCCGCGACCTGACCGGCGGCACGGATCCCGATATCGTCTTCGAGCATCCAGGCAAAGAGACCTTCGGCGCCAGTGTCTTCGTCGCCAAACGCGGAGGCACGATCGTCACCTGCGCCTCCACGACCGGCTACGACCACCATTACGACAACCGCTACCTCTGGATGAATCTCAAGAAGATCGTCGGCACGCACTTCGCGAACTACCGTGAGGCATGGCGGGCCAACGAGCTAGTACGGCGGGGCCGCGTCCACCCCACCCTTTCCCGCTCGTACGCACTCGACCAGGCACCCGAGGCCGTTCACTCGGTCCAGCACAATCTGCACCAGGGGAAGATCGGCATTCGCTGCCTGGCGCCCGATCCCGGGCTGGGCGTCACCGACGCCCAGACTCGCGAACGCCACCTGCCCCTGATCAACCGCTTCAGGACAGAAGCCGCCTGACCTCACAGAGACCGCCTGACCTCACGCGCCGGATGAGCGGCCGACGCTGTGCCGTACCCCCGGGTGGGTCACGGGGCGGTGGGCTGCACAGTCGGCGGAGCGACCGCCACCGGGTACGTGTCAACGGCCATTTCGTTCTCCCCGTAGTGTGAAGTCCCACGGGTTGTTGGACAGTTTGGTCCCGGTTGATGCTGGACGGTCCTGCGGCACATGTGACGGTCTCGGCACATCCTGGACGACCGTGGCTCGTTGGTCCTTCCGTGACGGAGACGCGTGATTCGGAGCCGGTGGACGACCGGCGGTGGAATGGCCGAGCACCGGTACCGGGCGGTCCTCCAGGTGATCGACGGGGCGCCGGTCGCCCAGGTGGCGCGCCAGTTCGGAGCGTTGCGGCAGTCGGTGTACACCTGGGTCGAGCGGTACCACGACGGCGGGCTGGACGCTCTGGTGGACAAGTCGCGCTGACCGCACGTCTCGCCGCACCAGGTGCCCGCCGAGGTCGAGGCCCTGGTCTGCGAACTGCGCCGCTCCTACCCTCGCTGGGGTGCCCGCCGGATTGTCCATGAGCTGGGCCGGCGCGGGCTGGTGCCAGTGCTGGGCCGGTCCACCGTGCACCGGATCCCGACCCGGCACGGACTGATCAACCACCAGGAGCAGAACCACCGCCGTGTCTACCGCCGCTGGCAGCGCGACGCCCCGACGCAGCTGTGGCAGATGGACATCATGGGCGGGGTGTTCCTTGCCAGTGGGCGCGAGTGCAAGCTGGTCACCGGCATCGACGACCACTCACGGTTCATCGTGATCGCCAAGGTGGTCGCCGAGCCGCCCGGCCGCGCGGTGTGCACCGCCTTCGCCGAGGCCAAGACCACTTACGGGGTGCCGTCGGAGGTACTGACCGACAACGGCAAGCAGTTCACCGGCCGCTTCACCAAGCCGGTCCCGGCCGAGGTCCTCTTCGAGCGGATCTGCCGGGAAGACGGCATCACCGCCCGGCTGACCAAACCCCGCTCGCCGGCCACCACCGGGAAGATCGAGCGGTTCACCGTCTGGGCCGACGAGCGCAGTATCCACGTCTTCATCGACGGCGAACTCGCCCGCACCTGAACCTGTCCCAGTTCACCGCGGCCGATCTGAAGGCGCTGGAGCAGCGCGGCGGGCGGATCGTCGGCGCCGCTCCAGCGGCGCCCGCCCTGCCCGACGGGCCGCGGGCCCCGCTCGTGGTGGAGGTCGACCGGCTGGTCGGCCGGGACGGTGACGTCGGCCTCGGCGGGCAGCGCGTCAAGCTCGCGGCGCAGCTGGCCGGACATCAGGTCACCCTGCGGTTCGACGGCCAGCTGATGCACGTGATCGCCGACGGCCGCGTGGTCAAGACGCTGCCCGCGCCCATTCCACCGGGGCAACGAGCCCAGATCAGCGGGGCCCGCAGCCCGAGCACGGCGATCAACCCGCCGTCGGCGAAGGCCCTGTGGGCTCAGAGCAAAGTGCCCGCGGACGGCGTAGTGATGGTCGGCGGCCAGCGTCTGTGGATCGGCCGGGCTCACGCAGGGAAAGCCGTGACCATCCTCATCGAGGACACCGCCTTTCGCGTCCTGGACGGCGACGTCGAACTGTCCACCCACGTCCGCACCAGCGACAAACTGATCAGGCAGTTCAAGGCGGTCGCGCGCACGAGGAAGTAGCGACTGTTCAGCATCTACCGGTGACGTCCAGCGTCTCCTGGGACCAAACTGTCCAAGATCTCGCGGGACCTCACACCGTCAGGCACGGGCAGGTGCCCGGTGGCTTCGTTGTTTCCGTTGTCTCCGTTAGCTTCGTCGGCTTCGTACGGTTCGACGCGGGCTTCGTACGGTTCAGTGTCGGTTCCGCCGACCGGCAGCGCTGCGGCCCGTGGCCGGTCGGGCAGGGCGCCCGGTGCGGCCGTCCGGTGCGGGTGCCCGGAATGGGCGCCCGGTCCTTCGACCGACGAGGTGGTGACACCCGCCTTGGCGAACTGCCCGAAGAACGAGGGGAAGGAGAGGCGGACCTCCTCGGAGCCGGAGTAGAGGTTGGCGGACTTCATGCGCAGGCCGGCCACGAACAGCGACATGAAAATGCGGTGGTCGCCCCAGTGCGAGAAGGTGACTCCTCCCGGGTAGGCTGGCGCGCCCCGCACCTCGAAGCCGTCGCATACCCCGCGCGCGTAAAGGGACTTGATGGCGACGCCGGCCCGGGACAACTCGGTGACCATGGCCTCGATCCGCGCGGCCTTGTGGAAGTGCGTGACCCGCGCGCCGGTGACCCGCAGGGTGCCGTCGACGTAGGCGCCGATGGCCGCAAGCGTGGGCACGATGTTCGGGCAGTCGGTGGCATCAATGTCGAAGGTGCCACGCAGGCTGCCACGGGGGTTGTCGACGATCAGCCGGGAAGCCGCGCGGTCGAGTGTCGTCCGCAGGCCGAGGCGCTCCAATATGGGCAGGATGGCCGCCTCACCCTGTCTGCTGCCGCCGTGCACATGGGTGAAAACGGTCCGCCCCGGATACAGGGCGGCTGCGGCCAGC
This sequence comes from Streptomyces sp. NPDC058051, assembly GCF_042885475.1. Classification (NCBI taxonomy): domain Bacteria; kingdom Bacillati; phylum Actinomycetota; class Actinomycetes; order Kitasatosporales; family Streptomycetaceae; genus Streptomyces; species Streptomyces sp. NPDC058051. The sequence continues at coordinate 15,818 of NZ_JBHVRW010000048.1, forward strand.
AGGTACGAGGCCGAGGTGTAGTCCTCGTGCACGCTGACGTCCTTGGCGCGGTAGCGGGACGGCTCCACGCGGTAGTGCCGGTGGTCGGGGGACGCGGTGACCTGGACACCCGCCTCCCGCAGTGTGTGGAGGGTCTGTTCGATGTACGACTGTGAGTGGACCCGGCCGGCCACGTCGATCTCCACCGGGTGCTCGGCGAACGGCGCGGCGAACAGGATGGCGGTGATGAACTGCGAGCTGACGTCGCCCGGCAACCGGCAGTTGCCGCCCGCCAGTCGGCCGCCCCAGTTGACGATCGGCGCGTGGCCTTCTCGGCAGACGGACTCGATGTCTGCGCCGAGCTCGCCCAGGGCGTCGAGGAGCGGGGACATGACACGGTTGCACAGGGTCTCGTCACCGGTCACGACCGCGGGGGACGGGAGTACGGAGGTGAGTGCGGCCATGGTGCGGAAGACGAGCCCGGAGCCGTCGGCGCGGATCATCGTACGCGGAGCGTTCCCCAACGACCCCCCGACACCCGTGATGTCCAGGTACCCGTCGTGCTCGGAGATCTCGGCGCCCAGCGCGCGGCAGGCGCGCTTCATCGTCTCGGTCTCGTCGCAGCGGAGGTCGTTGACGACGCGGGAGCGGCCCTCGGCCAGTGTGCTCGCCAGAATCGCCCGCTGGGTCTCCGGCTTCGAGGCCGGGACGCGGAAGGTCCCCGCGAAGTTCTCGATCGGTTCAACCCTCAGCAGCATTCCATCTCCACGTGTTGGTCCTATCGTTGACGACGTGCCAGAGTGACGCGTGGCCGAGCGGGTACGGGGGAGACGGCGCCCGGCACCCGCAGGATCCGCTCCTGCTCGCGGGGCGTGTGACGCAGCACATCGCTCACGCGCCCTTCCCCCGCCGATCCGCATGCCGAAGGACCGGGCGTCGGCGGTCGCCCATGAACTCGACGCGGCCCGGGGCGAGCTGCCCGTCCATGACCGCCCCCTCCACCATGCCGTGTGGACAACATCACCCTAGTTACCCGAGCCGGAGATTCTTCGGTGGTGAGCGGCGACCTTGTCGAGGATTTCGGCGGCGTACTCGGTCCGGACGAAGGGCGGTGGGGTGCCGGCCGTGCGGGCAGCCGTGATCTTGCCGCGCGACCCTCAATCCTGGTCCTGGGGCCAGGCGGCCAGGGCCAGTTCCGCGGTTTCGGTGAGCTCTGTGGTAGTCGCGCCGTCCCGGGCTCGCTGTGACATGCCCTGGATGGCCGCAGCGAAGTACGCGGCCAGAGCGCGGGGGCTGGCCGCGGCGGGCAGTTCGCCCTGCCGCTGCGCGCTCTTGAGGCGTGATTCGAAGGTGACCAGGTTCGCGTTGCGCAGGTCGCGCAGGAATGCCGCAACCTCGGCATCCTTGACGGTGACGTTGGTTGCGGCGCTGATGGTCAGGCAGCCGGCTGGGTGGGAGGGGTCGGGGTAGATCGCGGCCGCCTCGCGAAGGATGCGGCGGAACGCGCCTCGGGCTGTGGGCTCCTCTGCCAGCGCGGTACCCATGAACGCGCCCACGGGGGAGAGTCCGTAGGCGTGCACAACCTCCTTGAAAAGGGACTTCTTGTCGCCGAACGCCGCATACAGGCTGCCGGGTTTGATGTCCATCGCCCGGGTCAGCTCGCCGATGGAGGTGGCCTCGTAGCCGTGCTCCCAGAACAGCCTGGTCGCGGCCGTCAGCGCCGTCATGCGGTCGAACGCCGGTGGCCGTCCTCGCTTCACACCTGGTCCACCCATGCCTCTCATTTTAGAGCGTGCGCTCAACAATGTGTACTACGTTCTTTCTGGAGTTATCGCTCAAGAAATAGGGAGGCGGGCAACAGTCCTGCCGGCAGGGGCACTTGCGGGAAAGGTCGCGCTGGTAACCGGCGGCAGCCGGGGCATCGGCCGGGTCATCGCGGAACGACTCGCGCAGGACGGCGCCGCACGCTTGAGGAGCCCGACGGGCGCGGCATCACCGACTACGAGCGCACTGTCTGGGGGAGGCGGTACGTCTCGGACGACGCGACGCTGCGCGAACTCGTGATGCCCACCAAAGGAGATGCCAAAGAGGGATTCCCGCTGCCCGAACTCGCCTCTGTCGCCTCTGTCGCCTCTGTCATATATTACGGGACTCCGGCTCGCATCCCTTCCTTCGCGCATCACTCCCCAGCCCTCAGGCACCCGGCGCCGCCGCCGCGGCCAGAACGCGTCCTGGTCTACTCCGCCGACCTCACCCGGACAAGTCCTAAGCGCTTGGCCGCAGGTTCGAGTCCTGCCGGGGACCGCGCGGTCCCCGGCTTCGGCGGGCCGTTCGCTGAGGACGACGGGGCCTTCCCCCGAAGCGTGGACACCATTTGCTATGCGGCAGCGGTCAGCGTAACTGATCGCTGTTCGAAGGCGATCGGGCTGATGTAGCCAAGCCCCGAGGGGCCTGCATCTGGTGTTGTAGCGGGTGACCCACCGCAACACCGCGAGGCGGGCCTCACGCGCCCCTGACCATCGTTTCCTTCCTTGGAGGGTCTCTCTTTCCAGGGTTGCGTTGAAGCTCTCCGCGGCGGCGTTGTCCGCGCTGGTGCCGACCGCTCCGCGCGAGCGGATCACGCCGAGCCGACAGCACACCTCCGCGAACTCCTTCGACGCGTATTGCGCCCCGTTGCCACTGTGGAAGACCGCCCCGTGAAGGCTGCCGCCCCGGGTGTGGGCGGCGGCTTCGAGCGCGTCGGTGACCAGCTCGGTGCGCATGTGGCCGGCAATCGACCAGCCCAAGAGTCGGCTGGAATGCACGTCCAACACCGTTGCCAGATAGAGGAATTGGCCATCTCCGACGGGCAGATAAGTGATGTCGCCGACGCACTTGGTGTTCGGCTCGCTCGCGGTGAAGTCCCGCCGCAGCAGGTCCGGCACCGGGGCCGCTTCCGGCTCGGGGATCGTGGTGCGGACCTTCTTTCGCAGGTGCACGCCCTGGACGCCGATGCGGCACATTACCCGCTCGACGCGCTTGTGGTTGACCCCGATCCCGGCGGCCTTCAGTTCGGCCGTGATGCGCGGGATGCCATAGGTACCGTCGGACTCCTTGTGGATCTCCCGTATCCGCCTCGCGAGGCGGTCGTCCTCCCGAGCTCGCGCCAGGCGGGCCGGGGCGGCCTTCAGCCGCCGGTAGAACCCGGACCGGGAGACCTCCAGGACCCGGCACAGCCACTTGACGCCGAACGCGCCGCGATGATCATCAACGAACTGGAAACGGCTCACCGGTTGGTCTCGCCGGCGAAATACTTCGCGACCCTCCGCAGGATCTCCCGTTCGGCTTCCAGCTCCCTGATCCTGGCCCTGAGCTGCTTGTTCTCTTCTTTCAGTACATCGTCGGAGGCTACCTCGGCAGTCTGTGCCGCCCGTGGCGAGCCGCTGGTGCCCGCCGCGTGGCCCTTGCCGGCCCGCTCGGCCCGCACCCAGTTCCGCAGCGTCTCCCGGCTGATCCCCAGGTCCTTGCCGACGCCCTCGAACGTGTTCTTCGGGTCCGACAGGTACAGCGCGTCAGCGTCCGCCCTGAACTCCGCCGGATACACCTTCATCACCATGCGTGACACCTCTTCCTCTGGACCCTCAAGGTCCAGTGTCCAAGGTGTCCACGCCCAGGGGGAAAGGCCCCTCGGCGCTTGGCTACATCAGCCCGATCGCCTTCGAACAGCGATCAGTTACGCTGACCGCTGCCGCATAGCAAATGGTGTCCACGCTTCGGGGGAAGGCCCCGGTCGGGCGTTGCCCGCTTCGTCGTCGTACGGGATGACCGCCCCACCCTGCGACGGCTCCGGTCCCGCCGTCCACCATCCCGTCACCGCGCGCCCATCTGGTCCCCTCAGGAGGGGAGCGCCGCCAGCCGGCGTCGGTCGGACGGCGAGGAGCGGCGGTCCAGGCGTTCCTGCAGGCGTACTCGGGCGGCGGCGCAGAGCCCCGCCGAGACCTGCGCATACAGCAAGGTCTCTTCCACGACCTCGCGCTGCGCTGCGCTGCCGCCAACCATCCGGAGCATCGGCAGGATACGTTCCAGTCGCTGCGCCGCCTCCGCCCAGTTCTCCTCCACCAGGTGAGCGAACGCCTCGCACAGCGGGGCGATGACCTCTCGCTGCACCTGATCGGAGTCCAGGGCGTGGGTCTGCAGCCGCCGCAGCCCTGGCAGGTCTCCCGCTGCGGTAAGAGTGATCGCGGAGTGCAGTGCGGTGAAGGCGGTGGCCGGGCGCTCCAGGATGTCAGCGGCGACCGATTCCAGCACGTCGTTGATCGGTATCCGGCCCGGCCAGTTGTCGGCCATTCGCGCCCGCCACAATAGGGAACCGGAGTCGACCAGCGCCCGGATGCCGTCGACTTTCCCGGGCGACAACTGTCCCGCCCACCTGCGCCGGACCGCATCCGCATCCTCCATGGCCAGTTCGTGCAGGGCGGCGTGCCAGGCGAAGTGGGCACGGTGCGTGCCGCCGCGGCCCTGGCCACTCAGCCACTCGTCGAGCCGTTGGCGGCCCTTGTCATGGTCGCCGCGCTCGTAGTGCACGTGTGCCAGGGCGTGCATGGCGTGCCCCGCCGCGGGTTCCGCCGCAAGGGCCCGTTCCGCCAGGGCTTCGGCTTCGTCGTAGCGGCTCTGCTCCTGGCGCATGAAGGCGAGCAGGGAAGTATGGAACCAGTGTCCCTCGTGGGCCGGCGCGGTCTCTTCCACCAGCCGGAGCGCGGTGCTGCCATCGAGATCGTACAGGCCGGAGAAGGCGATGGTCGGGACCGCAGTGGCGAGCGCCAGCCGGTCGCCCGGATAGTTCTCCAGGTGGCGCAGGAGGGCCGCATCGCCCTCCGCGACCGTACCCCGAACGCGCTGAGACACCACGTCAACGAAGGAGCGCTCGCGGTCGTCAGCACGCTCGCGTGCGCTGCGCTGAGCGTCGGCCAAGGCGCGGGGCACATCCACGTCGGCTCCGCACTCCTGCCCGATCAGTGCAAGCGCGGCGTGCGCGGTCGCGAAGCCCGGATCGAGGACGACCGCCCGCCGGAACGCCTCCGGTGCGCCGGCCCGCACTTTCAGCAGTCGGTCCACGCCTGAGCGGTAGGCGGCCGCGGCGGCGGAGTGGGTGCTGAGAGCGAGGCCGCCACCATCGGTGGGACGCCGGGCCGCGCGTCGGGCGGATGTGACATGGGCGGGGGCAGCGGCGAGCTGGCCGAGCACCGCTTCGGCCGCGGCCGCGGCCTGGACGCGGATTTCGGGGATCGCGGTGGACTCCCACAACTCGCCGCGGCGTGGTGAGCCGAGTGTCCACAACGCGCGGCTCGTCCGGCTGTCACGGTCGCGCAGCCGTCCGTTGTCAGTGGACACACCCATACCCAGCGGGCCGGGCACCACGTCGCCTCGCCGCAGCAGGTTCCGCCACAGCAGATCGGCCGTGTCCTCCAGCCGCAGGCCCGGGCCCGTGCAGTCCACCACCCAGCCCGCGGAAAGTTCACGGCCATCGGCGAGGGAGACCTTCAGCGAGCGGTCCGGAAGAGTCCGGGCGTCGGCGATCCGTCCCCGGATCGCCTTCAGCCTTCGCGTACGGCACATCCGGGCCACGCTCTCCGCCGTGGCCGGGGGCATCCGGTGACGGTGCACATTCCACAGGGAGCCGTCCTGTTCAAGGAACTCGGCACGCGCATCAACGGACAGCGACGCCCACAGTTGCGCCGTGAGCGGGCGCAACCCGTCCAGGGCGGGGCGCCAGTCGCCATGGGCGCGCATGACTCGGCCGACGTGCCGGTAGACCGCTGTGCGCAGGTCTGCCAGCGGCAGCCCCGCGAGCGGCTCGGTACAGGCCACGCTTGGCAGCGGGGTCACGGCGTGCGCCTGGGGCAGCCGTCCGCCGCGGGACACTGCGTGCACCGTTCGGCCGGGTCGGTTCAGCTGCAGGGCCACATCCACTGCGGTCAGCCCTGTTCCGATCAGTAGCACCTCGTCCGAGCGTCCCTCGTGGGCCGCGGCGTCCAGGGCGCCCGGCGTCCAGGGAGTGGCGACGAACCGTTCACTGCTACGCAGAGCAGGCGGCAGCCACGCGGAGGAGGCGGGAGCAGGACCGGTGGCCAGTACCACGCAGTCGGCGTCGACAGCCGTGCCGTCGGCCAGTTCGAGCCGGGCGCTCCCGCCTGGTCCGTCGCTCCAGCGGCACTCGATGACCCGAGTGCGCAGCCGGCGCACAGTGACTGTGCCGTGGGCCGCGATGATGGCCCGGCCGAGGGTGTCCGCAAGGTAGGCGCCGTAGCGGTAGCGCGAGACGAAGTCGGCGGCGGTGACCGTGGGTTCGCCGTGGCGGCACAGCCATCGTACGAAGTGGCCTGGGTCGTCGGGGTAACAACTCATGTTCCCGGCAGGCACATTGAGGAGGTGCCGCGGGTCGCGGGTGGAGTAGGCGGTGCCGCGGCCTGCTTCCCCCGCCGGGTCGATCAACAGGAGTTCCAGCGGGACCTGGCGGCGGACCGCAGTTTCGCAGAGCTGGACGGCGACCAGAGCGCCGGCCGCACCCACTCCCACGATGGCCACCGATCCCCGGGGTGTTAACGACGTCATGCCATGCCTCCTGTAGGCCAGGCCGCTTGGTCGGATGGGCACGCCCTTGCGCGTTGTCGCTCTCGCCGTGCGCGGTGGACGTCTGCGCTGGTGCCGCGAAGAGCGGCTGACGGACCGCGGACGGCACGGCCAGTACAACATAGTTCATCATTTTCATGCACTACACACAAGAGTTGTGGTCTCTTGCCAGATATCCCTTTCGGTAAGGCCACCAAAGGCTTGTGTCACGCTCCGTGCGGGTGCCGACCGGCGTCGAACTTGCATGAGAGCCGTCAAAGCCCCTGCGGGTATGAGAAATTGGCCGGATGCGGATCACGGCAAGGACGGACTATGCGGTCCGGGCGATGGCGGAGTTGGCGGCAACCGGCGACGCGCCCCTGACGGCCGAGCAGCTGTCGACCCGTCAGGACATCCCGGTCCGGTTCCTTTTCGGTATTCTGCGGGAGCTGAGACTGGCCCATCTGGTAAGCAGCGTGCGGGGTCCGCAGGGCGGATTTCTGTTGGCTGCAGCGGCCGACGAGATCAGCCTCGCAGATGTGATCCGGGCGGTGGACGGCCCGTTGGCCAAAGTGCGTGACCTGAGCCTCACCGACCTGGAGTACCCGGGGGCCGCCGTTGTGCTCCCGGATGTGTGGCGGGCCGTGCGCACCAGCCTGCGCCAAGTATTGGAGACCACCACGCTTGCCGACCTGGCCCGCGGTGAGTTGCCGGACATCGTGCGTGAACGGGCGCAGCAGTACACCGCCGATATTCGCCACTACAGGCAGTGATGAATTACGTCACCTGAAGGAGATCGTTTCGCGGTCACCCGCGGCTCGTCCGGCACCAAACGCTCAACGTCGTGTGCCACTGGAGAAGCGACCGACTCTGCCGACCACATCAACGCTGTACATGCGCAGCGCCTGTTCAACTCGCACAGGCGTAACCGGTGGCTCTTCGGCGACCGGGAAACCGAGGCTGTGCTGCGGGCAGTTCGGGCGTGCCCGGATCGCAGGCAAGCGTGGCACCCGTCCCGAGCGGTACGAGACGGTGACGGTCGTGATCGGAGACGAGCCGGGCGAGCTGGCCCGGCTCCTCACCGACGCCTCCCGCGCCGGAGTGAACGTCGAGGACGTGCACCTCGAACACTCCGTCGGTCAGCTGACCGGGCTGGTCCATCTAGCCTCGATCGTTCATGAGTCCTCGTCGGTTCGTTGACGGGGGCTTCGTGCTTGCGCGGTGCGGTCTTTTCGGGGTTGGGACGGGTTGGCGGCCCGGCTGTCGCGTCGGGTGGGCGCCGGGTTCCACTTTCCCGGTGCGGTG
>NZ_JBHVRW010000049.1:0-23150 GCF_042885475.1 Streptomyces sp. NPDC058051
AACTCCACGACGCCTTCGTCTCCCTCGCCTGCAGCCTCATCTGCTACAGACGCCTCAAGAAAGCCCGCTCATGATCGTGTTACGAGCTCTAAGGCGATCAGAAGCCTTCAAAGTCGCCGTCCTCGTCGAGTAGACGCTGTTCCGCATCACGCCATGATTCGTACGTGGCTGGTCCTGCCAACTCGGCCTCAAGTGGCGGACGGATCTCACTCCGCACCAGGTGCAGCAGGAACTCGGCCATTCCCATGTCGTACATGTTGTCCTGGCGACGGCCCCTGGGCCGGAAAACCACCACCCACTGTTCCGGCGTGCCGATGCACCGCCATAGGAAGTCGTCACCGGCCTCGTTCGACGCCCAGGTCAGCTCTCTGTCCGCCTGTGCTCGCTCGGCGTGGGTGAGAAGGTGATGCTCGTACGGGTATCCCTCGAAGTGCGGCGTGCGGATGCCGATCGAGTCACTGATCGTTCCCATCCCGTACACCGCAACGAAGTCACGGTAGTCGCACGGAAGCTGCCATCCGGTCTCGACGCGTAGCGCGTCCCAGTCGACCGGGTCGCCGCCGTCCCGGGGCGGCGGCATGACATGGCGCAGCCTTTCCACAGCCCAGTGCATGGTGCCCTCGTCCCAAGTTGAGATCCGTTGGTCATGACGTGGGAACGTCCCTGCCAGTGCGCGAGTCCACCACCGTACCCAAGTTCTGCCAGCCCCGTGGCGTATTCATCACGTTCACCACTTCACGCGTGGTGGTTCCGACCAGCTTCCCGTCCCGGTCCCAGAGTGTGGCGGCCATCGTGTAGCTCTCGGGCGCGACACGATTTCCCGCATATTTGGGGTGTACGGAATACAGAACAGTATTACCAGCCCCCAAATGAGCCTCTACTTGGTTCTCGAACTGAAGCATGTTGTCCATGGCTCCCAGCCCGCCCTTTTCCGGGTAGGCATTGGCGTCCCGGCCGCAGGGCGACAGATTCCTCAGGTCGGTCCCGGATCCGGAGAGTTGCTTGCCGAGAAGGTGGCAGTTGTTCACCGACGCGCTGGGATCAGCGCGAAGGTGCCGAGCGTATCGCTGTGCCCACTCGTAGCCGGGCGGGCGGATGTTCTGCTTCACAGCCGTTCCTGGATGGTCATCCACAAACTGCCCGGTCAGGCACGCGGTGGCCGCGGTGGCACGCTTGTGCCACCCAATGGGAGCGTAGGAGACCCAGCCCGTCCTGCTGGACACGGCGGCACCATGCGGCGGCCGCTGCGTCAGACAGGTCGGGTTGTCACCGGGCTTGTCACTGCTCGACGCGCTCGGAGAGGCCGGAGCCCCGCCCGGCCCGGAGCAGCGCGCACCAACCCTGCGCAGGTCCGCCCACTCGTGCGTACCTGACTCGTTGACGATGACGAGGCGGTCGATGCGGGGGGCGCCGCCGTTCGGCTGGCACAGACTCTCCCGAGCCTGTCGGAACTGTGTTCCCGTCGAGAGGAGTTGCTCGAGACCAGGCATGGTAGCCAGTGCCAAGGCCGGGCCCACGCCTGGCTCGAGGTTGATCTGCAGCACCCGTTCGAAGCCTGGCGGTGCTTTCGCAGAACCCCGCTGTTCACCGTTGAGCTGCCCGGCGCCGAGACTCATCTGCGGCCCGAGCTGTCCTGAGGTCCGCACGGTCTTCGCCCGCACGGCGCGCTTGACCTCCTGGCCCTGGCTGGTGGTTGTGTAGAAGTAGTCGGCCTGGTAGGTCTTGCCATCGGCCTCGTACGGTTCGGCCCATGTGACCTTCGCCTGAGGATCGGCACGCAGCAGCTGCGCGACCTGCTGCAGGACTCGCCGGTTCTCGACCTTGTCCATGGTGGGGAGAGTCTCGCGCAGGCTCTCGGGGTTCTCCAGGCGGCGGGACTCGATGATCGCCCCCAGAGCCGGCATCACGCCCCGGCTGATGGCTTCTTCGACCGCGTCGACTGCCTTGTCACCGGCTGCCGTGTCACTGACCGGCCTGTCCTTCGTCATCAAATCCAGCAGCTTCGCCACAGTGGGCTGCAGTGGAGTGGCAACCGAAAGGTCGTCCGGCCGCAGGTTGCGCGCGTGTAGCCGGCTGCCCACCTTGGGGTCCGATCCGTACTCGGCGGACGAGTACACCCAGGCATAGTCCGTGTGCTTCACGGTCCGCCCGGTGCCCCACGCGATGTTGGGCCGGGTGCCGCTGACGTTCTTGGACTGCTTGGGTTTCAGGGTGCCCAGAGGATGAGGCTGGTCCGGCACGCGCGGAAGACTGAGGTAAAGGGTAGCCGCACCCGCCGCGTCCCCACTGTTTGTGACCGTGACGGAGTACTCGCACGGATTACTCGTGCACAGGTACTCGCTGTCGTTGGTGATGGTGAATTCCGGCCCCATGGACTTGGAGACCACCTCCGCCGACGTGGCGGGCGCTACAGCGGTTGCCGCGGCAGAAGCGGCGGCTGACCGGACCGCAGCTGCCTGCTCGGTGGTCGCCGGCTTCGGGACCATCAGGAGGTACGAGCTGTAGCGACTGTCCGCGTAATCGGCGGGTGTGACCGTCGTGTGGGAATCGGGCAGCTCAGTCCTGCCCTTGGTGCGCTGGGGCATGTGCCAGGCAGCGGGCTTGACCGGGCTTTGGTGGCTGGGATCCCCGCCGATGGCCAGCACGGTGTAGGGAGAGGCGTCGGAGAGGACTACGGTCCAGCCCTGAGCCGTGTACGAGATCGCCTTGCGTCCCTCGATCGTTCCCGCGTTCTGCTCCACGGCTTCGGGATCGGAGGTGACTTGCGTGACCACTGAGGCGAGTGATTTCGGCGTCAGCGAACCGGCGTTCACGGCGAAGTTGTTGAGCATGTAGTAGCCGTCGCGCTTCTCCGGCGCAACCCAGTGGCCGGTGCTGGTCAGATCCCTGCCGTACGAGGGGCCCTGCTGTGCCCAGAAGTCCGAGTCGCCCTTCAGGTAGAGCTGGTTCCTGGACCACGCGATGGTGGATTTGCCGGCCGCAGGTTGGCTCAGGGTTCCCGACGCCTGCCCCTGCGCGGTCACCATCAGGTCCGCGTGAGTCACTGGCCCGTCCAGGACAGGAGCGTAGGCCACCGACACGTTCACGGCAGGAAGGGGGCTCAGCGCCTGAGCGGCTAACGCCCCCCGCCGGGCCGGCGGTACACGAGGGGCGGAGTCTTCCCCGTGAGCGCCGGGTTCGCTCGGCCATAACACGTACACCAGGCTCGCAAGCACGGCCAACGCGAGGCCCATGGCAAGAACTGGCAGGGTACGTCCTCGCTGGAACCATGCGCTGGCCGACAGCGGCGACTGGCCCTTCGCAGGCACCCCAGGCGGATAATTCGGTGGCGGGGGCGTGGCGGGTGGTTGGGCCGGCAGGGGAGGTGCCGTCGGAGGTCCGGGTGGAGGAGGGGGTGCTTTCGGTATCGGCGGAACGGCGCTTGAGGACTGTGGTGGCGGGCTGACCGGCTGGTCGGGGCCGGAGCGTCCGTCAGTTCCTTCCTGGTCATCAGATCCCGACTGCCTTTGTTGGTCCGCCACAGAGACTCCCCCAAGTTACTTCTACTGGTTCCGGAGATCAGAAGATACGGCGCCTTCCTTAAACGTTATAGGGCACCAACACACCTCGCATACAAGAGACTTGGCGATCGCAGCGAAATCACGGTAGGCGCCCCAGCTGTACACCATCGAGCCCCCGCGCTCGCCCGCTGCCAGCACCTGCGGGCGAAACACGACCCTGACGATCAGGACAGGCCACACGTTCGAATAGCGCGCACTGAGACTCAGCAACTGCGGCTGTCCGCTTCCAGATCTACGTTCGCTGCCGTGACAAAAGCTGAGGAACCCAACGATCTCCTGGAGCGGACCTGCCTCCTCTTCAGCGCTCGCGCAACGCACGCCGGAGGCACCGCTGGCTCGTTCACCACGGCATACATCAACCGGCTCGCCGATGACCTGCTTGTCGCCCTGGACACGTGCGCAGTCGATGAACGCCCCTACCTCATGGAGGGCTACCGGAGTCTGAGCCTGGCGGCGGACATCCCTCTAGCCGGTCATGCCGGCAGCGCGAGATGCTTGTGGACGTCGCCAGCCAGGGCCTTGCGTACGCCGTCGCCGAGGGCCGCCGATGACTCCGGCGATGGCCCGTAGGTGCTCTCGCAGTTCGTAGACGAATGTCGAGCATGCGCTCCCGGCCCGCCGCTCCGTGCGGGATCTGGTCGAGCACCCTCTGCACGGCCGCCCGGGCCCGACCGGTCCCGGCCACCTGGTCCTCGACGTTGCGCAGCTCCTCGTCAAGCCCTCGGCCGAACAGGGTTCGCTGCTGCTCGGCGGTCGTCAGGACGGTGAGGGCGTCGGTGTCCGGCGGCACCAGGCGGTCGAAGTCCGGGACGCCGGCGGTGGTGCGCAGGTGGTCCGGGCAGTCCTCGAACACGATGACGGTCAGGCAGAGCTGCATAACGTGCAGCGTCCCTCGCGGTCGCGCAGGTAGTCGACCACGTGAGCGCTGATCCAGCGGCCAGAGTTGCCGTACTCGACCGACGTGCGCTCGACTCGACCTCGGGACACGTTCAGCCCGGCGACGTACTCGATCGGGTCGGCGAACCCGCGCTGATGGATCTGGTACCGGTCTTCATAGACGCGCGGCCGCGCCTGCACGTGCCGGTCGACCTCAAAGAGCGCCCGCTCCTGCATTCAACCCACATGCAGCCTCGCCAGCACTACAATCCCGCAGCCCAACAAGAGAGGGAAACATGGGCATTCGGCGCGGTCCAGCAGTGCCGGGGAAGACTGACCGAGGACAGGGGCATGAAACCGCCCGCAGAGGAGCGCCCGCTTCTTGGGGTTCAGCGGCCTGAATGCGGGTGCGATCCACTGGGGCGGTGCCGGTGGTGACCAACGGGATGGGGTGGCAGGTGCAGCTGGTGAGACGGGGTGCGTCCGATGACCAGGAGGGCGGCATCGTCGGCTGGGTGGCCGCCGACATGGTCGAGCAGATCGCGATGGATGTGGTACAGCAGCGTGTCGGGGCTCGTTGCAGGGAAGGAGGCGACCCGTTCGGCGAGCGGGTAGAACTCTCCGGACGGCGAGCGGGCTTCGATGACACCGTCGGTGTAAAGGACGAGCATGTCACCGCCGTTGAACGTGAACGGGTCGATGTGGTCATCCTCGATCGGCCGTTCGCACACGCCCAGCGGAGGCAGGGGCTGTTGGGCATATAGAACCGTGACCTGCTGATCGCGCACCAGCAGAGGCGGGGGATGTCCGCAATTGATCATCTCGGCGGCAGGCAGGGTGTCGTCGAGGATCTCCAGGACGAGGCAGGTGATGAAGTGCTCGCCGGCGTCGTGCTCGGTGTCCGACATGTCCTCCAGGTTCCGGGAGACGCTGTCTCCGAGGGCAGCTACCAGTCCGGGGAGGGTGGCATAGCGGTGAGCGCCCTCACGGAATGCCCCCAGTACCAGCGAGGCCTCACCGATGGCGGCCAGCCCGTGGCCCCGGACATCGCCGATGACCACCCGGGTCGCGGCATGCGCGGCGCGGGCGAACGCAAACAGATCACCCCCGATCTCGGCCTCGTCCTCCGCGGACATATAGAGCCATGCCACTTGCAAGGGCCCGATCCGGCGTGGCGGAGGCCGAAGCAGAGCCCGCTGAGCCGTCTCCGCCACAGAACGTGCCCGGCTCAGTGCCCGGTCGCGCCGCTCCCGCACGAACCGCATGAAAAGCACCAGGGCGGAGAGCACGGTCAGCGCGGTGATCTGCGCCAAGTGGTTGGGCGTGGTCAGTTCGCCGAGGAGGACAGCGATGAATGCCTGGGCCGCCACTGCCAGGACCCCGGCGAGCGCAGTAAGCCGCGGGCCGGCGAGGGAAGCGGTCAGGGCTGGCGCGATCACCAGCAGTGGCCCCAGATGAACATCGCGCCCGGTGTAGATATCCAGCCCGGTGATCGCCACAATCAGCACGAACGGAACCGCCACCAGCCCGCCACCGGCTGGATGCTCCAGGAAGTGATCCCATACGCGTCGCACACCCATATACCCCTTATGCTCCATCGATAGTGCGCCCCCAGCCAGCCGAGCAGGGGTCGGGTCTTCTCTCAGCCTTCCTGCGACGGGGCCTGCTGGCATCTATCGACTCCGACTCCGCCGTTCACACCTTCGGTATCAATGACCTGACCGCCACAATCTGTGGCCCTGCATGCGCTCTCTTCCGCAGGCGGGTGAGGTTGTGGCGGGCGGCCAGGGTGCCAGAATCGTCCGGACCCGGCGCTCGCAGCCGGCCGGTCAGTAGCCCCTCATGAGCGGCCGCCGCACTGAAGAAGCTCACTGACAATCGCCGACGGGATGGAAGCGGCTGTGCTGCCGGAGTCCACAGGGTGTGTCTTTGGGGTGCCTTGCATGGTGCATGGCTGCATATGGAAGAAGGCCCTCCGATCGGACCTATTGGCTGACCGGAGGGCCTGTTCGGCACTTTATGACAAGGTGCCCCGGCAGGATTCGAGCTTGCGCACACGGCTCGGGCGGTCGTTGTACTCCCCGGCGTTTCCGCAGGTCAGAGGTCTGCGTGGTGAATCGTGAGGTCCCGCGCATGTCCCACTGAGTTGAATAGTTAATTTGGTTGAATGGTGGCGTCGCATGCCCCGCGAGTACGTCCGAGGAAATATTCCCCTCATTCCTGGCGAGCGAGTACAGCACGGGACCAGTGCACGGCGGACGTATCGACTCGCTGGGCATCGATGAGAACGGGGCGCCCGTGATTGTCGAGTTTACCGACCGCGGGTAGTCCTGCCCGTGGTGTCCGTCCGGGACTGTGATCGGCACGTCCTGGGCTTGTTCACCGACCGTGTCCGGGACGTCTGTCATGTTCTGGAGTCGGTACGGAGGACGAGTGGCACGACATGTGGTGGTCGGGGACTTGCGGGTCCAGCAGATCGAGCGGAAGGACGGGCGGTGGTCGTGGACGATCGTGTGGCCCGAGGGGATGGTGCGCACCGAGGCGGACCGGTTCCTGCGTCTGCATGATGGTTCGGGGACTCAGAGGACGTACGCGTATCTGCTGGTGGACCATCTGCGGTGGTGGGAGCGGGAGTGCCTGGCCTTCGCCGCAGTCCAACTGTGTGATCTGGAAAGGTACATGGGCATGGTCGGTGCCGAGGTCCGCATGCCGCTCGGCGAGCCGTGGCGGGTCGGCAAGCGCCCCTACGGCCGCTCCGCGTTGTCGATCGCGGCGGCTTGTCTGAAGGGCTTCTACCTGCATCAGTCCTCCCTCGGCATCAACGGTGAACTCGGCAAGAAGCTCGATAGGCCGCGGCTGCCGTCGCGGGTGGACCGGCGCCGTTCGTTCCTCGGGCATGTGAAGGCGTCGCTACCCACCAACCCGCTGGCGCCGAAGGGGCCGCACCGCCGGCATCCGACACGCCGGCCGCCCGCCCACTCCTGCCGAACGCGCTCACCTGGCCCCCTTCCCCACCGACATCCTCAACCGCGACGGCCGCCGCGCATTGTCCTACACCTGGTTCCAAACCGGCTTCCGCAACTGGATCACCGAGCTTGACCTCGGCGGTCACTACGTCGCCCACCAGGCCCGGCACACGCTGGCCACCCGGCTGCTGCGGCACGGCGCGACCCCGACGCACATCCGCCGCTACCTCGGCCATGTCTCCGACCGCATGGCCGAGCACTACGTTTACCTGACCCAGTCGGACCTGGACAACGTCCTCCAGCACGTGTGGGTCGCCGGCCCCGGCACCGCCCACCCCGGCGAACTCCTCGGCTTGATCCGGGACTTGGAAGCAGAGTGGACGGAGGAGGCCGTCCAGCGGATCGCCACCGAGAACACCCCCCTCAAGCAACGGGTCCGGCAGCTCACCGCCGACAACCGCACCCTCGACGAACGGCTCAAGGCCGCCCGCTCCAACCTCCGCTTCCAAGACCGCCGCGTCGCAGACCTCGAAGCCCACATCACGGGCACCTGACGACCCGGTGCAGGGCCGCTACGTCCGGCTTGTGTGCCGGGCAGCAGGCGCAGCCGGCCGCCCCGGTCGAAGTTGTTCGGTCGAAGGGCGAGGAAGTCCAGCCGCGGCGTACGCGGGCTGGTGGGCGGTCCTGGCCCTGATGGCCGGGACCGCCCACCGGTGCGTTCCATCAGCGTCACTCGCACTATGGCCCGTCAGGGGCGGCTGTAGCGAACGCACTTCAGGTAGGTGAGCGGGTACTGCTTGGCGCCGTTGTCGAGGCAGATCCGCACGACGTTGACTCCGGCAAGGTACGTCTCCACGGTGAAGCTGAACTTGTCACTCTTGCCGCACACGTTGTAGAGGCTGCTGAAGTCGCCCACGTCGTTGCTGTTGGAGTCAAGAAGGAAGGCCGTGGTTCCCCGGCAACTATTCACGTCGACCGACTTGTGCTCACCCGACACGAGGACCGATCGGTTGTACCAGGTCACTGTGCCCCGGGTGTACGTGTTTCCGAGTGTGACGTCGAAATCGCTGACCGGGTAGGCGGAGGTTTGGGCGTTGGCGGCAGGAGCAGTCAAGAGCATGCCTGCGGCCAGAACAGCGGTGCTCAGGGCGGCGGCAGTGGCGAAGGGCTTGCGCATATCGTCTCCGAGGTGAGGGGCCCTTGGGCCTGTCGGGAGCGGGCCGGTTCAGTATCGCCCGGTACAGGAATCGGGTCCATCGCCCTGGGCGCCTTGACCCGGAAACTCGGACACGCGCTATGTGGCTTGGGTCAGGGTAGTTGGTGTTGTGTCTCGTGCGTCCAGGAACAAGGGTCAAGGCCTCCTTCCGGTCGGCAGGCGAGTTGGGCTCATTTGCCCGCGGTGGAGCAGGCCGAGCACTGGGAGCAGACCATCCCCGGTAGTGCCGAGCGCATGCTCGCCCAGGTAGAGCGTGAATTCGATCACCGGCGGCGACTGGAGGTTCTGCGCCTTGTCTACGCGTCGGGGGGCGATGTCGATGACCGTGGCCAGATAGAGCCGGCCTTCTTCGGTCGGGACATACGTGATGTCGCCGCACCAGCGGGCATCTAGCCCGGGACGGTCGGGCCGGAAGTCCCGGACGATGAGGTCAGGACGCACGGCCGCCCCGGGATCGGGGACCGTAGTCACGTGCCGTCGTCGGCGGTGCCGGCCCTGCAGCCGGCGGCCTGCATCAGTCGTGCGACACGACGGCGGTCGCACCCGGCACCCTCACGCTTGAGCACGGCATGCACGCGCGGGGCCCCGTAGGTTCCGCGCTATTTCGCATGGACCTCAGTGATCTGCTCGGTCAGCTCGGCATCCCGCACCGCACGAGGGCCGGGCAGGCCGGAGCGACGGGTATAGAAGGCGGTCCGGGAGACCTTCATCAGCTCACACGCCCGTTTGACGCTGTGACCTGCCTGCTTCTCCGCCTCGATGAACGGGTGCACGTCACCGGGTCTCCTTCGCGAAGAAAGCTGTGGCCCGCTTGAGGACGTCGACATCCTCGCGCAGCCGCCGGTTCTCCCGTCGCGACGCGGCCGGCTCCTCACGCTCACTGCTGGTCAGCCCGTTGCGCTCGCCAGCGTCGACCTCGGCCTGCTTCACCCAGTCCCGCACCGCGGTCTCGGTCAGTTCGAAGTCTTTGGCGACCTGCCCGACCGAGCGGTCACCCCGTCGGCACAGCCCGACGATCTCGGCTTTGAAGTCCGGCATGAACGAACGACGGCTGCGGCGGGGCTTCTTCTTCCCCCATGCTCTCCATGATGGACATCCTCCCGGGATGAACCCCTGATCTCGAATGTCCGTCAAAACGGATCAAGCCCAGTTGTTTCCCTGGCACGCTGGCTGGGTCACTCCGATCCTGGATTCACCCTGCGGAAGTACTCCCACTTCCTGCCCCGTGCGGGCGCGCGACGCGTCGCCGCCATCGACGCGGTCTTCACGTAGCGTCGGCCTGCGCAGCGCCGGGGTCGGACCGCAGCTCGCAGCAGTCCCCTCTCGGGCGCAAAGTCCCAGAGAAGCCCCACAGACGCCGCCGCCCCCTTCCGGACCAGCGTTTCGCCTGGTCAGGGAGGGGGCGACGGCTTTCTCCGGTCAGATGTCGCGGAAGATCTCGATCTGCGCGCCCACGGAGTTGAGGCGCTCCGCCAGCTCCTCGTAACCGCGGTTGATGACGTACACATTGCGCAGGACGGAGGTGCCCTCCGCCGCCATCATGGCGAGCAGGACGACCACGGCGGGCCGTAGCGCGGGCGGGCACATCATTTCGGCGGCGCGCCATCGGGTGGGGCCCTCGACCAGGACCCGGTGCGGGTCCAGGAGTTGCAGCCTGCCGCCGAGGCGGTTCAGGTCGGTGAGGTAGATGGCCCGGTTGTCGTAGACCCAGTCGTGGATGAGGGTCTGGCCGTGGGCCGAGGCGGCGATGGCCGCGAAGAAGGGCACATTGTCGATGTTGAGCCCTGGGAACGGCATGGGGTGGATCTTGTCGATCGGCGCCTCCAGCTTGGAGGGGCGGACCGTGAGGTCGACCAGCCGGGTGCGGCCGTTGTCCGCGGCGTACTCGGCTGTGCGGTCGCAGTCGACGCCCATCTCCTCCAGCACCGCGAGCTCGATCTCCAGGAACTCGATCGGTACCCGGCGGATCGTCAGCTGGGACTCCGTCACCACGGCTGCGGCGAGGAGACTCATCGCCTCGACCGGGTCCTCGGAGGGGGAGTAGTCGACGTCCACGTCTATGTGCGGGACGCCGTGCACGGTCAGTGTGGTCGTGCCGATGCCGTCCACGCGTATGCCCAGTGCCTCCAGGAAGAAGCACAGGTCCTGGACCATGTAGTTGGACGACGCGTTGCGGATGACGGTCGTGCCGTCGTGCCGGGCGGCGGCCAGCAGTGCGTTCTCGGTCACGGTGTCCCCGCGCTCGGTCAGCACGATGGGACGGTCGGGCGTGACCGAGTGGTCTATCTGGGCGTGGTAGAGCCCCTCGGTCGCGGCGATCTCCAGCCCGAACCGGCGCAGTGCGATCATGTGCGGCTCGATGGTCCGCGTCCCGAGGTCGCAACCGCCCGCGTACGGGAGCTTGAACGAGTCCATTCGGTGCAGCAGCGGGCCGAGGAACATGATGATGGAGCGGGTCCGCCGGGCGGCGTCGGCGTCGATGGCGTCCATGTCGAGCCGGACGGGCGGGACGATCTCCAGATCGACTCCGTCGTTGATCCACCGGGCCCGCACGCCGATGGAGTTCAGTACCTCCAGGAGCCGGTAGACCTCCTCGATGCGGGCCACGCGGCGCAGCACCGTACGGCCCTTGTTGAGGAGCGAGGCGCAGAGCAGAGCCACGCACGCGTTCTTGCTCGTCTTGACGTCGATGGAGCCCGAGAGCCGGCGTCCGCCGACCACGCGCAGGTGCATGGGCCCGGCGTAGCCGAGCGACACGATCTCGCTTTCGAGTGCCTCACCGATGCGCGCGATCATCTCAAGGCTGATGTTCTGGTTGCCGCGCTCAATGCGATTGACGGCGCTCTGGCTGGTGGCGAGCGCCTCGGCAAGCTGACTCTGTGTCCAGCCCCGGTGCTGACGGGCGTCACGGATGAGCTTGCCTATGCGTACGAGGTAGTCGTCTGACATGGTGAAAGGTTATCTCAGATATGAGATGAGACCTGTGGCGGGGTGTGGCATTCGGGTGACGGCTGCGAGTGGCGGCACAGCAGTTGGGCAGGCGGACGTGTGTGCAAGGTGCGGCCACCGGTGCGCTGTGCGTTCCATGGTCCACCCGCACCTTCGCGACGGCGCGCGGTGCGCGTCCATCCGGGGGTGTGCGTGCGCCGGCCCCGGTCCGGCCCCGCGCGGCGGGGGAGGCGGGCCGGGGCCGGTGAGTGGCGCGGTCCGACGGGAGTCCGGCGCCGGGTCGGTTTCCGGGCGAGCGGCCGGATCAGTCCCCGAAGCCGCTTTCGGCCAGAATTCTGTCGATACGTGCGCGATGCGCTTCCTGCCACGTATCGAGGGATTCCCCGGCCTCCGTGGCCGACTTCTTCAGGGCGTCGAGGAGTGTCTGCTCCCGGCGGGCGCGGGGGGTGACCACGATGCCCTCTTCGTCGGCCACCACGATGTCGCCTGCCTCGACGCGCACGCCGCCGCACCGCACGGGGGCGTTGAGCGGCCCGACGGCCTTCTTGGTTCCCGGGATGGGGATGACGCCCCTGGCGAAGACGGGAAAGCCCATCTCGCGCACCTCGGCGAGGTCGCGGATCACCCCGTCCGTCACGAACGCCGCCACGCCGCGGCGCTGGGCTACGGCGCAGACGTTGCCTCCGGCGAGGGCGTAGTCCACGTCGCCGGCTTCGACGACGATGATCGAGCCGGGCTCCGCGCGGTGGATGGCCGCGTGCAGCATCAAGTTGTCGCCCGGAGGGCATCGCACGGTGAACGCCGGGCCGGCGACCCGCGGCATCGAGGGCCACAGCGGGCGGATGCCGATGTCCATGACCTGCGCGCGCCCCAGGAGGTCGGCGAGGGTGGTCGGGGAGATGTCCTTGAACTCGGTGGCGTCGTTCATGTTCCTCCTTGGTCCGGGCACCCGTCCTCCCGGCGGTCCGGGCGTTCTCGCGACCGGCGGCGGGGCCGATGCGTCGATCGGCGGGGAGGGTGCGGCGGTGAGGCTATCGAACGGCAGAACGGGCCCGGGGTGCGGTTGCCCTCATCACCTGGTGCCCTCATCACCTGGTGCCCTCATCACCTGGTGCGTTCGACGCTTTCGGTGCCGCACATCGAAGCCGGCCGGACACACGGACTCCGACAGATGATTCCCGCTCGGACCCGACCCGCGCACGTGGGACGAGCGGGACGGTCGTCGAACTTCGGTGGGAGTGGTCAAGGCCCGATGACACAGGACAGGCCCCGCCCGCGCATGACCGTGAGGCGGTGATGTACTAGAGTTATCTCGACATCGAGATATATGCCGAAGGCGCACCGCAGTCCGCCGATCGGTAAGGGTTACCTAACTAAGCCTTACCTTAGCGGATGGTCGAGGAGCCGAAGGCGGCACCACGCGGCGCCCGCCGTAACGAGGCGCGGCGCGGAGTACGCGCACATTGATGAAGGAGACTGTCGTGTCGGCGAACAGCTTCGACGCCCGCAGCACGCTGCGCGTGGGCGACGAGTCGTACGAGATCTTCAGGCTGGACAAGGTCGAGGGCTCCGCGCGCCTCCCTTACAGCCTGAAGGTCCTGCTGGAGAACCTGCTCCGCACCGAGGACGGCGCGAACATCACCGCCGACCACATCCGGGCGCTCGGCGGCTGGGACTCCCAGGCTCAGCCCAGCCAGGAGATCCAGTTCACGCCTGCCCGCGTGATCATGCAGGACTTCACCGGTGTGCCCTGCGTCGTGGACCTCGCCACGATGCGTGAGGCCGTCAAGGCGCTGGGCGGCGACGCGGCCAAGATCAACCCCCTCGCCCCGGCCGAGCTGGTCATCGACCACTCCGTCATCGCCGACAAGTTCGGTACGAACGACGCGTTCGCGCAGAACGTCG
This sequence comes from Streptomyces sp. NPDC058051, assembly GCF_042885475.1. Taxonomy (NCBI): domain Bacteria; kingdom Bacillati; phylum Actinomycetota; class Actinomycetes; order Kitasatosporales; family Streptomycetaceae; genus Streptomyces; species Streptomyces sp. NPDC058051. The sequence continues at coordinate 13,473 of NZ_JBHVRW010000049.1, forward strand.
AGCTGGAGTACGGCCGCAACAAGGAGCGCTACCAGTTCCTGCGCTGGGGCCAGACCGCCTTCGACGAGTTCAAGGTCGTCCCCCCGGGCACCGGCATCGTGCACCAGGTCAACATCGAGCACCTGGCCCGCACGGTCATGGTCCGGGGCGGCCAGGCATACCCCGACACCCTCGTCGGCACCGACTCGCACACCACCATGGTCAACGGCCTCGGCGTGCTGGGCTGGGGCGTCGGCGGCATCGAGGCCGAGGCCGCGATGCTCGGCCAGCCGGTCTCCATGCTCATCCCGCGCGTCGTCGGCTTCAAGCTGACCGGCGAGCTCCCGGCCGGCACCACCGCCACCGACCTCGTGCTGACCATCACCGAGATGCTCCGCAAGCACGGCGTCGTCGGCAAGTTCGTCGAGTTCTACGGTGAGGGCGTCGCCGCCACCTCCCTCGCGAACCGCGCCACCATCGGCAACATGTCGCCGGAGTTCGGCTCCACCGCCGCGATCTTCCCGATCGACGACGAGACGCTGAACTATCTGCGCCTGACCGGCCGCGACGCGCAGCAGGTCGCGCTCGTCGAGGCGTACGCCAAGGAGCAGGGCCTCTGGCTGGACCCGGCCGCCGAGCCGGACTTCTCCGAGAAGCTGGAGCTGGACCTGTCGACGGTCGTTCCGTCGATCGCCGGTCCGAAGCGCCCGCAGGACCGCATCATCCTCGCGAACGCCAAGCAGCAGTTCGCCCAGGACGTGCGCAACTACGTCTCCGACGACGAGGAGTCGGGCAAGGAGTCCTTCCCGGCCTCCGACGCCCCGGCCGCCTCCAACGGTGTCCCGTCGCGCCCGACCACGGTCACGGCCCCCGACGGCACGTCGTACGAGATCGACCACGGCGCCGTCACCGTCGCCGCGATCACCTCCTGCACCAACACCTCGAACCCGTACGTCATGGTCGCCGCGGCGCTCGTGGCGAAGAAGGCGGTCGAGAAGGGGCTGACCCGCAAGCCGTGGGTCAAGACCACCCTCGCGCCGGGCTCGAAGGTCGTCACCGACTACTTCGACAAGGCGGGCCTGACCCCGTACCTCGACAAGGTCGGCTTCAACCTCGTCGGCTACGGCTGCACCACCTGCATCGGCAACTCCGGGCCGCTGCCGGAGGAGGTCTCCAAGGCGGTCAACGAGCACGACCTGGCCGTGACCTCGGTGCTCTCCGGCAACCGCAACTTCGAGGGCCGGATCAACCCCGACGTCAAGATGAACTACCTGGCGTCCCCGCCGCTGGTCGTCGCGTACGCCATCGCGGGTTCGATGAAGGTCGACATCACCAAGGACGCCCTGGGCACCGACCAGGACGGCAAGCCGGTCCACCTCGCCGACATCTGGCCCTCCGAGGCCGAGGTGAACGACGTCGTCGCCAACGCCATCGGCGAGGACATGTTCAACAAGTCCTACCAGGACGTCTTCGCGGGTGACGCCCAGTGGCAGGCGCTGCCGATCCCGACCGGCAACACCTTCGAATGGGATCCGCAGTCCACCTACGTGCGCAAGCCCCCGTACTTCGAGGGCATGACGATGGAGACGACCCCGGTCGAGGACATCAGCGGCGCCCGTGTGCTGGCCAAGCTGGGCGACTCGGTCACGACCGACCACATCTCCCCGGCCGGTGCGATCAAGGCCGACACCCCGGCCGGCACGTACCTGACGGAGCACGGCGTCGAGCGCCGCGACTTCAACTCCTACGGCTCGCGCCGCGGCAACCACGAGGTCATGATCCGCGGCACCTTCGCGAACATCCGCCTGCGCAACCAGATCGCCCCGGGCACCGAGGGCGGCTTCACCCGCGACTTCACCCAGGCCGACGGACCGGTGTCGTTCATCTACGACGCCTCGCAGAACTACCAGGCCGCCGGCGTCCCGCTCGTCATCCTGGCGGGCAAGGAGTACGGCTCCGGCTCGTCCCGCGACTGGGCCGCCAAGGGCACCGCGCTCCTCGGCGTCAAGGCCGTCGTCGCCGAGTCCTACGAGCGCATCCACCGCTCGAACCTCATCGGAATGGGCGTCCTCCCGCTCCAGTTCCCGGAGGGCGCGACCGCCGAGTCCCTCGGCCTGACCGGCGAGGAGACCTTCTCCGTCACCGGTGTGACCGAGCTGAACAACGGCTCGACGCCGCGCACGATCAAGGTCTCCACCGACACCGGTGTGGAGTTCGACGCGGTCGTCCGCATCGACACCCCCGGTGAGGCGGACTACTACCGCAACGGCGGCATCATGCAGTACGTGCTCCGCAACCTGATCCGCAAGTAGCCGATCCGGCAGGGCAGTGGGCCGCATCTCTTCGCAGGGCGAAGGGGTGCGGCCCTTTCCCGTACCGGTCGGAATCTGCTGGTCCACACCGAGCTGACCGTTCGCTCACCCCGGCGTCGCGGCGCGGCGCGTACGTCTCCGCCCGTAGCCCGTAGCTCATGGGCCGTACGGCAGTCCGCAGGCGGTGGCCCCGTAGCCCGCCGTCAGTTTCCTCGCGTACGCGAGGGGCGTGACGGAGGCGGCGAGCCTGTCCTTCGTGAACTGCCCGGCCTCCTCCGCCGAGCGGACCCCGGGGACGATCCCCGTGTCCCCGTCGGCGTCGGTCGCCGGGCCGCCCGGGGTGCGGTCGGGGGGCCGGACGGGCGTGGAGCAGGCATCGGGTCCGCGGTGAGCGTGTGAATGCCGTGCAGATGGGTCATGACGTCCCTCAGCGAACGGCAGTCGCGCGGCCCCGCCCCCGGCCGCCTTCCGGCCCGGCCGTCCTCCAGGGCGTCGGCCGCCGCCGACAGTGCGGCCGTCACCTGTTCCACCTCGGCGGCGGGCGGCCGGGGCACGCCGTACTCGACCCGGAGGGCGCACACCGTCGCCGCGTCGACGATGAGTTCGGCCGCGTCCGCCACGGCCGCCCAGTCGTGCCTCTTCCCGCCGTACGGGCCCGGGAGTTCGGCCGCGTCCGTCTCCGCTGCCGCGCGTGCGTCGGCAAGCGCACGGTAGGTGGCGTTCCGCAGGGCCAGACCCTGCGCGCCCGACCTGCGCGGGTTGTGTTCCTCAGCCGGTCCCGCCAGCACATGGCGCAGATACAGCTCGGCGCAACGCAGGGTGACCGCGCACCGGTGCCCGACCCGCACCCGGGGATCGGTCAGCCGGGGCAGGTGGCCGACGAGCAGCACGATGGCGCAGGCGAGCGTGGTCTCCAGCAGCCGGGCGGGAGCGGCCTCGGTGTCACCGGCCGTCCGGACGAAGGAGAGCACCAGCACTGTGATCACCGCGGTCTGGAGTCCGAAGTGACGGACCGAGAAGGGGACCAGCGCTCCGCCCACGACGACCAGCGCCACGGTGCCCGCAGCGCCGGGCCCTCCGAGCGCCGTGCCGCACAGGAGAAAGGCCAGGACTCCGGCGACGGTACCCGCGAACCGGTTCACCACCCGGGAGAACAGCGGCCCCATGTCCGGCTTCACGAGGAACGCGGCGGTGGCCGGCAGCCAGTACCAGTGCTCCTCGTGCAGCAGCAGTGCGACGGCGCCGGTGACCGTGACGCAGAGCGCCACGCGCAACCCGTACTCCCGCCCCGCCGGTGACAGCATGCTCCGCCAGGGCCGCCGGGACGGCACGGCGGTGCTGCGGGAACCCGCGTCGGCCGCACCGTGCAGCGTGCGGTCGAAGACGACGGCGGCTTCCAGCAGCGCGTGGTCGAACGCCGTCCGCTCGACCGTGTCCGACACCGGACTCGGCAACGGCCCCGCGGGTCCGCCGGTCCGCACGGCGGCGGCCAGCCGGCGCGGGCCTTCGGCGACCTCGCCGGGGACGGGCCGCCCCTCCCACAACAGCGCGATGCTCGCCTCGCACAGGGCCACCGCCGTGTCGAAGCGCGCGGTCAGCGGGTGCCCGGCCGCGCCGACCCGGCCGGGCCAGGGCAGCAGCCGCATCAGGGACAGCGCCTCGTGCGCCTGCTGCTGCACGGCTACCAGCCTGCGGCGCGCGGCTGCGGCCTGCGGTCCGCCGAGCGCGTGAAGGGCGTCCGCGAGGGCATCGAAGACGGCGGCGACCGCCTCGCGCTCGCCGCTCGACCGCGCCGCCCCGCCACGACGGGGCACCCGCAGGACCAGCCGCAGCACGAGCAGCCACACCGCGCCGGAGAGGAAGCAGACGGCTTTGAACCAGGCCGGTCCGGGCATCGGCATTCCCAGGCCGATGGTGAGGGTCACCAGCATCTGGAGGGCCGCGGACGACCACACCGCGCCCACCGTGCTCAGCGCACCGGAGAGCCAGCCCACCAGGAAGAGCACGGGCACCGCCGACCAGCGCCCGGCGCAGTCCGCGACGACGGCCCCCACCAGCAGCCCGAGCGACCCGGCGACGGCCGGGCATCCGATGCCCACCACACCCTTGCGTCTGGTTCCCGGCCGGTCGTTGACCCCGGCAAGCATCGCCCCGAGTGCGGCGAGGACGCCCGCCCCCGCGTGTCCGGTCGCGATACCGGCACCGAGCAGCGGCCCCGCCCCGAGCGCACCCCGGACCATCGCCGTGCGGGGGACGGGGGCGGGGCGTCGGCTCAGCGCGTGGCTGAGCCAGGCGGGGGAGGGGCGCCGGCCGGGCCGGACACCTGGACGAGCCTCGACACGCACGGCTGACCTCCTCGTTCACCGGCCGGACGGAGGTCCGGGGCTGTCGGGGCGGGCAACGGCGGCCGCATATCGGCGACCGTAACAGGCGGATTTGTCGATCGGGCTGCGGTGAGGTTTCAGCGGCGTGATCCGTGGGGGTGGACCGGCCACGGTGGACCGGTACCCCCGCGACCGGCTCGGGACGCACAAAAACGTACGCACCGTGGTGAACGCGGATGTTCACCACGGTGCGTACGCTCCCGAAGCCGAAGCCGAAGCCGGAGCCGGAGCCGGAGCCGGAGCCGGAGCCGGAGCCGGAGCCGGAGCCGGAGCCGGAGCCGAGCCCCTACGGGCGGTGCGCGGCGATCAGCTGCTGATACCAGCGGTAGCTGTCCTTCGGGGTCCGCTCCTGCGTGTCGTAGTCGACCCGGATGATTCCGAACCGCTTCGCGTAGCCGAGCGCCCACTCGAAGTTGTCCAGCAGCGACCAGACGTAGTAGCCGCGTACGTCGACGCCCGCGTCCATCGCCGCCTTGAGGGCCGTCAGATGGCTCTGCAGGTAGCTCACGCGGTCGGCGTCGTGGATCGCGCCGTCCGGGGAGACGGTGTCGAACTCGGCCGAGCCGTTCTCGGTGATGTGCACCGGCGGCAGGGCGTCTCCGTACGTCTCCTTCAGCGCGGTCAGCAGGTCCGTGAAGGATTCGGGGACGACCGGCCAGCCCATCGCGGTGTGCCGGACGTCCGGGTAGTCGACCTCGGTGTACCGGTTGTCGGAGGCGGTCCGCAGGGCCGGGTCGGCCTCGCGGTACGGGGCGTCGGCGACGACGATCGGCCGGTAGTAGTTGATGCCCAGGAAGTCCAGCGGCTGGGAGATCAGCTCCAGGTCGCCGTCGAGGCGGAAGTCCTGGCCGGTGATCAGCTCGCCCCAGGTGTCCTCGTCACTGGCCGGGTAGCGGCCCGCGAGGATCGGCTCCGTCCACACCAGGTTGTGGTTGGTGTCCGCGCGGACGACGGCGGCGAGGTCGGCGGCCGACCCGGTGGCCGGGACGTTGCGGTCCAGGTTGAGCGTGATGCCCGCCTCCCGGACCCCCGCGGCCCGCAGCGCCTTCATGGCCAGGCCGTGGCCGACCAGCAGGTGGTGCGCGGCGGCCAGTGCGGGCGTGCCCTCCTGCGCACCCGGCGCGTGCCGGCCGACGGCGTAGCCGAGGAAGGCGCTGCACCACGGTTCGTTGAGGGTGATCCAGCGCGGCACCCGGTCGCTCAGGTGCTCGGCGACGATCGCCGTGTACTCGCCGAACCGCTCGGCGGTCTCCCGCACCCGCCACCCGCCGCGGTCCTCCAGCGCCTGGGGCAGGTCCCAGTGGTAGAGGGTGGCGGCCGGTTCGATGCCCGCTTCGAGGAGCGAGTCGACGAGCCGGGAGTAGAAGTCCAGCCCCTTGGCGTTGGCCGGTCCGCTGCCGTCGGGCTGGATCCGGGGCCAGGCGATGGAGAAGCGGTAGGAGTCCACGCCGAGGTCGCGCAGGAGCGCCACGTCCTGCGGATAGCGGTGGTAGTGGTCGCAGGCCACGTCACCCGTGTCACCGCCGTCCGTCCTGCCGGGCGTGTGGCTGTACGTGTCCCAGATGGACGGGCCGCGACCGTCCTCTGCCGCGGCGCCCTCGATCTGGTACGAGGCCGTGGCCGCACCGAAGACGAAGCCGGGGGGGAAGACGGGGAACTCACTCATGGAAGAAATGCCTTACTTGACCGAGCCACCGGTGATACCGGCGGCGATGTACTTCTGGGACAGGACGAGCAGGACCGCCGCGGGGATCGCCGACAGCACCGACGCGGCCATGACCGAGCCCCAGTCCCCGACATGCGCGCCGATGTACTGGTAGATGCCGAGGGTGATCGGCTTGACGTCGTCCGTGGTGTTCAGCGTGAGCGCGAACATGAAGTCGCTCCACGCGTACAGGAACGAGAACAGACCGGCGGTGATCAGCGAGTTGCGGCTCATCGGCAGCACGACCCGGACGAACGTACGGAACCGTCCCGCGCCGTCGACCTCGGCGGCCTCGATGACCTCGCGCGGGATGGCCACCATGAACGAGCGCATCAGCACGATCGAGAACGGGATGCCGAGCGAGGCGTCCGCCAGCATCAGACCGGCGTACGAGTTCACCAGGCCGAGGTCCACGTACGCGCTGTACAGGGCGTTGGCGATGACGATGCCCGGCACCATCTGGGTGATCAGGGTGCCGAAGACGATCGTCTTGGTGCCGCGCAGCTTGAACTGGGCGAGCCCGTACGCGGCCGGTGCGGAGATCGCGAGGCAGATGACGACGGCGCCGAGTGCGACGGCGAGCGAGGTCAGCAGGTTGGTGCCCTGGTCGGAGAGGGCCGAGCTGAAGCCCGACAGGTCCAGGCTGTGCGGGACCGGATTCACGTCGACCAGGCCGGAGTCCGGCTGCAGCGCGGTGTTGATCATCCAGTAGAGCGGGAACAGCATCACGCACAGGACGACGACACCGAAGAGCGTGGCGCCCCAGCGGCGCTTCGGCTTGCCGGTGGTGTGCTGCGGGGCGGCGGGGGTACGCAAAGTGGTCGCCATGCCGGTCACTTCCCCTCGTTGCGGTTGGCCCGCAGGTAGAACACCGCGAAGACGGCGGAGATCAGGATCAGGATGTTGCCGACCACGGCACCGGCCCCGAAGTCCAGCTGGACGAAGGAGTTCTGGTACGTGAGGGTGCCCAGGGTCTGCGTGGAGTCGGCGGGGCCGCCGTCGGTCAGGGCGAGGATCAGATCGAGGATCTTGACCGTCGACATGAAGCCGAGCACCAGCACCACGGTGATGACGGGCCGGAGCATGGGCAGCGTGATGGAACGGAACTGCCGCCAGGCGGAGGCGCCGTCGAGCGACGCGGCCTCGTACATCTCCTTGGGGACTTCCTGGAGCCCGCCGTACAGGATCACCATGTTGAACGGGATCCCGATCCAGATGTTCACCAGCACGACCGAGAACAGCGCCATGCTCGTGCTGGTCAGCCACGGGGTGTCGCCGGCGAAGCCGATGGTGCCGAGGAACGAGTTGAGCACCCCGGTGTCCTGGTCGAAGATGCGCCGCCAGACGACACCGGAGACGACCATCGGGACCAGCCACGGCAGCAGGATCAGCGACCGCAGCAGCCCGTTCAGCGGGAAGCGGCGGGTGAAGAACACCGCGAGGCCCAGCCCGATACAGAACTGTCCGATCAGCGAGCCGATCGTGAAGAGGATCGTGTGCCACAGGGCCTTGCCGAACAACTCGTCATTGAAGACGTTGCTCCAGTTGTCCGTGCCGTTGAACGGGGACTTGCCCGTGAAGAACGTGGACGGCGAATAGTCCTGGAAGCTCATCACGACGTTGCGGACGAGCGGGTAGCCGAAGAAGAGCGCCATGAAGATGACGGCGGGGGCGATGAACCCCCACTGGGCGAGCTTGCGGCGGCGCTTGACGCGGGCCGGGTCCGCCGTCTTCTTCTTGCCGGTGGTCTGCGGGACGGCCGCGACGGGGGAGGCAGTGGTGGTCGACATGGTTGCGTACCTCAGTTCCCGCTCGTGACACGCTGCTGGGCGCGCTTCAGGGCGGCTTCGCTGGACTCACCCGTGAGGGCGGACTGGAAGGCGCTCTGCAGTGCGAGCGACACCGACGACCACCGCGCACCGAGCTTGGCGGTACGCGAGCGGGCGGTGGCCACCTGATCGGCCAGGGCGCTCAGCTCCGGGACCTTCGTACGCCAGACGGCGGCCGCCTTCTCGTTGGCCGGGACCATCCAGCTGTTCAGCGCGTAGGTGATCTCTTCCTTCTCGCTCGACATGCAGCCGATGATGCGGGCGGCCATCTTCTCCCGCTCGCTGTCGCCGGTGTTGGGCACGGTCAGCACACCGCCGCCGAGCGGACCGACGGAGTCGCCCCCGGCCTCGGGAACCGGGATCTGGGCGATGCCCCAGTTCAGCCCCTTCTTGGAATTCAGGGTTTCGACCTGCCACGGACCGTTGATCATCATCGCGGCGTTGCCGGCCATGAACTGGTCGTTGACGTCGGCCTGCGTCCAGTTGACCGTGGACTTGGAGAGCGAGCCGTCCTTCAGGAGGCTCTTCCAGTAGTCCAGCGCCTGCGCCACCTGCGGGCTGTCGAGCTTCGTCTCGTCGCCGCCGTTGGACCACATGAACGGGGTGAACTGGAAGACGCCGTCCTCCGCACCGCCCGCGCTCAGCGCCAGACCGTACTGGTTGCCGTGGGTGAGCTTCTTCGCGTTCTCCCGCATCTCGGCCCAGGTGGTGGGCACCTTCAGGCCGGCCTTGGCGAGAGTGTCCTTGTTGTAGAACAGTGCGAGGGTGTTCACGGTGCGCGCCGCGCCGTAGTACTTCCCCTGGTACGAGCCGAAGTTGACGATGCCCTCGGGGATGTTCTCGGTGGAGAGTCCGAGATCCTTCAGGGGGATCAGCCCGCCCGCTTCGGCGAACGTGGGCATCTCGGAGGCGTCCAGCTGGAGGACGTCGGGAAGCGACTTCGACGACGCCATCCGCAGCGCCTTCGTCATCACCTGCGAGGCCGGGACGCTCTGCTGCTCGATGGTGACCCCGAGCTGCTTGCTGCAGCGGCTGAGCGTCTGGGCGTCCCAGCGGTGGTACGACTCGTCGGTGGACGAGTTCAGGACGGTGTACACATTCTCGTCCCGCTGCTGCCCGCAGCCCGCGAGAGCCGAAGCCGCGACGATCGCGGAGACAACGGTGAGCGGGACGATGACCCGCTGGTTGCGACGGCGGCGCCGATGGCGCAGGCCGTCCCTGGAAGGTGCTGTCACGGTGGTGCCCTTGCATCAGAGGGATGCCGGCCGTCGGGACGCCCGTGTCCCGACGGTAGGAGTCGTGCGCCCGGGTGCGGATCCGGCGGGTCCGCACCCGGGGAGGGGTGTCCGGCGGAGAGCCGGACACCCGAAGACGTCAGCGGACGCCGAGGAGGTGTTCCATCGCGAGCTGGTCGAGGGCTTCGAACGCCATCGAGCGCTGAGCGGCGCCCGTCACGTCGAAGTCCTCGT
>NZ_JBHVRW010000050.1:0-23000 GCF_042885475.1 Streptomyces sp. NPDC058051
CCGAACTCCACGACGCCTTCGTCTCCCTCGCCTGCAGCCTCATCTGCTACAGACGCCTCAAGAAAGCCCGCTCATGATCGTGTTACGAGCTCTTATCTAGAGGTGGGGGAGTGTGAGGGACGTTTGTTTTGTCCGTGGCGACATGGGCGGAGGGTGGGCCGTGCTTGGCTCTGCTGTCTGCTGTCTGCTGTCTGCGGTCGTGACGACAGCCCGGCTGCGTTCGCGGTGAATCTTTCGAGGCCGATGACCTTGCTCGCGTAGCTGACGGAGATCTGGAGCCTGCTGATCCGGCTCAGGGGAGTGATGGCGGCCCACTCCCGTGGTCGATTCGCCACGTTGTGTGCTGGTTTCCACGGTCGGTGCGACCGGCTCAGATCTGACAGGCGGCAGATCCTTCGCACCTTCCTCTTGAATGTCACGTAGGCCATGCGTAACTTTTTTGAATGGAGGATTTTCCGGTGTGGCTGAAGGCCGCGCGTGCGTCCCGCGGTTGGTCGCAACGCGATCTGGCGCTGCGCGTAGGCGTGGGACAGCAGACGGTCAGAGGGCCGAGGAGACCCCCAAGGAGACACCGGACTCGTCGTGGCAGAGCCAGCGGTTCGCCAACCGCATCCGGGCCAGGCACGCCACCATCCACGCGATGCTGGAAGCCGGCCACAGCCGCCGGGCGATCGGCCGCCAGCTCCACATGACCCACCGCACCGTCAAAAGCCTTGCCGACGCCGCGAGACCCGAAGACCTCTTCCGCGGCCAGTGGCAGTACAACCGGACCTCCGCCCTTGACGAGTACAAGCCCAACCTTGACGAGCGCTGGGACGAAGGCTGTACCAACGCCTGGAAGCTCTGGGAGGAGATAATCCCACTCGGCTACCAGGGCCGCTATGGCATCGTCAGCGCCTACATCAGGAAGAAGCGCACCTCACCCCGTCCGGTCACCGCACGGCCGCCAGCACCCCGGGTGGTGACCCGATGGATTCTCAGCCGTCCGGAAACCCTCACCGAGCTCGAACAGCTTCGACTCAAGGCCGTGTTGGCCGAGTGTCCCGAGCTCGACGCACTCGCCGGTCACGGCGGTCCTTCGCCCGGATGCTCACGGAGCGCCAGGGCGAACGGCTCCCGCGGTGGATCGACGCCGGCCGCCAGGACGACCTGCCCAGCCTCCACAGCCTCGCCGCAGGCATCGACCGAGACCGCGACGCCGTCATCGCTGGCCTCACCCTGCCCTGGAGTTCCGGTGTTATTGAAGGACACGTCAACCGAATCAAGATGCTCAAACGCCAGATGTTCGGCCGAGCTGGCTTCCATCTCCTCCGCAAGCGCGTCCTGCTCTACACGTGAAGCACAGGTCAGACCGCATCATCGAGGAGCCCGAAGCCTTCCGGAAACCCTTCCAGGAACTCCCGCCGCGCGGGGTCGGACTCGGCTTCGGCCATCGTCCCGAGCAGACCGATCAGTTCGCTCCGTTGGTCGCTCGACAGCTTGCTGACCAGGTGGGCGACACCCTCCAGGACCTTGACAGCGTCGTCCGGATCCATCTGCTCGTCTTCACTGCCCTCGATGAACCACAGGACATCGACCAAAGCCGCGGTCAGGGCGTGAGTCAGAGACGAGTACACGGGCATGAAGGTGGTCTCCCAGCAGGTCACGGCAGCAGAGTCCGGCCATCCCACCACATACCGCTGACATCACACTCAGTCAGCCCTCCACGGAAAGTGAGCCAGAACCACTTCACGTGAACGAAGCCAAACAGACCCTCCCCACCACGCATGCCGAGATCATCCCGCACCTGATCACCCACGGCCGCTCTGCTGTCCGCCGAACAGCGAAAACCCGGCTCTCTGCTCAACGCGTGAACCGAGGGTGGAGGCTGAACGCTGAGTTCAGCGCCCGGGGCGGCTGAGTGAAGATAGGCCCCACAGCTCGGAGATGCGGCCGTCCTGTACCCGGAAGATCTCCATCATCGAGGGGAGAGCCTGTTCCTCAACTCCCCCCGGGATGCCGTTCAGGCTCGTACGGACTGCGGCTTTGTCTGCATCCACGAGCATGTCCTCGACGATGACCTGGATGTCCGGGAACATGGCGTGGAGCCCGCTCCACGCCTTCACAATGCTGTCGACGCCAACAGTCCCCATCGGGTGGCTCACGAAGTCGCCGGAGAAGATCGTCTTCGCCGCGGTGAGGTCACGGGCATTGAATGCCTCATACATGCGCTGTGCGATGGCTCTTACGTCGTCTGTCATCTCACGCTTCCTGTCTAGTTCGGGGTGGAGTACTCCGGGTGGCGTCATGCGTCAGCTCTCCCCGCCCATGACCTGCCAACCATCCGGTTCCGCGGCGATCACGTGGATCCGCTGGGACCGGAGGAGGGCCTCACTCGGACTCCATCAGATCCTTGAGCCGGGCCAGGTCGGCGGCGACCGTGCCGGCATCACGCTCGAACTCGGCGTCGCTCATCTCCGGCCGGCGACGGAGGGTGAACACCACTTCGCTCCTTGCGCCGCTGACGATCACTCGGACCGGGTTGTAGACGGTCTCCCCGGAGGGCAGCGTGACGTCGTGGTCGAGCACGCCCAGCTCGTTACGCGGCGCGAAGGTGATCACGACCCGTCCCATGGGGGAGAACTCCGCGACCCAACGGTCTTCGATCTTCTCGATGGATTCTCCCAGGCCATGGGCCCACGCGGGCAGGTTGGCCGGGTCCGAGGCATAGTCGTATACATCGTTGACGGTGCGGTCAATATAAGTACTGAGGTGAAGTGATTCCTCGCCGATGTTGTTCATGGCGGTGACGGTAACGGACCGCGGCTACCGTCCTCTTGAACGAATCGGACATGCATGATGCGCCGGACAGGTCCTCGGCGTAGCGACCGCGTGGAATCTCAGATGAAGCACGACTACCAGGTCGTGGCACGGTGCACCGACCCGTTCTACCCCGGCGCTACCACCCTGATCTACACCACCCACGCCGCCTCGATCCAAGAAGCCACAGCGAAGGTCCAGAAGCTGCGCATCGGCAAGATGGCCCCGGGCCTCTACCGCATCACGCAGGTCACGGAGCGCGAGCCGGAGTGCACCTGCGCCGATCCCGGCCTCGGAGGGAAGTGCTCCGGCGAACCCTTGTGCGCCAAGGACGAAGGAGCCGCGGCCGCCCCCTCCGTGCCCGAGTGAAGCGGAGCGGTCCCACGGCCGCCGTGCGGCCGATACTGTGGTGACACACGCCCGTTCGCGCCCTGGAGGCCCTCGATGAGCGAACAGCCGGCCCCCGCCGCCCGGCAGCAGCTGGAGCCCGACGCCGCCGACGGACTGCGCGCGTACGCGGCCCGGACCCGTGAGAGCGCCGACCAGCTCGCCGCCGTACTGGAGGACATCGCCGCCAACGGGCTGCCCGCGGTAGAGGAATGCACGCCGTGGGAGGAACTGCGCGAGTCCCACCTCGCCCGGCTCGCCGCCCAGCGCCCGGCCGTCGCCTGATGCCCGCACCGCACGGCCCGCGCCGCGCCCGGATCGCGTTCTCCGACTCCGCCGCGAAGCAGCTGGAGAGCCTGACCAACGAGGCGGACATCCACGCCCTGGACCGCGCCCTGGTCGTCATCTCCGTCGACCCCGACGTCGGCGAGCCGATCCCCGGCACCGCCGCCGGCCCCCGGCTGCGCCAGTACACAGACGACATCGAGCGCGTACGGCTCCTGTACTGGGTGACGGCTCTGCGGACCGTGGTTATCTGCGGTCCTGATCTGGCCCTCGTTGTGTGAGGCACATGGGCTCATCAGTCCGTGTGACTGTGAGATATCTGCTGGTTGTGAGGCACGTCTTGACGGTCAGTCATCGGTGTCATGAAGTTCCGTGCTGCATGCGCTGAGTCCCCAGTCGACGGGCGCCCGCTGTGGGTCGTGGTCGATGAGTCGTACCGGCTTCACCATGAGTCCTGCCTGTTCCTGGCTTCGTTGCGGGACATGGGTCGGTCGTTCAACACCGAGAAGGCGTACGGCATCCGTTCCGCTCTGCTGCTGACCTGGTGCTCCGAACGTGGCCTCGACTGGAAGTCGATTACGCTGCTCGACCTGGCCCGGTTCCTGCGTTGGCTGGTGGACGAGCCGCTACCTCCACGCAGCCCGCGGCTGTCGTCCCCGCCGCGCTTCCGGATGGAGAAGTCCGCGAACGCGGTGATGACCGGGGTCTGCGAGTTCTTGCGGTTCTGCTCGCGCAATGAGTGGGTGGACGCGGAGCTTGTGGGCCGGCTGTCGGAACCGAAGTACCTGAGCTGGCTTCCGCCGGGCAAGGATGCAGGCGAGGACGGCCAGTTCCGCACCGTGAGGACGAAGATCCTCAAGCTGCCTGAGCCGTCCGAAGAGGCCGTGGAGTATCTGCCTCCGGAGGAGGCTGACCAGCTGTTCCAGGTCGCGACGCGGGCCCGCGACCGGTTCCTGATCGCCCTGCTCGGCTGCACGGGAGAGCGGATCAGCGAGGCACTGGGACTACGCCGTCAGGACATGCACCTGCTCAGCGACTCACGGATGCTCGGATGCCGGGTGGAAGGCCCGCACATTCATGTCCGGAGGCGGGCGAACAACGCCAACGGAGCCCTGGCCAAGTCCCGCTTCGCCCGGGTCATCCCGGTCACCGAGGACCTCGCCGGGCTCTATGCGGACTATCAGCTCGAACGGGACGAGGTCCCCGAGGCGGCCGACTGCGACATGGTCTTCGTGAACCTCTTCCACGCCCCGCTCGGGCGACCGATGCGCTATGGCACGGCGAAGGAGCTCTTCGACCGGCTGGCGAAGAAGACCCAGCTCACCGCCCGTCCGCACATGCTGCGGCACGGGGCGGCCACGGCCTGGGTCCGCGCCGGCGTCGACGAGGACGTGGTCCAGGACCTGATGGGGCACGTCTCCCGGTCCTCGCTGACTCCTTACCTGCACGCCAGTGACGCGGACAAGCGGGCGGCAGTCGAGCTGGTGGCAGCAGGGAGGCGCTCGTGACCAGTCCCGCCCCGATCACAGCGGAGCCGCACTCCGACGTCGTTCCCCTCGACCTGACGGCCTGGACGAGCTGGCTGCAGGAGCAGGTCGATCCTCTCTGGCGGCCGGGCGAGTGGTCCCAGCAGGCATGGTTCTTCGACGGCGACGTGGACAACCCGCGCACCTCGGCCTCGAAGTGCGCCACCACCTCGTGCTGGACGGTGATGCCCTCCCGCAACCTGCTCTGCCGACATTGCCTGGATGCTCACAGGACCAGCACGCTGAGCCGGGAAGAGTTCGTCGCCACCTACCAGCGGCCCCGACGGATCCGCACGAAATGGGGGTCCGAACGCGAGCCATGCGCTCTGGAAGGTCCCTCCGGCAGATGCGAACGGCCGGCCTACAGCGGCAAGATCTGCCGCACCCACTACTCGCGTTGGCGCCGGCGCCCGGATCCGGAAACCACAGTCGAGGAATGGCTGGCTGTCACCACTGCGGAGCCGCTGGAAGCAAGGCCGACCTGCATCGTCCGGGGCTGCTTCAACCAGCGAGTAGTCGCGGGACTCTGCGGCACGCACGTCCAGCGGTGGGACCGTGACAAGAGGGCGGGCGCGACCCGCGACCCCGAGCAATGGGCCCGGCAAGTGGCCACACGTCTGCTCACCCACCAGTTCACCCTGCGGGACCTGGAGGACCCTGTCCGCTGGGAGCTTCTCTACGCACTGCAGCAACGGGATGCCCGCGGCGGCATCATCGAGCCGATGGCCACCCGCCATCTGACCCGTCGGCTGGAGGGCGTCCCGAGCCTGCTGACGGTGGACGTCGCGTCCTTCATCGAAGGGATCTACCAGCACCACAACCTCGCGGCCTTGATCCGCGAGACCGTCCGAAGTCTGCGCCGAGCCTCTCTGTCGTTCCGCGGCCTGGCGCCCACCGATGCCGACACCTGGGACCTGGGCTGGATGAATCTGCGGTCCCCGGCGCTGGGCGGGCGCCGCAGCCGCCCGGGACAGGTCGACGCTTCCGCCATCCGACAGCCGTGGCTCCGGGAAGTGATCAAGACGTGGGCCACCACGGTCAGCTTGGACAGCGGCAAGTTCAAGCAGGTGTTCGCTGCTTGCGTCGTCGCTTCCGATGCACTGCATGCACGGCCCGGCGGGGGCCAGGACTACACGAAACTGCGGTTCGCCGACATGCAGGCAGTCTTCACCGCGATGAGCCGCATCCGACGCACCACCGATGACGAACTCGCCAGCCGGAACCATCGCCAGCAGTCGTTCGGCAGCTTCATGGAGATCGTCGACTTCGGCCGCAAGACGGACATGCTGACCGGCATGCCCGGCAGCTTCGACCGGGACAAGACACTGGTCCTGCCGCCCGAGGAGACGAGCGAGGATGCTGCCGGCCGAGCCGTCCCTGAGCCCGTCATCGCCCAGCTCGATGCCCACCTCGCCCTGATGGGAGCCGGCTTCCCCTACGGCGAGATGGAACCGGCCGACGTCGAGCTGATGATGCAGACGGCCTACTTGGTCCTGCGTGATACCGGCCGCCGTCCCGTCGAGGTCGCCAGCCTGCGGCTGAAGTGCCTGGAGACCCGGGGGGACGAAGACACCCTGATCTGGGACAACGTCAAGAAGCGCCGCTACGGCCGCAAGCTGCCGATCACCCGCGAAACCGCCGCGGTGATCAGGACCTGGCAGACCCGTCGACGGGAGCTGGAGGTTCCCTCCCGCAGCCAGAAGTACCTGTTCCCGTCGATCACCGGCCGCAGCGGGATCGCGCACATGGGGTCCAACCTGGCCAACGCGATGCGGGACTGGGTCGCGGCCATCCCGGTACTGCTGAGCGACGAACTGGACGAGCACGGCAACAGGCTGCCGTTCGACCGCTCGCTGATCTTCCTCTACGCGTTCCGGCACGCCTATGCCCAGCGTCACGCCGACGCCGGCGTCCCCGTTGACGTGCTCAAAGAGCTCATGGACCACCGGTCGATCGTCACCACGATGTCGTACTACCAGGTGTCCCTGAAGCGGAAACGCGAAGCGATCACGACCATGCGGCAGCACACCATCGACCGTTCCGGACGGCCGGCACCGTTCACCAGCACCACCGACTACGAAGCGCAATCGGTCGCCGTCCCGTTCGGCAACTGCCGCGAGCCCAGCAACGTCAAGGCCGGCGGCAAAGCCTGCCCGATCCGCTTCCAATGCGCCGGTTGCGGCTTCTATCGCCCCGACCCGTCCTATCTGCCCGCGATCGAGGAACACGTCAACGACCTGCGGGCCGACCGCGAGACCGCCACGGCCATGGACGCCGACGACTTCGTCGTCCGCAACCTCACCGACCAGATCACCGCCTTCACGACCGTCGCCGACACCATGCGCAACCGGCTCAGCAAGCTCCCCCAGGACGAACGCGAGGAGATCGAGGATGCCAGCGCGGTCCTGCGGAAGGTTCGCGCGACCCGGGACCACAAGCTGCTGCCGCTGACCGTGATCCGCAAGGACGCCCCGGATGCCTGCTGAGACATCCGAGAAGCCCTCCAGGACACCCGCAGACATCCTCAAAGCCGCACGTCAACGGGACAGTGCCGACAAACGGGGACGCGTCCTCAAGGCCGTCCAGGACATGCTCCGCGACAACCGCCGGATCACCTTCGCCGCGGTCGCCCGCGAAGCCGGCGTCTCCAGCTGGCTCGTCTATGCTCCTGGCCTGCGCGAACGCATCGATCAGGCACGAGCCCGACAGGCTGCCCAAGGCCACCAGGACCAGCGGAGCGGGCGGAAGGTCTCCACCGCCAGCGAGCAGACCGACCTGCTTCTCGCCCGACAGGAGATCAAACAGCTCCGAACCGAGAACGGACAGCTACGGCAACAAGCCCGCATTCATCTGGGCCAACAGGTCGAACAGCTAGGCAACCACGACCTGGTCAATCGCATCAGCGAGCTCACCGAGGAGAACCTACGACTCTCCACGGCGGAACGGCAGGCGACCACAGAGAACACACAGCTCCGGCAACGAGTCACCGAGCTCGAGGACGACCTGGCAGCTGCCCGCACAAGCCTCCGCCGCATGATCCGCAACGAGAATCGGTTGCCACCAGAGCGCTGAATCCCGCCGATCATCGGTTCTGGAATCATTCGCTCATGGAATTCGAACTCACGCCGCCCACCGGTCTCGGCGCCCTGGTCATCGGCATGCCCCGCGAGGCGGCAGACCAAGCGCTCGCCTCGTTCCGCGATCCCTCAGCGATCTCGGAATCAGACCAATTGGGCAGGTTCGTCTTCCGGCCAAGCGGCCTGATGGTCAGCATTCACTGCTCGCGCGGCAAGCTCGAAGCAATCGAGCTGGGCCGACCCGCCAGCGGCCAGGACATCGTCCGGTTCCGCGGCATCGATGTCTTCGGTCTGCCCGCTGCCGAGGTGGTCACCCAGCTGCGAGGGCTCGCCACGATCACCGAGGCCGAGGACGACCCGGCCTCCTTCATCGCACCAGACCTTCTTCTCAGCTTCTGGCGCCCCTTCGAAGCGGACGACGAACCCGACGAAGAACAGGGCTACTACTTCAGCTCGGTCCTCCTGGCTCGCCCCGGCTACTACGACACACCGGCTGAAGCCGCTGCCAGACTCCGCGCAGCTGGAGACCAGGAGCGATGACCTGACGGAGCTCGACTGGTGACGATCCAGCGTTGCCGCCCATCAGAGTGGAAGGGCCTCATCAACCATGGTCTTCAACTCTGCCGGCAGATCAGGTGAGTCCCGCCAGTTCTGGGCGATCAGCAAGAGCGCGACCCATGCGCCACGCGCCTCAGCGTTCGGCTGCCCGGAGAAAACCGCGTCCAGCACCTGCCTGGCAAGACCGTCGACAACCTCATACAGGGCATCGGAGACCTTGCTCACGTCATCCAGAGGCGAGCCCGCAGCATGAGACGGTGCACCGTCGAGCCGGATGGTGACTGAGGCAGCCGAGTACGTCCTTCCATGGAGGAAGTCACGAAGGCTGCCAACTTGATGACGAGACGGCAGAAGCGGCTGATCAGGACTCTGAGACACCCCGTCACCCTATTTGAAGCGGGACCGTGGCTAACGTCCCTCACACAGCAGCGACGCCCTGAGCTGCAACTACTCCACACAAACCCGAGATAACCACGGTCGTCGTCGCGTACCTCGAGGTCTGACCCGCGACGTCCTGGACCAGGCCGACCGCGTGCTGCTCGGGTCGAAGAAGCCGGCGCCGACGGCGAGGACGGTCCGCTGCAGAACAGCATGTTCGTCGTTTCTGACTGACCAGATGACGAGCGCGCTCTTCATCACCCGCCGTAGGCGAGGTACCGGTAGTAGAGAGCCGCCGGTACCTCGCTGACGCGGATGGACGATCGACGGTTCTGGTGCGCAGTAATCGCACGGCCGGGCAGGGCTCCGGCCTCGGTACTGGTGGGCTCTCGTATTCAACTGTCACCAGTTCTCCATGGCCGGCGGCCTGGCTCAGGCCGGGCGCAGGCAGAAGGGGTGTCCGGCCGGGCTGGCGTAGATGCGGCTGCCGGTACGGGTTTCCGGGGTGACTTCGTCGGTGGGGCGCAGTCGGGTGGCGCCGGCGTCGGTGGCCATGAGGTCGGCGGTTGCGAGGTCGTCGACGCCGAAGTCGAGGTGCATCTGCTGGGAGGTGCCGTCCGGCCAGTTCGGGGCGGTGTGTCCGGGGGCGGACTGGACGACGAGTACCGGGAGGCCGGGGGCCTGGACGAAGTGGTGGGTGGGGGTGAGGGAGCCGCCGAGCAGCCGGTGCCAGAAGTTGCTCTCCTTCTCGATGTTGGCGACGTCGATGATCACGGAGGTCAGGGTGATGGGCATGGGGGTGTCCTGTTCGTGCTGTCGGTGGTTGCTCAGACGGTCGGGATGATGCCGCCGTCGACGCGGAACTGTGCTCCGGTGAGCCATTTCGCGCGGTTGGAGGCGAGGAAGGCGATCATCTCGGCGACGTCCTCGGGATCTCCGGGGCGTCCCATGGGAACCTTCAGGTGGTCCACGATCTGCTGGGTGACCTCTTCAGTGGTGATGCCCTGCTTGTCGGCCATGTGCTTCAGGTGGGCGGTGGCGCCGTCGGTGACGATGAAGCCGGGAAGGACGCAGACCACGCGCACGCCGTGCTCGCCGACCTCGGTGGCCAGTTCGCGGCTGTAGGTGTTGAGCGCGGCCTTGGCGGCGGCGTAGGACGCCTCGGTGCGCTGGGGCAGTTGGCTGGCGATCGAGGAGACGTGCACGACGACGCCGGAGCCCCGCTCGACCATTCCTGGCACCAGGGCTCGGTCCAGGCGCACGGCGCTGAGGAGGTTCATCTCCAGGTCTGTCTGCCAGGATTCGTCCGACCGGCTCAGGGTCGGTGCCGGGGCGCTCGCCGCGCCCGCGTTGTTCACGAGCACGTCCACTCCGCCCACCTGCTCGACCACCCGGCAGCCTAGTTCGACGACACCCTGTTTAGTGGAGAGGTCCGCCGCGAGGAAGGTGGCGCCGCTGTCCTCCTCGGGCCGGCTGCGGGAGGCCGTCAGCACGGTCGCGCCCGCGGCGACGAAGCGGCGCACGGTCGCCGCGCCCAGGCCCCGGCTGCCGCCGGTGACCAGCACCCGCAGGCCAGCCAGGCCCTCGTCGGTGTTCGGCATGGGAAGTCTCCTCCGTAAGATGAACCTGACTCCGGAAACGGTACACGTAAACGGAACCGGACTCACCTTATGGAGGTTCCCTTGCCGCCCCCACGCCCCCTGCGCGCCGACGCGCGACGCAACCGCGAGGCACTGCTGTCCGCGGCCCGCCAGGCATTCCTCGGCGGCGACACCGACGCGCACGTCGAGGACATCGCCCGCAGCGCCGGCGTCGCCGTCGGAACGCTCTACCGCCACTTCGAAACCCGCGAAGCCCTGATCGAGGAGGTCTACCGCAAAGAGGTCGACGACCTGTGCGCCGCGCCCGGCGTCCTGCTGGACCAGCACACCCCGGAGGAGGCGCTGCGGCGCTTCCTGCTGCTGCTGGTGGACCATGCGGCGGTGGGCAAGGGCATGTCCAGTGTGCTGGAGAGCATCATGGCGACGGACTCACCGGTCTTCGACGACGCACGCACCCGTATGGCAGGCGCCCTCTCCCTGCTGCTCGAAGCCGGCAGCGCGGCCGGCACCGTCCGCGACGACGTCACAGGCTCCACCCTGCTGCGCGCCCTGGGCGGCATCTGCGGAATGCGCGCCACACAGGGCTGGTTGGTCGAGGCAAGGCAGATCACCGCCCTCCTCTTCGACGGCCTGCGCCACGACACCCCGCAGTCACCCTGAGCCGGGGCCGTGCGCCGCCGACCAGGACCTGCCCCTCACCCCTGACCGCTTCCGTCGTCGTCCTCGTCCAGCTCCGGATCTCCCACGCGTGCTCGTACGCCGTCTTCGGCCGCTCGGTGTACCGCTTCACCACCGACGCGTCCTCGATGCCGAGCTGCATGGCCAGATGCTCGACCACCAGCCACGGCGCTACCCCGAACCAGCCGGGCGCTGACAGGAGCAGGCGGGCTCGCTGTGCGGCCCGGCGGCTCCCGTCAGGCCACACAGCGAGACGGAGCCCGAGAACACCGCGCCACCGGCCGGGTGACCCGGCCGCGACATGTTCCTTGGCGAACCCAGCACATGGGATGCGAGGGAGTGGCAGGCTCTGGCGAAGGATCCAGGGGGAGGACGCAGGTCGTTCACAGAGCCGAACTCCGGGCCCATAAATCGCCGATGTCCGCCGTATTGAAGTAGGTGTCGATCACGGAAGGCCATCACCCATTAGGCGTCTCCTCCCCGCTGCAGCTCCTCACACGGTTGACGGCGGGCTGTTCTGCCTGGGCCGGGGGTGGAAGACTGCCAGCCGTGTCTGGGTTCGCGAGAGATCCGAAGTACTACGGTGACCGGCTCGTCTACGAGCCGCTGGAGCGGAAGTGGGCCGGGTACCACGCCCGGCACTGCGGGTGCGGCCGGGACTGGCTCGAAGCCCATGCCGTTCCGGCCGGGTTCACGGTGATCCCGCGGGGCAAGACCGGCCACTACGGGCTCGTCGGTCCAGGTCTGACCGAAGGCGTCGACGAGGGGAAGCTGACGGCGGACGCGCTGTGGGAGGCGGTGACCGGCAAGCCGGGCACCCAGACCTGGTTCGAGGGCGTGCAGATCACCTGCCGCAGCTCGGAGGCGGAGGCGGCCCGCAAGGAGCACTACAAGCAGATCTACGCCCCTGCGCAGGAGCGGCGGAAACAGGCGAAGACCGAGCCGGCCACCGAGGCACAGGTGAAGTACCTGACCACGCTCGCGGAGAAGGTCGGCAAGGAGCGGTTTGACGCCGAGTTCGCCAAGGTGATCAAGGGCAGCGACATCGCTCCGCGCACTCCCCGGCAACGTTGCGCTACGGCCGCGAAGCGGCTGACCAAGGCCAGGGCCTGCAAGCTCATCACCGCGCTGGTCGGCCACGACTAAATCAGGCTCGCCGTCGTCGTCCTCGTCCAGCTTCGGCGCGTCGGGGGCGCGCAGTGGGCGCAGGGCGTCGGCGGCTCGGATGGACGAGGGCGAACTCGCGCCGGGATCTCTCGGACAGCTGCCCGCGACATCGCTGGCATAAGCACCGGGCAGGTATACACGGGAGAACTCTTCTCACGGAGACGGCCGGCCCCCGTGGACTGGGGCCGGGCGACGCGCAGAAAGTACGGGTTCAGCCGCGACAGAGCTCGCCGCGGACGATGCCGCCGACGAAGGCGTTGTACTCGGCGTCGCTGAACAGGTGCGGTGTCTGGTGGGGATTCTTCGAGTCGCGCAGCGCCACGACGCCTTGGTCGAGGAATGCGACCTGGACGCAGTTGGTCCCGCCGCTGCTCTCGCTGCTGGTCGGACGAACGCCGCTTCTCAGGCGTGGATCCGCACGACGTAGGCCTGGTCATCGATTTCACGCAGGACGCTGACGGCGAGCATGAGCGCGGTCATAGCGTTGGGGACGGTGTACTGCGCGGTGCCAGTCGCGTGGGCGGTGGCGTGCCGGTTGAAGCTGCGTGGCACGGGTTTGGGGTGAAAGAACTGTTCCAGGGTCTTGGGGAGGGGCAGGAATATGGCCGCCCTTCGGAACTCCCCGATCGTGGCATCCTCCTCGGCCTCGACGCTGGGAGCGCTCCGCTTGATGTGCCCGTAGCTCCAGCGGCCGTCGCTGGTGAGCAAGTCGGGGTTGGCGAAGGCTATGCCGCGCATGAGGTTGTCCCAGACGTTCGCGGCAAGCGCTTGGGCGCTGCTGAACGTGCCGTTCTCGATGGCTCGGGCGCACTCCTCAAGCAGCTCCCGCTGCGCTGTGAGCCGCTCGTCCGTGACTGCTGAGAGGGCCTCACGGCAGGAGATAAGGATCTCCGGCCGGCAGTCGTCGATGACCTTCGAGCGGGAGGAGGCGTCATCGGCTGAGAGCAGCAGCCGGATGACGTCAGCCGGTGGCACCCACGCCAGGGGCACGCCCTCCTGCATCAACCGGACCATGTCCCTGTAGTCAAGGCGCTGGCCCTGCCAGTTCTCCGGCATCATTGTGTTCAAGCGCTCCAGCACTGGCTGCAGAGGCGCGATGGCCTTGGCCAGAGCCTCCCGCACCGGCGCCGGAAGTTCCACCTTCGGTGCCGGCCTGATTGATGCAGCCATCGTCCGGCGGACGTTCTCCGTAGCCGCGCCCAGAATCTCGGCCAGTCGCGCGTCGAAGTCGTTGGTCATAGGATCCCCTCCCGCTTTTGTTCAAGCATCTTCCGGCATACGAACCCTCGCTGACCCAGAATTTCCTTCTCCAGCTCTGTCGATACGACGTGCCCTTGGCCGTATGGCCGGCCCCTGTCTCCGTGGCGTCACGCGCTCTGCGACCTCGACACCATCGACCCGGAGTGGCAGAAGCTGGCCAGGACCGCGAACCACGGCTGGAACGTACGCTCCGGCCTGCTCCCCGGACACCAGCGCGAGGCCCACCGCCTCAACATCCGCCACTACGAAGGGGCAGTCGAAGAACGCGACGAGCACCGAGACAAGGTGGTGGAGGCCGCCGGCGTCCTGGCCAGTCAGCCGCGCACGTCCCGCGAGTTCAAGCAGGCCGTCATGGACTTCGGCATGTCCCGCACCCTCGCCGAGAGCCACGGTCAGCGGGCTCAGAAGCTGGCCGGCACTGCCCAGGCCGCGCGGGCCGCACTGGCCCAGGACGACTCTCTGCGGCAGGTAGAGGCGTCGCTGATCGAGCAGGGCGACAAGGCGGAGCGGAAGCTGAACTGGCTGCTGCGCGGCCGCCTGGCCGACGCGATCCGTGACCGCGCCCTTCTGCCCATGTGGTTCGTGACCGTGCTCGGTCCCGTCCCGCCGGCGCACAAGACGCAAGAGTGGATGGACCATGCCACCCAGGTCCTGGCCTACCGGGTCACCTACGGGATCACGGACCAGGCCGTCGCGCTCGGTGCGGCACCCGATGAGTACGTGCCGCGACGCACCGAGTGGCACCGCGAACTCACCAAGGATCTGCGCTGCTGGTAGCCCGACCGGGCGGCAGGGCACGTCCTGACGCCCGGCACCGTGATTCGCTCCTTGGGAGTGCGGGAGCGTGAACGCCGCACGGTGCCGTCTGCCCGCTGATGTACTGGCCTATGAACCAGAACAAGCAAGGGGAGGGGCCCCGCCCGCCGGGACCGGTGACCCTCACCGCCCGGGTGACCGGCGGCGCCTTCCCCCGCAAGACCTCCTCGCGCACCAAGGCC
Source organism: Streptomyces sp. NPDC058051 (assembly GCF_042885475.1). Lineage (NCBI taxonomy): Bacteria > Bacillati > Actinomycetota > Actinomycetes > Kitasatosporales > Streptomycetaceae > Streptomyces > Streptomyces sp. NPDC058051. The sequence goes on from NZ_JBHVRW010000050.1 coordinate 14,715, forward strand.
GCCGAAGCGATCGGCGTGGCCCACCAGCGGACGGCGAACGACCTGTACGGGTATGGCGCGTGAGCGGATCCGGTGGCAGGTCGGACGTTCGGTGATCCAGAAGTGACGAGTGTGTCAGCGCGGGTTGGGGGTATGCAGGGCTTCCGGCCACTTCGGCCGCCCTGCAACACCAGTGTCCTGTGCCACCGAAGTTTGAGCGTGTGCCATCGAAGTTTGAGCGATGCGAGATGGTTGCAGCAGTGGCCCCGCTGAAGGCGGGGCCACTGCGTGGATCTGTGAGCTGTGGTTGGGTGCCGGGCGGTCAGCGAGGCGGCATCTCGCGTAGGTCAGGGCGGTTCCTGGGCAGGCCGAAGCCCGCCATCTCCTTCTCTTCGTAGGACAGGAAGCCCAGGCTCCGGTAGAACGCGTGGTTGCGTTTGCCCTCCGGCGACGACTCGTGGTCGGTGGACAGAAGGAAGAACCGGCAGTGGGAGTAACGCCGCATGAGGTGTTCGACCAGAGATCGACCGACACCACGGCGGTGGTAAGCGGGGTTGACCACGACGTCCTGGACGTAGCAGATGTGCTCATCGTCGGAGACGGTCCTGGCCAGTCCGAGGAGCGTTCCCGACTCATTTCTCGCGGTGATGACCAGGTGAGAGTTCCGCAGACCGCGGCAGAGCTTGTCGACGTCAGCGGTGTAGCCCTCCCAGTCGACTGAGTCGTAGAGGCTCAGCATCTCGGCAGGGTCGAAAACATCCTCTTCTGCAATGATCACGCCAAACTCCCTGCGGTGGGGCCATCTCGTCGCCGACTTCTCATCGCATCTGACGTCACGACCATCTGGCAGGTCAAGATCGCCAACTCTGCGGCCAAGAGGGATCAGCGTGTCATCGAAGTTTGAGTGGTGTAGATCTCCTTCGCCACGAGGGGATGACGTCCCCTCGCTCTGGGCCGAATGCGCGGAACTGCCGCAGGACGACGGCGCTCGTGATCCAGGTGTCGTGGTTGTCGACGAGGTCGCGCCATGCCTGGCCGGGCGTCGCGCCCTGGTGGTAGAGGGCGGCGATCAAGGAGTGGTGCTCGTCGGAGAGGTGGGTTGTCCTGCCGATGATGATCGGGTTCATGTCGGGGAACGTCGGGCTGAGGATCTTCTTGATGAGCCAGCGCGGCAGTCCCCACGCGTCGGCGATCTGGCGCAGGCTGCCCTTGTTCCTGAGGGCTTCGTGCTTGATCTGGCCGACGATGTTGGAGCTTCGGCGGCGGGACTTCTGGGTGACGAGTCGGGCCAGCCGGATAGCCGACTGGGTGTTGACCGGCAGCACCGGCGGACCGATGTCCGCCAGGGTGTTCATGAGCGTGGTCGTGGAGCGTGCGCTGAGGGTGGCCAGTCTGCCGATGTCCACGGCTGTGGCGGACCTTGCCCCGAGAGGGCCGTTGAGCATGTTCAGAAGGTGGGTCGGTTTGAGGTGGTTCGCGTGGGCGAGACGCTGGACGTAGTGAACGGTGCTTTCCCCCAGCCGGGGCCGGACATTGACGGGCAGCGGGGAGGGCACGTGCGGCTTCTGCGGGAAGCTCATCCCCCCGCCCACCCATCCGTCTCTCCAGGCCCGCAGATGGTGCACCAGCAGTTGCAAGAAGCGAGCACGCTGCGACTGACCGACCGACAACCAATGGCCCATCTTCGCTGACACAAACTGGGCAGTGGTCCATCTTCGCTGACACGGACAGCCGTCGGCCCAACTTCAGTGGCAGCCGTCCCAACTTCGCTGTCACAGGTCAGCAACACCAGGCGCAACATCGCCGCGCAACACGAGCGCAACGGGCCCGCGTTTCACACCTGACCTGCGGGAACGCCCGAGCAAGCCGGGGCGGCCCGCGTGTTGCACCCCGGCGTTGCAGGTCTTCACGAACATCCGAGGGCGAACAACCGGCGGGGGAGCGGTCAGTAGCCGTCTCCGTAGCCCTGCCGCTCGGAGGGCGGTCCGAACCGTGCCGATGCCACACAAGGCATCCAATCCCGACACCGCCACCTACACCGTGGTGGTCTCGCGCGGGGGCAGGCCCGGGATCACACCGCCGGCCAGGCCGGTACGGATCTCCCGAACCGCCGGTCCCGGGGTACCGGGGAGTTCGTTGCAGGCGATGATGACCTGTCCGCCGGCGCCTGAGGGGTCCTCGACGGCGGCGAGGTCGGTGAGACCGTCGAGGAGCGCGTTGCCGCTTCGCTGGTCCTCCGGGCCCTCGCCCAGGCTGGTGAACGGGCCGTCCACGATCAGGAACTGCGGCACCGGCATCGCCGGAACTTCCCGGGCGGCATCGCGCAGAGCCAGCAGGACACTGACGTTCGCGCGGGTCATCCCGTGCCCGGCGACGACCCGCGAGTCGAACGACTTCCCGTTGATCGTGACGGAGAAGTCCTCCGGACTGATGGAGACCGTGTGGACCTCCGGGTCACACGCCTGCATCCGGCGCAGCGCATGACGCGACCACCGGTCGGTTCCCTTCTTCACCATCAGATCGGTGTCCTGCCGGGCGGCGGTGTACGCGGCCTCCGCGGTCTCCTTGTCCTTCTCCAGCCGGGGCAGCCGCTCGCGCAGTTCCGTGAGCTCCGCGACCTCGCGCAGGTGCTCGGCGTTCTGCTCCAGCCGCGCGGCCAGCTCCCGCACCGCCGCCTCGGCCTCCACCACGACCTGCTGCTGCGGCGCGACCACATCCTGAGCAAACGCCCGCACCGCGGCCGCCGCCTCCACGACGACCCGCTCGGCGTCACTGACCCGGCCACGGGCCTCGTCAGCCGCCCGCACCGCACGCTGGGCCGCCTCACGCGACTGTTCAGCGGCCTGCTGTGCCCGGGACATCCGCCGCTCGAATTCCTCAGCACGCTGACGGCGCTCGGGGTCGAAACGCCGGCACACGGGACAGTCGTCCTCCGACAGCCCCGTCAGATCGAGCGCCCGTACACACGTGGGGCACAGACTCGGATCGGTGGCGGCCTCCCGTAACCCGGCCAGGCGCCCCCTCGCCTCGGCAGCGGCCGCCTCCAGCACCCGCGCCGTACGCTCCCGGTCGTCGGCGGCCACGCGCACGGCCCGCCGGGCCTCCTCCGCCACAGACGCCTTCGCCTGGAGCGCGGCGAGCCGGCTGTGCAGATCACTCAGATCCACCCCGGCCTTCTGCGCCTTCAGGGCCTCCTGTCCATGCTGCGCGGCCCACTGCTCACCACGACGCTGGAGGTCCTCGACGGACGGCAGGTCACGCTCCTCACGGTCGCGCAGAATCCGCTTCACCCGGTTCTTCGCCGCCCCCATTCCTTCTTCCTGGCGCTGAACTCCTGGCGCAGCGCATCGACCGTCTCGTCATCAGCACCCAGCAGCACCCGCCCCACCGCGGTTCGCTGCTCCTTGCTCTGCCGGCCGAGGTAGTCGTTCGGCAGATCACGCTGGCGCGCATAGAGCCACGGCACCAGCAGGTCCAGCGTCACGCGCGTACGACCCGCGCCCAGCCGGGGAATGCCGAGGAGATCCTGGAAGTAATCGGCTGTCGACCGGCGGGAATCACTGCGCTTGACCGGGTGATGTTCCGGGAGGCTCAGCGTGCCCTGGGCGAAGGACACATCCTCCTTCCGGTCCACCGTGCTGCGGGTGACCTGCCATCGCTCCCCGCCGATCCGGGCGACGAACCCGACGCGACTGCACAACGCCGCAGCGTCCATCAGCCTCGCGCTCTCCACCGCCAGCGTCCACCACACCACTTCCAGCATCGTGCTCTTGCCCGTCCCGCTCACTCCCGTCAGCGCGGGCAGCGGGGCATCGAGTTTCACCTCGTGCCACACCCCGTCGACCTCGAACAACATGCACTCGATGTTGAGTGTGACCACTCGGTGCCTCCCACAGCTCCACAGCGCTTCAGCGCTCGTAGCGGGTAACGACACGCAGCCGCCCGGGTGACGCACCAGCCCGGCCCATACGCCAGCCCAACAGCACAGATCCGACGCCATGAAGGGGGCCGCAACTGCCCAGACTGCGCAAGTCGCTCAGGTCGGCCTGCGACGCTCCTCAGCCTCACGCGAGATCTTGTTGACGAGATCCCAAAACTGACCCGCCTGGCCTGCGCCAGCGTCAGCCCCGGGCCGGGGTACAGCGCCGACACCGAAGATCCGCCCGACGCGGGTCTCCCAGCACTTGCGGCACTGGCATTCCCCTTCCGTATGGGCCGGACAGGCCCGGTCAGCCATCTCGTAGACCAGCGCGGCCAGTTCCTCCGCCCGCTCTCTCCACCGCGCCGTGTCCGAACGAGCTGTCGACGCTTCCCGCTCCGCCCGCCGCATCGCCCCGATCATCGGCCAGTCAGGGCCGCCTCCGCCGTAATAGCTCACTGCTCGCTCCCGCTCGTCCCAGCACTATGGCTTTGCCGAGGACAACGCCCCCACCAGGGACAAGACACGGAACATCACACAGGAGGCCCTGAGAACAGAGGCCCAGGGCCTCGTACGCGCCGGCTCACCGGCAGGGCTCCGGTGTCACACCCATTCCACGCCCAGGCCCCGAAGCGCGCCGAGCTGCTCCGGAGTGAGCTTGTCGCGTCGGGTCTTGGTGTTGGAGACCCATACGCCGAGCTTGACGGCCACTGGTTCCGTCTCGCCGTCGATCGAGATCTCCTCGGCGTGCCCCCTCGGCACAGGCCGTTGGCCTTCCCGTTCGACCCATTGTGTGAGGGCTGTCAGTCCGCGTTGGAATGCTTGCTGTGCCTTGGTCGGGCCCTTCGTCGCGCGGGTGGCCGCTGGAGCGGTGGACGGCGCCGCAACGGGCTTGATGCCCAGCGTGGTCAGCCGCTCTTGCTGTTCGGGGAGGAGCTGCGTCCAGGCGCCGGGCTGTTTCTGCTGCTGGAGCCATCGTCCGATGTCGTCGCCGTCGAAGGTGACGCCGGGGTCGATGTGGGGCAGGACGCCGTCGGCCTCGGTGTCGACGAGGTCGGCGAGGACCTTGTAGTGGCGTTGCCAGTTGAGGGGCCAGGGGCAGTTCCAGTCCGGGTCGATCTCCGCCAGCTGCTCCGCGCGTGCGGCGGCCCGCTTCGGGTCTTTGCCGAGGCCGTCTTTGCGGCGGAGGTTGGCCAGGTGCTGCCCAACCGGCAAAAGGCCGTCTCCCTCGCCTTCGCCCCACATCGCGTCTTGTCGGGGTGCGAGGTTTCCGGTGGCCCGGTGGTAGGAGCGGAGTGCGGCGAGTTTGTTCTCCCAGGCTTCGTCGCCGGGTTCCCACACCATCCCGGCTTCGTCGAGCAGTTCTTTGCGGTGGGGGTCGAGTTCACCTGCGCGCTGCGTGCGGCGCTGTTGGTGGATCCATCTGCCCAGGGGGTAGTCCTTCGTCACGCCGACTGCGGTCTCGGTGTCGTACGGCACGGCGTACAGGCCGGTGATCTCGTTCTCGGCACGCCACCGGACCAGGGCCTGGTAGCCCTCCAGCCATACCAGGGACTCGGGCCGGATGACACGGCAGCGGGTGAGGGCGGCGATGTCGGCGGCGTCGCGGGGGGAGGCGAAGTTGACCACGACCGAGGTGCCCCGGTCGACCTCCTGCTGCGCCTCGCTGGTCTCCTCGGGCATGTCCCCGTTCTCCGGTCCGGCCCCTGCCCCGGCCGTGGGTGAGGGGCGGACGTGGATGCGCCGCCGCTCGGTGCCGCGGATCAGGGCGCGGGAGGCGAGCTGGTCGACCATGCGTTCTGAGTGTGAGCGCAGGGCCTGGAGGATGTCGACCAGGGGCTGGTAGCTGGCCGAGGCGACCATGTCCTTCGGGTCCTCCCCGGGCTGGAGGAACACGGGGATGATGATCCGTGCGGTCTTGGTTGTGCCGTCGGGGTTGGGGCGCAGGGCGCGTCCGATGTTCTGGACGATGTCGACCTGGGAGCTGCGCGAGCCGACGATGCACACGGCCTCGACCCCGCGCAGTCCGGCGATATCGACCCCGACCCCGAGGGCGCGCACCGAGGAGAGGAACGCCCGGTGCACCCGCCGGTTGTGGGCGTCGATGCCGTTGGCGAACCGCTGGATCACTGCACGCCGGTGCGCGATGGGATGGTCCCCGCACAGCCAGTCCGCCCACACACGGTCCGCAGGCACGTGACGGCCCTCCTCCAGCTCGTACAGCTCTGCGTCGATCGACGACGCGGGCAGCTCCTCCGCCCCGGCCAGCGCCGCCGCGGAAGCCTCAGCGGCGTACAGCTCGGCGGCCGTCGCCGGCATCTGCTCGGCGAACGCTGCGGCTTCTTCGACACGCTGGTGGAACACCATGGTGGTGTGCAGATTCTGCTGCGCCGCGTGCTCCAGCAGTGCGGCCTGGAGCAGGGCCATGCGCCGGCCGCGCAGCGCGTCCTCGGACAGGCCGAGGATCGGGGCGGGGTCGCGGATCTCGAGCACGTCGATCTCGAACCCGGCGAGGATCGAGCGTTCTACCGCCTCCGCCAGCCCAAGATCGAAAATCCGGGTGCCGTAGGTGCTGGAGTCGTCCTCCATCGACGCGATGACCAGCTCTCGGCCGTCCCGTCCGCGCTGCGGCCGGGGCGCGGCGAGGATCCGCGGGGTGGCGGTCAGGTAGAGCCGGAAGTCGACAGGGATCCGGCTGTTGTCGTGGATCGCCGCCCACGGCCGACCCATATCCCCGGCCGTCACGTGCCCCTCGTCCAGAATGGCCAGGTCAAACGGAGCCATCCGCTGCCCGTACAGCCGCTCCCCGCCCGTCAGAGCCGATTCCAACGGCCCAGGAACAGTCCCACGGCCAGAGACATCGGCGGGGTCCTCGCGGTCCACCAGCGAGGCGTACGTGGCGAACACGACCACCGGCCCGGACCCGGCCCACAGCGCGAGCTGGATCGGATTGGTGGTCGTGCGCACCCCGAGCTGCTCCAGGACCTCGTCCTTGTCCACCGAGCAGACCGCGACCATCGGCGCGCGGTGCCCGACCCGCCGCCAGGACTGGGCACTCTGCACGATCAGGTCCAGCGTGGGCACCATGACGAGGATCCGTCCTCCCGGGAAGTACTCCAGAGCGCACGCAGCGGTGGTGATCGTCTTACCGGACCCGGTCGCGGACACACCCATCGCACGTGCCCCTTCCGGAGGCACGAATGATCTTGCAGGAAATCCGACCCAGTTACGAAAGCTCGACTTCTGGTCGACCTGGTGCTCCTTGAGTGGAATCAAAAGCATTTCTAAGCCCTCCCCGATTCCTATTTCTGTGGTCCTTCGATGGCCGCGTGCGGAATGCAAGCTGCACCCGAGCCGTTCCAGTCGACGCACCCGCCCTGTGCCGGCTGGGCTTTCCGTCCTTGAAGGGGGTTGGTCGTCAGGGTCGTAGTGCCCCGACACTCGAGCGTGCAGAGGATGTAGTCCTCGTCGCTGTTCACCTTCCGCGCCGTAGACCGCCGGCCTCGCCCAGCACCTCCAACACCCGGCGCCGCGCCGTGGCGTCCGGATGGGTGCGCGGCAGCACGGACTCCCGGACGAACCCCTCCAGCCGCACCAGGTCCGCCCATTCACGCTGCCTCACGTCCGCGAAATGTACGGCCAGCTCAGCCGCCCCGCCCGACCGGCGCCGCGCCGTGGCCAGTCCCGGCCCGCGACGCCCCTCAGGGCCTCGCTCACCGCCATCACGCCTTCGTCCCAGCCGTCCGCGAACACAGCACACCCTGAGAAGCCGGCGCCATGCCATCCAGCTCCACCACCTCGCACTGCGCCCCGGCCACCAGGTCGTCCGCCTCGCTCGCGGGTACGCCTGGCGCTCCAGGAGCGCGAACAGTCTCAACTGGGCGTTCACACCCGCCGTCTGATACTGCGTCACCCGGCGCATCGAATTGCTGCTCAGCGCGGGATCTGGTTCGGTAGATTCTTGGTGACCGGCCATCTGGCCATCCTCTCGGAACTTGGGAGATTCCCGAGTGACTGGCAGGTGTCCCAGATTTCTGCCAACAATACATGCTGCATCTATCTGAGCAGCCACTACACTAGAACCCGACACGAACAACGACACCTGCTCTTCGTGGCCAGCCAGGCCCGCGCAAGCGGGCCCCTGGGTCCTGGAGGCGCAGCCGGAAGGGCCCTTGAGGCGGGGGAGCACAGCGGACCCGCCAGCCCAGGGCGGAGCGCAGCGAAGCCCAGGATCAGCGGGGCGAAGCCCCGCAGCTCCGGAAGCGCAGCGGACGGAGCGTCATCAAGGCTGCGAAGCAGGCTTGATGAGTGGGACGCGGAGCGTCCCACCAGCGCTCCCGCGGAGCGGGAGCGCAACACCCGTGCGCAGCACGGGTGTTCGCTTGCAC
>NZ_JBHVRW010000051.1:0-22595 GCF_042885475.1 Streptomyces sp. NPDC058051
CGAGCCCGCCCGCCACGTCATCACGACGAGGTGTGTCTCCACGGCCGGGCGCGGAGGCAGCGTCCTTCTCCGGAACCGCCTTCATCCGCCCTCCCCGTCGCCGCTACCGCTGCCCGGCTGCCTCAGCCCGCGTACCGAATACGGACGATACGAAGCGCGGCCGGGACGGAGGAAGGGAAGAAGTCCCCGAAGGGGGCAGGCTGCCTCTACGGTCACTCACCTTGCGCGAAAGGGCACCGAGAGACGTCCACGTCCTGCGCGTCCGCCCCCTCCGACGTGTCACCGAAGCCTCGGCGCACACCCTCGCCCCAACTGCGTTCCCCGCTCCCTGCACGCCGGAAATCCGTATGGTTTCCGCCATGCCCGAACTCCAGCGCCTCCGCCCCGATCACGCCCCGGCCCTCCTCGCGTTCGAACAGGAGAACCGCGCGTTCTTCGCGGCCTCGGTGCCGGACCGGGGCGACGACTACTTCGCCCACTTCGCCGCCCGCCACGAGGCCCTGCTCGCCGAGCAGGCGGCCGGCATCTGCCACTTCCACCTCCTGGTGGCCAAGGACGGCGAAGTGCTGGGCCGCTTCAACCTGGTCGACGCGGAGAACGGCACGGCCGAACTGGGCTTCCGCCTGGCCAAGAAGGCCACCGGCCGCGGCCTCGCCACGGCCGCGGTGCACCAGCTGTTCACGCTGTGCTCAACGACGTACGCCCTGACCACCCTCCACGCGGCGGCCACCCTCACCAACACCGCCTCCCGCGCGGTCCTGACCCGGACAGGCTTCATCCCCACGGGCAAGGAGGTACTGCTGTCAGGGGAGCGGGGGGTGGGGTACATACGGGAGCTGCCCCGCCCAAACAACACCAACTCCGGCCCCGCCGGCGGGCGGGGGCTCTGATCTTGACCCTGTGATCGGGATTTGTCAGTCTCCCCCGATACAACTGAGAACACAGGTATCGCAATGAGGGGGACTCGACTATGCCCACGGCTCGCCTGCGCTGCTCTTCGTACGTCGCTACAACGAGACAGACATTGAGGGCCCACAGCCATGGATGGTCCCGAACCCCGCTGAGTACATCGAACACAAGGGCAGCAAGCCCATGGGGGCACCTGGACACTCCAGCATGAGATGCCAGCGGACGTGTTGACGTACTCAGCGATCGCTGCGAGCTAGCTCTTTCTTAAAGATCTTGAGAACGGTCTGCCCAACGAGTGCGGTGTTGACGCACGCACGCCGGGTCGATGTGGTGCTCAGGTTTCACGTAAAGATCACCAAGCACCTCACGACTGAGAGCATCCACAACCTTGAAGTCGTCGGTGATGAGGCGTGCTCCATTATCGAAAAGCACGTGGCAATTCGGACAGAGGCAAATGATATTGCTTCTAATGTCACGACCTCCGTGCGGTCTACCGAGAGCATGTATATGCGCACTCTCGCTATACCGTGCACCATTGACGTCTACCACTACGGGGATGCGACACATCTGACAGGTGTTGCCGTAGAGAGACTTTATGGCGCGCGCCTCTGTCGTATTACGCACGCGCCGTTGCGTATTCACGTACCTCGCAGCTGCCTGCTGCAGCGGCGTCCCCACGTCGCCCCCGACGACCTCGGCCGGATCACTCGCTTCCCAACGCTCACCGGCCACCGCCTTCGCCAAACGAAACTGCCACATGAGGTGCCCACGATCGGTTTGCACACTCCAGTAGCCCTCGACGAGGTACAGGCCGCGGTATATGTAGCCCTCAGTGGCCTTGCCTCTCCTAATTCCCAGACCACGCACATACCGGATGGGCAGCCCCTCCCGATAGTTGATCAACATCCCTTCGTTGACCCCGGTCAGCTCCTGGTCCGCCGTGAGGTGCCCGTTCTCGTCAGGGGCCCCACCTTGCGCCGTGTAGACAATGACGTCGCCCAGATCCTCATCGCCGACATAGCCACCACTGGCAACGATGGAGTCGACACCCTCGTGCGCGGTTCCGGAGATACCCCGACCCCGAAATCTGTGCACATCAGCGGCATAAAGGGCATCGTGCGTACGGAACCACTGCCCCTCGACTACGTCGGGGGGCGGACCAAAGCGAATGGGCTTCGAGGGCGACATGCGAACATGTTGCCGATTACCGGTCGCCGATCAACACTTCCGACCGATCATGGCTCATTCTCGCCGAAAAGTGTCCCAAATGGACCATTTTGGCACGATCGGAAATTCCGACGCCAGGGCACCAAGAGCTACGAAACTTCGACTTCAATCTCGGCTTCGAAATGGAGTTGCGCTCGATCGAGCGCCTCATCGATGTCGAAACCATGCCCCCGCAGCCAGTGGAGAAGGTCGGCAATCAGGTCGGTCGCTGCTTCGGCGGCCTCCGTGACGCTCAATGGTTCATGGCGCGCAGACCTCCCACGGCCCCCGAGCCCGCACAGACCGAGGAGCGCTTCAGCCTTCGCCACCGGCGCGCCGTCCACGTGGTCGTCGGCGGCCTGTAGACCAGTGGCAAGCTCGCACCAAGTGATCTTGGAGCCGCCGCGCAGAATGACTCCCCATCGGGCGGCGACTCCATCCACCAAAGCCATGCCGCGACCCCCCTCCGCCAAGCCGGACGCCTTGACGAGCGTCGGTAGCGCCTGCCCGTCGGGGTCGCTCACCTCGATACGAAGATGCCCGCCGTTCATGCTCACCGCTAGGCACGTCGGCGTCCCGACCCCCACGTGCTTAATGACGTTGCCGACGAGCTCAGTCACACAGATCTGAGCCGAGTGAACCACCGGATGGAGACCCCAGAGCTCAAGGTGGAGTCGCATCACTCGACGTAACCCGGCAAGCTCCTCCACCTCCGCCAGGAAGGGAAGTTCCCACCTCTTCCTCGCGACGCCAAAGCGACAGCCGCCCATGTCGATCACCTCACCCACACTTCGACGGTCACCGAGTGCGTCCGCCCACCTCCATAAAGTGACAGTGAAACTCTCAATATGGAACTCTCACAGGAACCTATCGGGAGCACGCAGCCCAAGCGCACGCCCCCGTCGTGCGCCACCTTGCCTACGAGACTCGACACCGTGCACCCTCTCGAAGACCGACGTGAAGGACCGAAGACATGCCAGTTGGACCCACTACCCGCAGGCGGCAACTCGGCGCCGACCTACGCCGCCTCCGCGACGCCAAAGGCCTCACTTTGGAGGAGGCAGGAGCTCGGGTCGGTATCTCCAAAGCCACGTTAAGTCGTTACGAGACGAAGGAGGGGACGGTCAAGTGGCCTGCCGTAGACGCTCTTTGCCGCGAGTACGGCGCATCTGACCAGGAGCGAGAGTCACTGGTCGAGCTGGCCAAGGGCGCACGAATCCAGGGCTGGTGGCGCTCACTCGCCGATCCGATCCCGGAGTCCATGAATCTCATGCTCACCCTCGAAGACGAGGTGGTGAGCGAGGACCACTACGCCTGCATGTACGTTCCGGGACTGCTGCAAACACGGGGATACGCCGAGGCAGTTCACCGCGCCTCAGAGATGCGATGCACCGACCAGGAGATCAATCACATGGTCGACATCAGAATGAAGCGCCAGGAACTTCTCGCTCGCGATGAGCCTCCACACCTATGGGCAGTGATCGATGAGGCTGTCATCCGACGGATGGTCGGAGGGCGATCCGTCATGCGCGAGCAACTGCATCACCTGGCCGCCATCTCGACCCAGCCACACGTCACTGTTCAAATTCTTCCGTTCGCGTCCGGTGCGCACGCCGCGGCTGTGGGCAGCTTCGTCATCTTGGGTGGGTCAACACCCGAACTGGATGTGGTCTACGTGGACATCATCGGCGGTGGTTTGTTCATGGAGAAGCCGCAGGAACTCGAACGCTATAAGTTGGCGTTCGCGTACCTGCGGGCGCAGGCACTGGACCTCCAGTCGTCCGCCGCGCTCCTGATCCGAGTTTGCGAGGAGCTGTGATGAGTCACGAAGACGCCCAGTGGTTCAAGTCGTCATACAGCGGTGGCAGCGGCACGGAGTGCGTCGAGGTCGCGGCTCTGGGCATATCTGTCGGAGTAAGAGACTCAAAGCAGCCTGTGGGGCCGCACATAGTCGTCTGTGGGACAGCATGGAAGGATTTCGTAGCAGTGTTCCGGCCCTCGCACTACAGCTACAGATCGTGATCACTCACTGGCGGTGGTGACCTGGCCTCGATCCAACGAGGGCGGCTTCAGCCCAGCCGGAGCGGACCGGCAGTTGATGGTGGCCACCCACCGGGTGGACCCGGTCGGCTTCGATGACGGCATCCGGCTGACCGCTCACTACTTCCAGGAGGACATCCCCAAGAAGTACGAAGTACGCCTGGTCGTCGTGGACGGCAACCTGTTCGCGGGAACCATCATCGGCACGTCCGAGAAGGCGCGCATCGACTGGCGTACCGACTACGAGAGCCTGGAGTACGGCACAACCACCGTTCCCGACAAGGTCGCAACGTCCGTTCGGCGCTTCATGGCCTCGTACGGAATCGTGTTCGGGTCCTTCGACTTCGCCGTTACTCCCGACGACGAGTGGGTGTTCTTCGAGAACAATCCGGCCGGCACGTGGTCATGGGTCGAGAACCGCACCGGCCTGCCCATCGCTGCCGCGCACGCCGACTACCTGCAAGGGGCCATGACATGACCGAGCCGAACGACGCCGCGTCGGCCGTACTGCGCGCGGAGTTCGCGGCCGGCCTCGGCGAGGGGTGCCAGAGCGAGTGGCTGGCAGCATTCGCCGACGTACCGCGAGAGCATTACGTCCCGCGCTTCTACCAGCAGGACCGCCAGGGCCAGTGGCACAAGGTCTCTGCAGGCGATCCGGGCTACCTGGAGGCCGTGTACTCGGATACCGCGCTGACAACTCAGCTCGATGAGCACAGCGTCCCCACGTCGTCGTCGAGCGAGCCCAGGCTGATGCTGACCATGCTCGACGCCCTCGACGCCAGGCCGGGTCACCGGCTCTACGAGCTCGGGCTCGGCACCGGGTACAACGCCGCCCTGGCTTCCTCGTTCCTGGGGAGCGACAACGTCGTCAGCGTGGACGTTGATCCGGACCTCGTCCACCTCGCACGCGGTCGCCTGACCAGGGGGCAGTACCACCCCCTCGTGTTCGCCGGGGACGGCGCGCAGGGGTATCCGGACCGGGCACCGTACGACCGCATCATCGCGACGGCCGCCCTGCGCTGCTTCCCTCCTGCGCTGCTGAGCCAGGCCCGTGAGGGAGCGGTCATCGTGGCCCCGATCGGGTTCGGTGTTGCGAGGGTTGTCGTCTCGGGTGATGGTGAGGCAGCGGGGTGGTTCCTGCCTGTGCCTGCGTTCTTCATGCCACGTCGTACGCGCACGACGGGCCCCGACTTCGCGAGCCTGGAGACGCAGCCGGGCCGGTCCACCACGGTCCCTGCGGCGGACGTGGTCGACAGGCTGAAGTTCCCGCTGTCACTCGCACTTCCCGGGTACCGCTCATGTTCCTGGCGGGACCAGGGCGGTGAGGTGACAGGTGTGGGGCTGTGGGCTGAGGACGGGTCCACAGCTACCGTTCACTCCTCAGGGAAGGCGCGGCAGACCGGCCCCCAGCGGCTCTGGGACACGGTGGAGGAACTGGCCTCCGTGTTCCCCGATGGCACCCCGGCCAGAGAGGACTTCGGTCTCACCGTGACGCCGGAGGGGCAGCGGGCCTGGTACCGGGAGCCGGACGGCCCCTCCTGGCCGCTCCCCACCGAGTGACGACGAACTCCCCGGCTCCGCCTCATTTCCGCAGCCAACCACGACTGCACTGGATCAAGTCGTCATACGGCGGGGATAGCGGTACCGAGTGCGTCGGAATCGCGGACCCACACCCGGCGGTCGGCGTACAGGACTCCAAGCGGCGCGGCGGACCCACGTGGTCACGGGCGTCCGTGCCCGTTCCGCATCAACCCCGCCCTATTTGGTCAGCTGTCAGGTCCTGACAGCGATTGCACCGCTGCCGCGGGGATGTGACGCCTTCCGCCGAGGTGTCACATTCCCACGCGCTTTCTATGCACTGCGCAGCCGGGCGTACACCCCGTCCCGCACGAGCAGTTCACCGTGTGTGCCGCACTCCACGAGCCGGCCGCCGTCCACGACGAGAATGCGGTCCGCGTCTGGCGCCAGCGCCAGATCGTGCGTGATCAGGATGGTCGTACGTCCTGCCATCAGCCGGCGCAGCGGCTGCATCACGCGTCGTGCCGCGAACACGTCGAGACCGGCCGTGGGCTCGTCGAGGACGAGGACGGGGGCGCCGCGCAGCATGACGCGGGCGATGGTGATGCGTTGCAGCTGGCCGCCGGAGAGGGCACTGGTGCCCGGCGCGATCCGGGTGTCGTAGCCGTCGGGCAGGGCGGCGATGAAGTCGTGGGCGGCTGCGTCCACGGCGGCCTGCCGGATCTCGCGCTCGTCGGCGTCGGGCCGGCCGCAGGCGATGTTCTCGCGGACGGTGCCATGCAGGATCAGCGTCTCCTGCGGCAGCAGGGCGACGTTCTCACGCAGGAACTCCAGGGGCATGTCGGTCAGCGGCACGCCGTCGAGGCGTACGGTCCCCTCCGAGGGGTCGTAGAAGCGCAGCACCAGCTTGGAGAGCGTGGACTTGCCCGCCCCACTGGGGCCCGTGACCAGGACGAGTTCGCCGGGCTCGGCGGTCAGCGACACATCGCTCAGCGATTCCGTTGAGGCGTCGGGGTAGCGGAAGGAGACGCCATCGAGGCAGATGCGTCCGTGCACGGGCCGTCGAGGGAAGGGCGAAGCGGGATCGGTCACGGCGGGCTCCGCGTCCAGGATCTCCTGGACGCGTTCCGCGCCGGCCGTCGCGGCGGTGAGGGTGAGGCCGAGCTGGCCGAGGTTGCGGATCGGCGGATAGAGGTAGCCGATGAAGGCCGCGAAGGCGAGGAGCTCGCCCAGCGTCATACGGCCTGCGGAGATCTCCCAGGCGCCGAACCCAATGACGGCCAGCACGCACAGCGTCTCGACGACCTCGACGAACTGCTCGTAGAGCTCGCTCGCGCGGGCCCCGCGCACCGAGGCGCGCATCCAGGTGCGGGCCTCACGGTCGAGCCGGCGTTCCTCGTCGCGACGCCGATTGCAGGACTGGGTCAGGACGATGTTGCCGAGGGACTCCTCGACGACCGAGGTGATGGCGCCGTCGGCTGTGCGCTCGTCGCGGGCCGCGGACCTGATCCGCCCGGAGAAGCGGCGAGCGGCGACAAGGAAGAGGGGAGCGAGCAGGAAGGTGACGAGAGCGAGGTCCCAGCGCAGCCAGAGGGCCGCGGCCGCGTAGAAGACGGTGGAGAACAGCGCCGACACGGTACCGACCACGCCGGAGACCATCATCTGCTCGATGGCCTCGACATCGCCCGTGAGCCGCTCCACGAGATCTCCCCGGCGGTACTTCTGAAAGAAGTGCGGCGGCAGGCCCTGCACATGCCGGAACACACCGGCACGCAGCCGCAGGACGAATCTCTCGGCAGTCCATACGGCGAGCGAATTTCCTGCATATCCGACGGCGGCACCGAGCACGGCGACACCAACCCACTGAGCGGCGGGTTCCCAAAAGGCAGAGAGCGAACCAGCGTTCAGCGCGTGATCGGTGAGGTCCGCGAATATCAGAATCGAAGCCGTCTCGGCGAGCGCGGCAACCACGACGCAGACAACGATGAGGGCCAGCCATCTGCGGTCACCCCGTGTCAGCGGCCAGAAACGCCGGAATGCCTGAAGAGCACCCGCACCCTTACGCTCTCTCAACTTTCCAACTCTCTTTCCGCGGGCCTGGAAACGGCCGAGGCGGGCCCCCTGTGCATCGCCGGGAGCCCGCCTCGATGGCCGTGTTCAGCAGCCGTTGCCGGTCTTGTTGCCGACCGGACGGAGGTGGGCCTTGGGCTTCGCCTTGGCCACGGGCTTGCGGGCGGCGGCCCACTTGCTGCCGGGCGTGGGAGTCTTCTTGACGGGGGCGATCTTGTGGAAGCTCATGAGGTTGTCCCTTTCTCCGTGATGCTTTTCCTTTGCCGTAAGCCCTGTTCGGCTACGACATGGAAAACACTACGTGAACTCCGGACCAGTGAAGACCACATCCGATGAGACCCCCATTAATTGCCACTGAGTTCGTTTCTCATCCGCTTCCAGGAACCAATAGAATTTCACACAGACTTTATCCACGATTACGTGGCGGCCCACGTCTTTCTTTTCTCACACAGAACTTACCTGCATCTGGCACCAGTAAGGGCTGTCCCATAATCCGTGGCGGATCAGCGCGCGGCGTCAGATACGGTGCGTCGCAAGGCGGAGGGGCGTCCGCATACTGGATGTATGCGGACGTTCCGACAGTGCGGCGAGGTGCCGTAGCTTTCGTCGCGCGCCCGCCAGGGATTACGGGACAGCCCTTGAGCGGGGCGGCCGTCGGAACCCGCCAGGACCGCGCCGGCCGCCCGCTGCGGCCTTCAGTTCCCCATGCGCCTCTCAAGTGCCTCACTCGACGACCGCGATCCGGTCGGCCGCGTTGTCATACGTGAACAGTTGAAGCGTCTTTGCGCTCAGACCGCCCAGCCCCACGTCACTGTCCAAGGCCCAGCCCCACGTCACCGTCCAAGGCCCAGCCCCACGTCACCGTCCAAGTGCTTCCGGGCGTTCGCGTGCCTGCGTGTGCAGGCGTTGGATATCGATCGGCGGCATGTGGACGTCGCCCCACTGCGCGAGGTACCGCGCCCAACGCCGCACGGCGGTCCGCCCGGGATGACGGGACGGCCCTGAGTGGTTCAGCTTCATGACTGGATGCCCCGGTGACGTTCGCCAACTGCGCTTCCGGCCCCAGGCCTGATCGGCCGTGCCACCGGCCCCTTGCGCCCGCACCCCGGCCCGCCCCGCGCAATGTCTTGACGTGTTCCTGACTAGATGGCTTGATGGGGGCACCGACATGGGAGCGCTCCCATGTCACACCTTCCGAAGCTCACGTTTCTTGTTTCGCTTACCTCCTGGAGCCGCAGTGAGAACAGCAAGAAGCACCGCGCGCACAAGCCCAGTCACCCTCCTACTGACCGTACTGACCACCCTTCTCGGGCTTCTGGCCCTCGGCGCCCTCGGCCCGGCCACCGCCCAGGCCAAGGAGCAGGCGCAGCCCGCGGCGGCAGCCGCCACCGGGCTCCACATCAGCAACGGCCGCCTGCTCGAAGGCAACGGCAACGACTTCGTCATGCGTGGGGTCAACCACGCCCACACCTGGTACCCGGGCGAGACCCAGTCGTTGGCCGACATCAAGGCGACAGGCGCCAACAGCGTCCGCGTCGTTCTCTCCGACGGCTACCGCTGGAGCAAGAACAGCCCGGACGACGTGGCCGCCGTCATCGCCCAGTGCAAGGCGAACCGGCTCATCTGTGTCCTGGAGGTGCACGACACCACCGGCTACGGAGAGGATTCCGCGGCCGGCACGCTCGACCACGCCGCCGACTACTGGATCAGCCTGAAGGACGTCCTCGCCGGTGAGGAGGACTACGTCCTCATCAACATCGGCAACGAGCCGTGGGGCAACACCGACCCCGCCGGCTGGACCGCGCCCACGATCGCCGCGATCCAGAAGCTCCGCAACGCCGGGTTCCAGCACACGATCATGGTGGACGCGCCCAACTGGGGTCAGGACTGGCAGGGCGTCATGCGTGACAACGCCCAGACGGTCTACGACGCCGACTCCACCGGCAACCTGATCTTCTCGATCCACATGTACAGCGTCTACAACACCGCGGAGAAGGTCACCGACTACCTGAACGCCTTCGTGGACGCCGGACTTCCCCTGCTCATCGGTGAGTTCGGCGGTCCCGCGGACCAGTGGGGCGATCCGGACGAGGACACCATGATGGCCACCGCCGAGCAGCTGAAGCTCGGCTACCTGGCCTGGTCCTGGAGTGGCAACACCGACCCGATCCTCGATCTGACCATCGGCTTCGACCCCACCCAGCTCAGTTCCTGGGGTGAGCGCATCTTCCACGGCGCCAACGGCATCGCCCAGACCTCCCGCGAGGCCACCGTCTTCGGTGGCGCCACGGCGGACACCGAGGCCCCGACCGCCCCCGGCGCACCCGTCGCCTCCGCGGTGACCAGCACCTCGGCCACGCTCAGCTGGGCCGCCTCCACCGACAACGTTGCCGTCACCGGCTACGACGTCGTCCGCGTCAGCGGCAACACCGAGACGACGGTCGCCGCCTCCGCCACGAACAGCGTCGCCGTCACCGGCCTCACCGCCGACACGGCGTACACCTTCGCCGTCTACGCGCGCGACGCGGCCGGGAACCGGTCGGCCCGCTCGGCGACGGTGAGCGTGACCACGGACGAGGGGGGCACCACGCCCGGCGTGGGCTGCTCCGTGGGCTACCGCGTCGTCGGCGAATGGTCGGGCGGCTTCCAGGGCGAGATCACCATTCGCAACACAGGCACAACGGCCATCGACGGCTGGACCCTGGGCTTCGCCTTCGCCAACGGCCAGACCGTCACCAACATGTGGGGCGGCACCCCCACCCAGACCGGTGGTTCGGTGAGCGTCGTCCCGGCCTCGTACACCACCACGATCGCGCCCAACGGCTCGGTCACCGTCGGCTTCACCGGCAGCCAGACCGGCACGAACGCCGCACCGAACGCGTTCACCCTCAGCGGTGCGAGTTGCGTCGCTGCCTGACGCGGCTGCTCGGATCGACCGGCAGCGGCCCGCGCCCGCTGTCATCCGCGCCTCCCGGCAGGGATACATCTCCCTGCCGGGAGGCGCGGCCACATCACAGCCACGCCGGGGTGGGGCCGCGCGGGGTCAGAGCCAAGGTGGGGGCCGCGCGGGGTCAGAGCCAAGGTGAGGGCCGCGCGGGGTCAGCACCAAGGAACCGCCGCGCAGGTTCAGAACCAAGGCGGCCTGAGCCGGGCCCTGTTGGCAACACCTCCCGCTCGGAGCCGCGTCGGACGGGACGGGGGTCGCGTCGTGAGACGAGGCCCTGTCACGGATCTCCTACGGTCTCCTCCGGCCTCCGGCAGCCGCGGGCGACGCACTCCGTCCTTGGATAGGGTGCCGTTCGACATCAGCGCTCTTCGGGGGAGTCGTGAAGTGACGAACGGTCAGCAGTCGCAACGGGGCGGTGCCCCACAGGTCTTTCAGCCGCTCGCGGCGGACGACCCGACCACCATCGCCGGGTACCGGCTCGCCGCCAAACTCGGCGCGGGCGGCATGGGCAAGGTCTATCTGTCGTACACGCCCGGTGGGCGGCCCGTGGCCATCAAGGTGATCCGGCCGGAGTTCGCGGAGGATCCCGAGTTCCGTCGCCGGTTCGCGCAGGAGGTGCAGTCCGCGCAGCGCGTACAGGGGCTGTTCACCGCGCCCGTCATCGACGCCGACACCAAGAGCTCGCAGCCCTGGCTGGCCACGGCGTACGTGCCGGGCCCCTCGCTCGCCAGTGCGGTCGTCGCCCATGGGGCGTTACCTCCCGAGGCGGTGCTGCTGCTGATCGCCGGCATGGCCGAGGCGTTGCACGTCATCCACGGCGCGGGCATCGTGCACCGCGATCTGAAACCGTCCAATGTGCTGCTCGCCGCCGACGGGCCCCGCGTCATCGACTTCGGTATCGCCTACGCCGCCGACGCGACCTCGCTCACCGGCAGCGGCGTCACCATCGGCACCCCTTCTTTCATGGCACCTGAGCAGGCCGCGGGGCGCAGGGTGACTCCGGCCACCGACATCTTCGCGCTCGGCCAGGTCGCCGCATACGCGGCCACCGGAACCCCGGCCTTCGGCGAGGGAACCTCGCACGGCGTGCTCTACCGGATCGTTCATGAGGAGCCCGACCTCACGGCGGTCCCCGAGAAGCTGGTCGAGCTGGTCACGCGTTGCCTCGCCAAGGATCCTGAGGCCAGGCCGTCGCTCGCCGAGATCATCACACTGTGCCAGGCCGCGAACGCGGAGACGGTGCTGCGCCGCCCCGAGGACTGGCTGCCGGTCGCGGTCGCCGCCGACATCACCGTGCGCGCGGCGGCCCCCGCCCCGGTCCAGACCCCGCCGCCGCCGACGTCCGCCCCGTCCGCGGCTTACTCGCCCACCGCACCGGCCGCGCCGGCCACTCCGCCCCCGGGATACGGCCCGGCCGTGTCGCACCAGCCCACGCAGCCCGCACCACACACTCAGCCCACGCAGTCGGCTCAGCACGCACAGCCCGCACCACACACTCAGCCCACGCAGTCGGCTCAGCACGCACAGCCCGCACCACATGCTCAGCCCACGCAGCCCGCTCAGCCCCACCCGCCGTACGCACAGCCCCAAGGCCCGTACCGCGCACCGGCTCAGGCGCAGACCCACGCTCACTCCGCCGCCCCGTTCCCGGCGCACGCGCAGATGCTCCCCGGCCAGCACACGCCGCAGGCGCCCCGGCCCACGAAGCGTGCGGGCAACCGGGTCGTTGTCATCGCTCTCGCCGCCGCCCTGATCTTCGGGATCGCCGGTGGTGGCACGGCATACGTACTGCTCAAGGACGACGACAAGCAGACGCAGAGCAGCAACACGCCAAGTACCGACGACACTTCGCGCACCCCGGAGAAGAGCAACGGGAGCACGGAGAGCGACCCGAAGCCGAGCACCGCTTCCGATCCGAAGCCCGTCGACTACCGCGGCATCAACATCACCGCCGGCTACCACCTGACTCTCGGGGACGACAACGTCCGGCCGCAGGAGGGCGAGGACGGCGGGTACGAACTTTCCTACGACACCGGCGGATACCTCGACGCGGAAGCCGACAACGGAAATCTGGTGCTGCTCGATCCGGGGCAAGAGGGTTCACTCGCCGCCTGCCGCGCAGACACCCGGTTCACGAAGCACATCTACGTGAGCAAGCTCTCGAAGGGGCGGCAGGTCTGCGTCACCACGGGGTCGGGTCACGTGGGCCTCGTCACGGTCCAGGGCTTCTCGGCGGAGGACTCGCCCAGTACGTACATGACGCTGGACCTGACTGTCTGGCGCAACGCGGCGGGTTCCGGCTCGGACAGCTGAACTTCCGGAAGACGGGCCCTCGAAGGCGGCCCCCTCGGCAGGTGGCATCCGGCAGGCGGCGTCCGGCAGGCGGCCTGGGGCTCCGCGCCGTATCCGCTTTCCGCCTGCCGTCTGCCGTCTGCCGTCTGCCGTCTGCCGTCTGCCACCATGCGACTGGCGTCTTCCTCGACCCTGGCCCCGCGCGTGACCACCTGTCTCCGGGAACCTCGCCGCCTGCGCGGACCCGCGGCCTAGTGTGACTCCCACCAGCGGATCAGGAGGGCAATACCCATGGGGACGACGGCCACCGACACATCGCAGCCCGGGGAGCGCGAGGATCTGCTCGCGCTCGCAGCTGATCAGCGCACGAACTTCCTCTATACCGTCGCGGGCATCAGCGACAAGCAGGCCGGTACCACCACCACCGTCAGCGAGTTGACGCTCGGCGGTCTGGTCAAACATCTCGGCGACGTCCAACGGACATGGCTCGCGGTCGTCGACGGTACGGCGCCGAGCCAGGTGGGGTGGGCCGATCTCGACCCGGACGGCAACCGGATGACCGAGGGCGAGACCCTGACCGGGCTGCTCGATGCCTTCCACGCCGCGGCTGCGGAGTTCGACCGCAGGGTCCGGCAGGAGCCCGACCTCGGCCGTCTCGTGACGCTTCCCTCGTACCCGTGGTCTCCGCCGGAGCCGATCACATGGACCGTCCGTCATGTGCTGTTGCATGTCTTCCGGGAGATCGCACACCACAGTGGGCACGCGGACATCATCCGTGAGGCATTGGACGGTGCCAGTACCACCACGCGCATGGCTGAAGCCGCCTCGCGTGGCGGCGTCGCGGGAAGCGACGGCTGACCGAGGCCGGAGGCAGGTGAACCTGGGGCGCGGGACGGACCGGAGGGGTGCGGGAGTGGGGCGGCCACAATCACACGCATACGTCCGAATGAGTGTCGCTGAGGCCGTCTACGGGACGCGTGCGGGTAGTTTCAGGAGACTGACAGCCAGTACTGAAGGTGGCTCCCGGCCGTACGTGCCGAAGGTCGATTTCCGGCCACAACACAACGCCCCTTACGCTGCAACACATCGGTCACCCATGGTCGGCCGGGAGAGAAGGGCGACAACATGACCTCCGAGACCAACACGCTCGGCACCATCGAAGCGACAACTGCCTTGCTGCAGGCGGAACTTCCGCGACTGGAAGAGCACCAGAAGGCTCTGGAAGGAGAACTCGCCACTGTCACCGAGCGCCTGGAGTCGGTGCGGACCGCCCTGACGGCCTTGCGTACGCTGTCCGCTGCCCCTGCCGCGAACACGGCGAAGGCGGACGCAGACGAGGTCGAGGCGAACGAAGCCACGGCCGAGAGCGTCAAGGCCGAGGCCGTCGACGCGGAGAACGTCAAGGCTGAGGCGGAGAGCGCTGCTCCCAGGATTCCGCAGCAGGCGCAGGAGTCCATCGCCGACGCCGTCCAGGCAGAGGCCCCGCAGGAGCAGGCACCCGCCGCCCCCGCGCGTCGCACCGCCCGGACGACGACCGCGCCCAAGGGCCGCAAGCAGGCTTCCGCCAAGCCCAAGAGTGACCGCGGTCCGGCCAAGAAGGCCGCCGCCAAGTCCCCCAAGGCCACGAAGCCCGCCGCGCCCACGAAGGCCGCCGCACCCGCCAAGGCCACGAAGCCCGCCGCGCCCGCCAAGGCCGCAGCGCCCGCCAAGGCCACGAAGCCGACCGCTTCCGCCAAGGCCAAGGCGCCGAAGAAGGCAGCGCCTGCCGCGCCCGCCGAGCCGGCCGTCGACGACAGCGGCAGCCTGACCGAGATGGCCGTAAAGGTGCTGGCCACGTTCGGCGACACCCCGGTCCGTGCCCGCGAGGTCACGAAGGCTCTGGGTCGTGAGCTGACCCCCAACAGCATCAACACCGTGCGCAGCACCCTCGACCGGCTCGTCGCCACCTCCCGGGCCCACCGCGCCGGCCGGGGCCTCTACCAGGCACCCGCCAACTGACGCCTGCTGCGAAGAACCTGCTCAATCGCCGCCCCCGTCACGGCCCGCAGGCCGTTACGACTCCCCTGTGGAGCCGTAACGGAGGTCGTCACGGGGGCGAAGGCACGCAAGGGCTTGGACGAAGACATGCAGGGGGCGCGGCGAAGGCGGAACCACGCTGGAGCGAGGCACGCCCCGAACCGGGTCGGCGCGGTAATGCGCGGTGGGTTCTCGGCGCGCTCGGTACGTTGCTGCCATGCCTTCGTCACTTCGCCTCGAAAAGGTCACGCCCGACAACGTCGAGGCCGCCTGCCTCCTGACAGGGGCTGCCACGGCGACCGCCACCGCAACCACGGCTGCGACCACGGCTGCAACCACAACCCAACGCATCACGTGACGCGGTCGGCAATGATGCGCGCGCACTCCATGGACTCGCTCCGCGTCGTGTCGACCTCCAGGTCGTAGAGCACGCCCTGGTGGACCACGTCCGCCTGTGCCGCCGCCATGCCCGCGACCCGGTCGCCGCGCGCGATCTCGCGGGCCTCGGCGACCGCGCTCTCGCATCGGACCCCGACCCACAACACCTCCACACCACCGAGTGCCTTCCGCCATCGCTGCTGGGAGTCCGCTGCACCGAGGAAGACCTCGTCGACGACGACCCTGGCTCCCGCACGGGCCATCGTGGCAACCCCCTCGATCCACGCCGTCTCCAACGTACGGAATGCGGGGCCGACAACCACCTCGCCATCGGGAGCGAACTCGATACCCGTGTCCGATGTGCGCATGGACGCGGGCATCGCCTCGATCAGTGTGTCCACCCCGAAGGCCAGCCACGGATCCGGCAGGACCGCCTGCAAGCACCGGGCGATCCCGGACTTTCCTGAACTGGAGCCGCCGTTGAGCACGATCACCTGAGTCGTCACCGCGCCACTTTAGGACGCCGTCTGCTGACCGCCGCAAGGCGCCGAACCGTTCACAGCCGACCTTCACAGCCGACGTTCACAGCCCACTCGGTGGGCGCTCGCTCGGTGCCGGGTACGAGGGGGGTGCCGCCCCCGTTCGTAGCGGCAGCACCCGCCCACGGCTGCTGCCGACGGCCACGGCTGCCGCGTCCGCGCACGGCCACCGCGGTCGGCCGGACACCGACGGCGGGGCGCCTGATCAAGTTGTCAGTGGCATGACCTATTCTTCGCTCAATCGCCACGGATGCGGCACAGGTCATACACATCAACTGTCGCCTGTTCCCCGCACTCCGTCGGCCTCACACTCGTTCCGGGGGGTTCGAAATCACCGTGCGTATGCGCACTCTCCCGGCCGCCACCGCACTGGCGGTCCTCTTCAGCTCGGCGGTGCTCACCGCGGCACCGGCCTCGGCCGACATCACCAGGCCGCTCGCGGTCTCGGAAGCGGACGACACGATCGTCGACGGCGTCCACCAACGGCTGTACTTCAGCGACCGGTACAACAACCAGATCGTCGTCACCGACTCCACCGGTCAGGTCGTCACCGCGCTCACCGGCCTGCCCCAGGTCCGCGACCTCGAACTGAGTCCGGACTCCAGCACGCTGTACGCCGCGCTCTACGGCGCCGACAAGATCGTCGCCTTCGACACGGCGACGCTCACCCAGACCGCCGAGTACCCGACCGGCGACAAGACCATCCCCTCCCGGCTCGCCCTGGCCGACGGCAAGCTGTGGTTCGGATACGGCAACCAGTGGGAATCCGGGCTCGGCGCGGTCGACCTGACCGCCGAGACACCGACGGTGACGCTCGATCTGGCGGCCGGCCACCAGTGGGCCAGTCCGCCCAGGCTCTACGCCGACCCCGACAACCCGGGAACACTGCTCGCCCTCGACGAGGCCATCAGCTCTGCCCCGATCGTCGTGTACGACATCTCCTCCGGCACTCCGGTCATCCGCGTCTCCGCCGAGAAGGGCGGCTTCTACAAGGACGCGGCCCTCACCCCGGACGGCCAGTCGGTCGTCGTCGCAGGGCCCGGGAACAAGGCGCTCACCGAGTACCGGCTGTCCGATCTGGAGCAGGTGCGCACCTACCCGGTCCGTTCCGAACCGGAGATGGTCAGCATCGCTCCGGACGGCACGGTCGCGGCGACCGTCTTCGACATCGACAACATCGGCGACACGTACGTCTTCACCGGCGGCGCCGACCAGCCCGCCAGCATCCGCAACCTGTCGGACACCTGGATGCCCCGGTTCGGGCACTCCCTGAACTGGTCGGCCGACGGCACGAAGCTGTTCGTGCTCACCGAACACAGCGACTCGACCCGGTTCCACGCGATCGACGCGCCCCGCACCTACGTCACCACGCTCAAGGCCGACGCCCCGACGTCCGCCACCCGCGCCAAGCCCCTCACCGTCAAGGGCTCGCTCACCTCCGGACTCGCCCTGCCCGCCGGAACCCCTCTGACCGTCACCCGCACCGACATGGAGTCGCCGAGCGGCAAGTCGCTCGGCACCAAGTCCCTCGGCGCGGGCGGCACGTTCTCCTTCACGGACACCCCGCCGGCCGGCGGCAAGGTCACGTACAAGGTGGCGTACGCCGGTGACGCCGCGCACACCCCGGCATCCGCCTCGGACAGCGTCAACGTCTCCCGCGCCACCCCCGCACTGACCCTGAACCACAACAAGGCGACGTACTCCTACGGCACCGACGTCTCGTTCACCGCGCACCTCGGCACGACGTACAAGAACCGGACCGTCGAGCTGTGGGTGGACCCGTTCGGTGCCGACAAGCCGAAGAAGCTGGTGAAGACCGGCAAGGTGAACTCCAAGGGCAATCTGTCGGCCACGGTCGACATGACCCGTGACACCACGGTCACCGCCGTGTTCAAGGGCGACGCCCGCTACAACCCGAAGACGGTCACGTCCACGGCGTACGCCAGGGTGAAGGTCTCGACGGCGCTGTCCAAGTACTACAAGACCGGCAGGATCGGCTCGACGACGTACCGCTACTACCACAAGAACACCAACGTCATCTCCACGACGACGATGAGCTACTACAAGGGCCGCAAGCAGCGGCTCGAACTCCAGGTGTACTACGCGGGCAAGTGGCGCAGCGGGGCCACCGAGTACTTCAAGCTCGGCACCAACGGCACATCGGTCGTCAACCTGGGCCACGCCGGCCAGTCCGGCATCCGCGCGCGGGTCCGCTCCTCGTACATCAACAGCAGTTCCGGGGACACCGTGAACTCGACGACGCACGGCGCCTGGAAGTACTTCGTCTTCACCAAATGACGTGCGACCGAGGCCCTGCGGGGCTGTGACGTCAGTGGCGCGTTCCCCACGACCGGCGGGGAACGCGCCCGGTCATGGACGCCCCCGGTCATGGACTCCCCCGGCCCGGCCTCGGACCAACCCGCCCGCGCAGGTGATCCACGACTCCGGACGCCGTGCGGAAGTCGTGCGTTCACAGGAGACCGATTCACCGACCGATTCACCGACCGCTGCGACCGCTGTACCGATTCACATGAGCGGTCAACCCGGCGGGCACGGTACATGACCCACTTGGCGTCAGCAGAACCGATTCAGCGGCTCCCGTCCGGGTGATGAACCCGCGGATCCGACCGTCATCGCAGGTCAGCGACACAGACTTGTGCCGGTTTTGATCTTTGAGCGCACAAGCCCGCTCAAGCCCCGCACAAGGAGTGCCCTTCATGCGTCTTCGCTCGACCCTGGCCGCCGCTCTCGGCTCGCTCGCGCTCATCGTGGCCGTGCCGTCCTCGGCCCATGCGGCCTCCGGCGACTTCAGCTACACCTACAGCGGTCTCGACGGAGCCCCGCAGATCGGCATCCTGTTCGACCCGCAGAGCAGGGTGTGCATCACGCTCCCGGAGGTCGCCGACCCCGGTTCGTCGAACCCGGCCCACACTCCGTGGAACCACACCGACGCCACCGCCACGGTCTTCACCGGGGCCCACTGCGAGGGCGACTACTTCACCCTCCGGCCGTTCGGCGGCCACGCCTCCAGTCGGCTGAAGCTCCGTTCCGTCGTCTTCAGCTGATCCCGTCCACCCCGCGTGACCCGACCACCCCGGTACGAGCGACACCGCGCCCGTGCCGGGGTGGCGTCGTCGGCTTGGCCCCGCGTGGACAGCAACTGCCGGCCGTAGCCCCCGTGGACAGCAACTGCCGGCCGTAGCCCCCGTGGACGGCAACTGTCAGCGGTAGTCCTCCGGGTGGCCGTGCATCCAGGTGTTGACGCGGTCGCGGGTACCGATCAGTTCGGAGCGGTGCTTCTCCAGGTTCTCCGCGGAGGTGTCGTCCTTCATCGTCCCCCGCAGGGTGCCGATCCAGGCCAGCGGTTCCTTGAAGTGGGCGGGGCCCTGGGCGTCCGCCCTCATCGACGTGTCCAGGCGCGTCAGTTCGTCGTTGATCCGGCCCAGGACGTAGACGCAGTTCGCTGTTCCCGGGGTGCAGGAGTCGTTCAGCGTGGCCTGGAGGCCCGCGAAGGCGTCGCGTACGGCCTCCGGCCTGTTCCGGGCGGCTTCGGCCGCTGCCGCCGCCTCGGCGTCCGCGCTCGCCTCGTCCGAAGCGTTCTTCGCGGCGGCGGCGTCCTCGGCCGCCTCGGCCGCTGCCGCCGCGTTCACGGACGGCGCCACATACGGGACGTCGTCACCCGGCCCTTGCGAGGTCGCGGAGCTGGAACACCCCGCCAGGAACGTCGCGAGAACCGCTGCCGCGGCCCCGGTCGTCGCAGCGCCACGCGTGCGGGCACGGAATGACATGAGGCCCCCCTCGTCCGGATGGGCCCAGACCCTACCTCCTCGACCGTCGGCGCAGGCCCCCTCACCCCGTGATCAGGCTCTGCAACGCGGGCGCGTACAGGTCCGCGAGGTGTTCGGGGGTGGCCTCCGCGCCCGCGCCCTCGCGGTGGAGGCTGAGGGTGGCGCCGAGTCCGAGGAGCTGGCCGGCGATCAGTTCGGCGCGCAGGGCGCGTTCGCGTCCGGTGAGGCGGTCGGTCAGGGAGCCGGTGACCTGTTCGTGGAAACGGTCGCGCAGCAGGGATCGTTCGTCGCGGTTGCCGAGCGAGAACACGACCCGCAGCAGGGGGTCGGACTGGAGTTCCCGGCGGCGGCGCACCAGTGTCACCACCATGTGGCGGCCGAGCGCGTCGAGCGGGGCATCGAAGAGTTCGGCGGCTTCGGGGCCGAAGTCGGCGACGGTGTTGAAGAGTTCTTCCTTGCGGCCGAAGTGCTTGACGACCAGGGACGGGCTGACTCCGGCGTCGGCCGCGATCCCCCTGATGGTCACCTCGGCGTACGGGCGCCGGGTGAACGCCCGGCGGGCGGCGCGGAGGATGGCGTCGCGGCCCGTGCCCGGGTCGGCGGCGGCGGTGGCCGGATCCGGGGCAGGGGCCGACGCGGTGGCCTGGCGGCTGGTCATGTGCTCTCCTGGATCGGCGTCGTCCGCACACCGTCCTTCCGGTCGTCCGGGACGGTGCGGCTCTCTTCGACCGTACCCACCACAGGCGTCCGGCTGCCCGGCAGGCACAGCGTGACCAGCAGCGCCGCGAGCGCCGCGCCCGCCGCGATCAGGAAGACGACCTGGTAGGCGTGGAGGGTCGGGGCGGTCCGGCCCCCCACCAGGAACGTGAGGTTGGCGAGGACCGCGGCCACCGTCGCGCTGCAGAAGGCCTGCCCGATCGAGCGCATCAGGGTGTTGAGGCCGTTGGCCGCGCCCGTCTCGCCGGCCGGGACGCCCCGCATGACCAGCGCGGGCAGCGCCGAGTACGCGATGGCCGTGCCGGAGGCGACGACGGTCGCACCGGCGATGATCATCCACAGGCTGTGGCTGGTGAAGTACCGCACCCCGTATCCGGCCGCGATCACGCCCGCGGCCAGCGCGAGGCTGACCTTCGGACCGTGCTTCGCGGAGATCCGGGCCGAGACCGGCGAGAGCACCACCATCATCACGCCGCCCGGCAGCAGGCACAGCCCGCTGACGACGAGCGAGGCGCCGAGCCCGTAGCCCGTGGCCTTCGGCTCCTGCACCATCTGCGCGGTGACCAGGGAGTTCGCATAGAAGGCGAAGCCGATCAGCAGGGCTGCGACGTTGGTGAGCAGCACGGCCGGGCGGGCCGAGACCCGCAGATCGACCATGGGGGACACGACACGGAGTTCGTACGCGCCCCAGACCAGCGCCACGACCACGGCGGTCGCCAGCAGGCCGAGGGTACGGGTCGATGTCCAGCCCCAGTCGGCGCCCTGGGTGACCGCGAGCAGCAGACAGACCAGGGCCCCGGACAGACCCAGCGCGCCGACGGCGTCGAAACGGCCGCGGGTGCGGATCGGGGATTCCGGTACGCACCGCAGCACCAGCACGATGTCGATGACGCCGATCACTCCCGAGACCCAGAACATCGTGTGCCAGTCAAAGTTCTCCACGACCAGTGCCGCGACCGGCAGCCCGACCGCCGCGCCGATGCCGAGCGTCGAACTCATCAGCGCCACGGCGGACAGCACCCGCGCGGGCGGGAGCTCGTCGCGCAGGATGCTGATGCCCAGCGGCACGACGGCGAGCGCCGCGCCCTGAAGAGCGCGGCCGGTGATCAGCACTCCGATGTGGGAGCTGACCGCGCACAGGACCGAGCCCACCACCAGCACCACGAGCGAGGCGACGAGCACCCGCCGCTTGCCGTACATGTCACCGACCCGGCCCAGAACGGGTGTGAAGACGGCACCGGTCAGCAGGGTGACGGTGACCAGCCAGCTGGCGGCGGCCGGGGTGGCGCCGGTGAGCGCGGGAATGTGCGGGAGCAGCGGTACGACGATCGTCTGCATGACGGCGACCACCACACCGCAGAAGGCGAGCACACCGACGGCGAACCGGGGGTGCGGAGCCTTGTCCGTGGTGGCGGTCGGGGCGGTTATGTCCGCGGGCATGGCTCTCCGTACGGTTCTCGTCGGCGGGGCGCTTGGTGCAGGGGCTTCGTGCGGCTGGCTTCGTGCGGCTGGCTTCGTGCAGTTGGCTTTGTGCAGTTGGCTTCGTGCGGCTGGCTTCGTGCAGTTGGCTTCGTGCGGGTTTCACGCGGGGCTTCGCGCGAGGGTGCACATCCGTTCACCCCTCAGGGTAAACGCTTGTGCACCCCCTCCGCGACGCGAAGTCCCGACGCCGCGTTAGCCTCGAAGCCCCGGGCTATGGGCCCGGACGACACAGACGTGCCGGACGACACAGACATGCCGGACGACGCGCGCGTGCCGGATGGCACCGACAAGAAGGCGAAGGTGGCTGCGATGGCGAAGGTTCCGGCAGCGGCGGTGGCGGCGAGCGGGCTGGTCGGCGGTTACGCCGTCGCGCGGTGGACCAGGAAGCGACCGCTGGGCGGGGTCGCCCTCGCCGCAGCGGGCAGTGTCGCCGCGTACCAGTGGAACCGGCAGGCCGGGCCGCGTGCGGCCGTCGGGCTGACCACCGCGTACGTCGCCGCGTTCGCCGGTTCGCACCCGCTGGCCAAGAAGGTCGGCGCCTGGCCCGCCGTCTTCGCCATGGCCGGGAGTGTGGCGGCGGCGTCGTGGGCGGTCACGCGGCGGGCCGCCTGAGGCGTACGGACCGCCGGCGGCCGGACACGTCGGACACGGACGGGCCCGGGTGGCGCGGGGAGGGACACTCCCTCCCCGCGC
>NZ_JBHVRW010000052.1:0-17976 GCF_042885475.1 Streptomyces sp. NPDC058051
GGTGTGCTGAGTGGGATGGCGCAGCAGTCGGTGGTCTCGGAGTCCGCGGTGTTCGTTCCGTTCCTGCGCAAGAACCGCCCTGAGGCGTCCACGGCTGTCAGCGCGCTGGGCCGGCTGCATGTGGCGGGGGTGTCGGTGGACTGGGCGCGGTTCTTCGAGGGTTCGGGTGCCCGCCGGGTCGACCTGCCGACCTACGCCTTCCAGCGCGACCGGTACTGGATGACTGCCGAGCTGGGTGTCGCCGACCACGGGTCGCTGGGCCTGTCCGATGCCGATCACCCACTGCTCGGCGCTGCGGTGGCACTTCCCGGAGCGGACGGCGGCCTGATGCTCACCGGCCGGCTTTCCGTCGACACACAGCCGTGGCTCGCCGACCACCGCATGGGAAGCTCGATCTTCTTCCCGGGCACGGGCCTGGTCGAGCTGGTGCTCTGTGCCGGCGCCCAGGTCGGTTGCGACGTGCTCGACGAACTCACCCTGCAGGCACCCCTGGTGCTGCCGTCCCGCGGGGGCGTCCAGGTGCGCGTACGCATGGGACTGGACGACGCGGCCGGTGCCAGAAGCGTCGCCGTGTACTCCCGCGACGAGGACGACGACGCAGCCGACAGCCCCTGGACCCTGCACGCCGAAGGTCTCCTGGTCCCCGATGCGACCGCGCCGTCCTTCGACGCCACGGTCTGGCCTCCGGAGGCCGCCACCGCGCTGGAGCTGGACGGCGTCTACGACCGGCTCATCGCCCAGGGCTACGGCTATGGGCCCGTCTTCCAAGGACTCACGGCAGCCTGGCGCCGGGGCGACGAAACCTTCGCCGAGGTGGCCCTGCCCGAAGCGTCGGGCACGGAGGCCGAACGCTACGGCCTGCACCCCGCGTTGCTGGATGCCGCGCTGCACGCCTCCCTGATCGGCGACGGCGACGCACCCGGCAGCACCGAAGCCGACCCGGGGACAGCGCTGCTCCCCTTCGCCTGGAAGGGAGTCCGTCTGCACGCTTCCGGGGCGGCACGGCTCCGGGTGAGGATCGCACCGTCCGGCACCGACAGCATCACCGTCACCGGCGCGGACCGGACAGGGCAACCGGTCTTCTCCGTGGACTCCCTCGTCACCCGCCCCGTCGCGGTCGAACACGCAGCCGAGGGACAGCGGGGCGCTCTGTACTCCGTGGAGTGGGCCCCACTGCCCACCACGACCGTTGTTCCCGCCCCCACCACCGTGGACTGGGAGGATCGCGACGGCGCCGCCGGAACGGACGCCGCGGTTCTGGTGTGGGAGTGCCCGCCCCCCGCCGCTGACGTGGTGTCCGACGCCCACACCATGACCGGCCGCGCGCTCGGAGTCGTACAGCAGTGGCTGGCGGACGACCGGTTCGCGACCAGCCGGCTGCTCGTCGTGACCCGTGGCGCCGTCGCCCTGCCCGGCGAGACGGTGACGCATCCGGCCGCGGCGGCCGTCGCGGGCCTCGTGCGGTCCGCGCAGGCAGAGAACCCGGACCGGATCCTGCTCGCCGACACGGACGGCACCCTGGACATCGCCACCCTCCTGGCCTCCGACGAGCCCGAGGCAGCTGTCCGACAGGGTGCGGTACGGGTTCCCCGACTGATCCGCGTACGCACAACCTCTGACACCGTGGAGCCGGCCGACGACGCCCCCGACCATGCTCCCGACGCTGCTGCTGACCAGGCCACCGAAGTAGGTGGGCGTCCGGGCGGCACCGACGCGCAGCCAACGGCCCGCTTCGGCGGTGCGGACGCGACGGTGCTGCTCTCCGGCGGTACGGGGACACTCGGGGCGCTCGTCGCCCGCCACCTCGTCACCGTCCACGGCGTCCGGCGGCTGGTGCTGACCAGCCGTCGGGGACCGGACTCACCGGGCGCCGCCGATCTGCGCGCGGAGCTGGCCGGTCTCGGCGCCGAGGTCACCGTCGTGGCCTGTGACCTCGCCGACCGCGACGCCGCACGCGCCCTGCTGGCCCTGCACCCGCCGACCGCCGTCGTCCACTGCGCGGGCGTACTGGACGACGCCACCATCGGCTCGCTCACCCCCGGTCGCCTGACCGACGTCCTGCGCCCGAAGGTCGACGCGGCGTGGAACCTTCACACGTTGACCGCGCACCTCGACCTCACCGCCTTCGTGCTCTTCTCGTCCGTCGCCGGGGTGCTCGGCAACGCCGGCCAGGCCAACTACGCCGCCGGCAACGCCTTCCTGGACGCACTCGCCGTCCTGCGCAGCGCACAGGATCTCCCCGCACAGTCGCTCGCCTGGGGTCTGTGGGCCGACGAGGACGGCATGGCGAGCGGTCTCGACGACACGGATCTGCGCCGCATGAGCCGGTCCGGCGTCGAACCCCTCAGCGTCGCCCAGGGACTGGCCCTGCTCGACGCCGCCGTACCCCTGAACGAGGCACCGCATCTGCTGCCCGTCCGCCTCGACCTCAAGGCGCTGCGCGCAGCGGATCCGCTTCCGCCGCTCTTCTCCGGCCTCGTACGCCGCAGGCCCCGCGCCTCGGCCGACGCGGCGACGGCGATCCCGCAGGCCCAGGCCGCTCTGGCCGCCCTGGCCCCGAAGGAACGCCTGCGCACCCTCCTCGACCTGGTGCGGGCCCAGGTCGCGTCCGTACTCGGACACGGATCGGCCGGGGACATCGAACCCGACCGCGCCTTCACCGAGATCGGGTTCGACTCCCTGACCGCGATGGAGCTGCGCAACCAGCTGACCTCCGTCACCGGAATCCGCCTGCCGTCCACCCTCGTCTTCGACCACCCCAACGCCCGCGCGGTGGCTGACCACCTGGACACCCTGCTCGTGGGCGAGCGGGCCACGGCCACCGCCGTACCCGGGAGCACGGCCGCGGTGCCCGGCGAGGACGACCCGGTCGTCATCGTCTCGATGGCCTGCCGCTTCCCCGGAGGCGTCCGCACCCCCGAGGACCTGTGGCAGCTCGTCCACGACGAAGTCGACGCCATCACGGAGTTCCCCCGGAACCGGGGCTGGGACCTGGAGGGCCTGTACGACCCCGAATCGGCCCGGGCCGGCACCTGCTACGTACGGCACGGCGGATTCCTTCACGACGCGGCGGAGTTCGACCCCGGCTTCTTCGGCATCAGCCCCCATGACGCGCTGACGACCGACCCGCAGCACCGCCTGCTGCTGGAGGTGGCCTGGGAGGCGCTGGAACGGGCGGCGATCGACCCGCTGTCACTCAGGGGCACCGCGACCGGGGTCTTCACCGGGACGATGTACCACGACTACGCGGGCAACAGCGCCGCCGGCTCCCTGGGCCCCGGCCGCGTCTCGTACACCTTCGGGCTCGAAGGGCCCTCGCTGGCCGTGGACACCGCGTGTTCGTCGTCCCTGGTGGCCCTGCACCTGGCGGCCCAGGCCGTGCGGTCCGGTGAGTGCGGGCTCGCGCTCGTCGGCGGCGTGACCGTGATGTCCACGCCGGAGACCTTCATCGAATTCGCACGGCAGCGCGGGCTCTCCCGCGACGGCCGGTGCCGCTCGTTCGCCGCCGCC
The DNA here is from genome assembly GCF_042885475.1 of Streptomyces sp. NPDC058051. Classification (NCBI taxonomy): domain Bacteria; kingdom Bacillati; phylum Actinomycetota; class Actinomycetes; order Kitasatosporales; family Streptomycetaceae; genus Streptomyces; species Streptomyces sp. NPDC058051. Next base: position 3,511 of record NZ_JBHVRW010000052.1, read on the forward strand.
GCCGACGGTGCCGCCTGGTCCGAAGGCGCCGGAATGCTCGTCGTGGAGAGGCTGTCGGACGCCCGGCGCCACGGGCATCCCGTCCTCGCCGTCCTGCGCGGCAGCGCCGTCAACCAGGATGGCGCGAGCAACGGACTCATGGCCCCCAACGGCCCCTCCCAGCAGCGCGTCATCCGGCAGGCACTCACGAACGCCGGCCTCACCACCGCCGATGTCGATGCCGTCGAGGCGCACGGCACCGGCACCACCCTCGGCGACCCCATCGAGGCACAGGCGCTGCTGGCCACCTACGGACAGGAGCGCGTTGCGGGCAGGCCGCTCCACCTCGGATCGATCAAGTCGAACATCGGCCACGCCCAGGCCGCCGCCGGCATCGCCGGTGTGATCAAGATGGTCGAGGCGATGCGGCACGGCATCCTGCCCAGGTCGCTGCACCTCGACGCACCATCACCCCAGGTCGATTGGGAAGCGGGAGAGGTCGCCCTGCTGACCCGCGCCCAGCCCTGGCCCGAGCTCGACCGGCCGCGCCGGGCCGGGGTGTCGTCGTTCGGTATCAGTGGCACCAACGCCCACGTGATCATCGAGGCGCCGTCGGTGACACACGACGCCACCGACGGCCCCCTGCTGAACCCAGACATCGCTGAGGGCCCCCTGCTGACCGCAGACGTAGCCGAGGGCTCCCTGCTGAACCCAGACGTCACGGACGGCTCCGGTCTCACGTCCGACGTCGCCGAGGGCTCCCTGCTGGTCTCCGACGTCACGGACGGCTTCGGTCTCACGTCCGACGTCGCCGAGGGCTCCCTGCTGGTCTCCGACGCCACCGGCACGTCGTCCGCCACCACGATCGACGTGCCGGAGCCCGACACCACCCCAGTGCCCTGGCTCCTGTCGGCCCGCGACCCGGAAGGCATCGCCCGGCAGGCAGCCCGCCTGCTGAGCCATCTCGACGCCCGGCCCGACGCGCGCGCCCTGGACATCGCCTACGCGCTGGCGACCTCCCGTACCGCCCTGGAACAGCGCGCCGCCCTGGTCGTCAGCGACCGGGCCCAGGCGCTCCGCGACCTTGCGGTCCTGGCAGACGGCGGCTCCACCCCCGACACGGTCCGCACCGGCGACGGCGAAACCCGCAGGCCCGGCGGACTCACCGCGTTCCTCTTCTCCGGACAGGGCGCGCAGCGGGCCGGGATGGGCGGACGACTCCACCGCGCCCACCCCGTCTTCGCCCGGGCCTTCGACGACGCCGTGACCGCGCTCGACCGCCACCTGGACCGGCCGCTCGCCGACATCGTGCGGAGCGACGAAGCCGCCCTGAACCGCACCGCCTACACCCAGGCCGGACTGTTCGCCTTCGAGGTCGCGCTGTTCCGGCTCCTGGAGTCCTGGGGCATCCACCCCGACCTGCTCGCCGGCCACTCCGTCGGGGAACTGGTCGCGGCGCACGTATCGGGCGCGCTTGCGCTCGCGGACGCCGCTCGGCTGGTCGCCGCGCGCGGCCTCCTGATGCAGGCACTGCCTGAAGGCGGTGCGATGGCGGCGCTGCGGGCGAGTGAGGACGAGGTGATCCCGCTGCTCACCGCGGAGGTGGCCGTCGCCGCGGTCAACGGGCCCGAATCCGTTGTCGTGTCGGGGACGGCCGACGCCGTACAGGCCGTCGCGGACCACTTCGCCGCGCTCGGCCGTACCGCGAAGCGCCTGCGGGTGTCGCACGCCTTCCACTCACCCCTCATGGATCCGATGCTGGCCGAGTTCGCCCGGGTGGCCGCCGGGATCGAGGTCGCCGAACCCTCGATACCGATCGTCTCCACCCTGACCGGACGGACCCTCACGGCCGCTGAACTCGCCGACCCCGCCCACTGGGTCCGGCACGTCCGCGAATCCGTCCGGTTCGCCGACGGGATACGGGCGCTCGACGAGGCGGGCGTCACCACCTACCTCGAAGTCGGCCCCGACGCCGTCCTCTCCGCGCTCGGCCCTGCCTGCCTCCCCGACACGGCGGCCGGCGCCTTCCTGCCGCTCGCACGCCGCGACCGCGACGAGGCACGCGAACTCGTCCGGGCCGTCGCCCTCGCCCACTCCCGTCATGTGCCGGTCGACTGGGCGAAGTTCTTCGCCGACAGCGGCGCGCACCGGATCGACCTGCCGACCTACGCCTTCCGCCGGGAGGCGTTCTGGGCCCTTCCCGAGCGCACCGGCGCCGGTCTGGCCGCTGCCGGGCTCGGCGATGTGGACCACCCGCTGCTGAGCGCGCTCGTGACCCTCCCGGACACCGGCGGCGCCCTGCTCACCGGTCGGCTGGAACGGTCCGCCCTGCCCTGGCTCGACGACCACGATCTGCTGGGCACCGTGGCCCTGCCCGCCTCCGCCTTCGTCGACCTGGCGTTGCGGGCGGGCATGGAGACCGGCTGCCCGCGCCTGGACCGGTTCCAGGTGGTGGCGCAGCTGCCCCTGCCCTCGGACGGAAGCGTCGCGCTGCGGGTCTCCGTCGGCCCTCCCGCGGAGGACGGCCGCCGCACCGTCGCCATCCACACCCGACCCGCCGACTCCGACGGATCCCCGGACACCGGCGACGCCGCACCGTGGATCCGCCACGCCGAGGGCGTCCTCGCACCGCCCGCCGCCGAACCGGACGGATACGACCTCGCGGCCTGGCCGCCGCCCGGCGCCACCCCGGTGGACCCCGATGACGCCTACGACCGGCTGCTCGCGCTCGGCCACGGGTACGGGCCCGCCTTCCGCACGCTCCGGGCCGTCTGGCGGCGCGGTGACGAACTGTTCGCCGAGGCCGCACTCGACGACGAGGCCGTCCGCGACGGAAGCGTCCTGCATCCCGCCCTGCTCGACGCCGCCGTCCAGTTGGCCCGGTTCGGCACCCCGCCCGACGGCACCACGGAGGGCGTCGCAGCGGCGGAGCCTGCCGACGGGCCCCTGACACCGGCCACGTGGACCGGCCTCCACGCCCACCGCACCGGTGCCACGGCACTGCGCATCCGTGTCGTCCGGCCGGCCGACACAACCGGCCCGTCCTTCCACCTGGCCGACGAACACGGCAGCCCCGTGCTCTCCGTCGAGGCCACCAGTTGGCGGCCCGTCGCCCCGGACGCCCTGGCCGACGGTGGGCCCCGAGGCTCGCTGTACCGGCTGGAGTGGACTCCGGCGCCCGTCGACATCGCCGCCCTCGGCGCCACGACCGCGGTACTCGCCGCCGCCGGGCCCCTCGACGACCCGCGCACCGGCCACCCCTACCCCCTCCACGACCCTCGCGAGCCCGCTGCTGGCTCCGCACCCGGTTTCGTCCTGCTGCCGGTCCCGGTCCCGGTCCCGGTCCCGGTCCCGGTCCCGGTCCCGGTCCCGGTCCCGGTCCCGGTCCCGGTCCCGGCCGCGCCGGACGACGACGTACCTACCTCGATCCGTACACAAACCGGCCAAGTACTGTCCTTGATAAGGGAGTTCCTCGACCACGAACCCATCGACGGCGCGAAGCTGGTCGTCGTCACGCGCGACGCCGTCGCGACCGGCACCGATGCGGTCGATGTCCGCCAGGCACCCCTGTGGGGCCTGGTCAGGGCTGCGCAGAGCGAACATCCCGGACGGATCGTCCTCGCGGACCTGGACGGGTCCGAGGCCTCCGCGACGACGCTGCCGGACGCTTTGACCTCAGGCTCCGAAGAACTCGCCATCCGAGGTGGCACAGTCCTGGTTCCCGGACTCGCCACGGTCGTGCCGCGCACCGGCGACTTCGCGATGCCGGTGAAGGGAACGGTGCTGGTCACCGGGGGAGCGAGCGGCGCGGGCGCCGTGACGGCCCGCCACCTCATCACCGCACACGGCGTCACCCGACTCCTGGTGACCGGGGCCCCGTGCCCCACCGAACCGTCCGCCCCGGGCTCCGGTGTCGCTGACTCCGCCGCCGCCTCCTCCGCCGCCGCCTTCGCCGACGACAGCGGGCGCAGCCTCACGGACGCCTCCTCCGACGACAGCGGGAGCAGCGCCACCGGCATCGAACTCCTCGCCGCGGAACGCGGTGTCGACCTCATCCTCAGCGACTGCGACCCCGCCGACCGGGAGGCCCTTGCCGCACTGCTCCACACCCTCCCTGCCGACCAGCCGCTCACCGCCGTCGTCCACACGGGCAGTGGCACCGAGACGAACGCCCTGATCGGCGAGCGGACTCCGGACCTGCTCGACCGGGCCCTGCGCCACGCGGACGCCGCCTGGAACCTCCACGAACTCACCGCGGACCTCGGCCTGTCGGCCTTCGTGCTCCTCTCCTCGTCCCAGGGCCTGATCCACGGAGCCGGAGCGGCCCCCACCGCCGCAGCGCACACCTTCCTGGACGCCCTCGCCCACCACCGCCACACCCTCGGACTCCCCGCCACCACCCTCGCCCTCGGCCCGGCGACGGGATCCGCCGACACCGAAGGTGAACAGGGGCGGCGGATGGCCGGCCTGGGACTGCCGCCCCTGCCCGACGACCGGAACATGCTCCTCCTGGACGCCGCGCTGCGTACCGGCGAGGCCGTCCTGTTCGCGCTCCACCTGGACCAGGGCGTCCTGCGCCGCCAGGCCGAGCAGGTGCCGCCGGTGCTCACCACCGTCGTACGGATCCCCGGACGCACCGACGCCCGTGGCGGCACCGACACCGCTGCCGCACTGCGCCGACGCCTCTCCGGGCGTGGCGAGGACGAACGCCGACGCATCCTGTTGGAGGTGGTCCGCTCCCACGTCGCCACCCTGCTCGGGCACCCGACGCCGGAAGCCGTCGGAGCCGACCGGGCCTTCCAGGACCTGGGATTCGACTCGCTGGCCGCCGTCGAACTCCGCCGCCGGCTCGGCAGTGCCACCGGCCTCTCCCTCCCCGCGAGCCTCGTCTTCGACCACCCGGACTCCCGGGCGGTCGCCACCCACCTCACCGCGCTCCTCGCGGACGGATCCGACGACGACGGAGCCAAGGCCCTGATGGGCATGTTCGACCAGCTCGACGCGACCCTCATCGCCGCCGCCCCGGACGCGGGGGAGCGGCTGAAGATCACCTCTCGTCTGGAAGCGCTGCTGCGCCGCTGGCAGGACGCCCACGGTGACGACACGACACGGCCCGAGGCGGACGACGACCTCGACTCGGTCACCGACGACGAGCTGTTCGAGGTGCTGGACCAGGAGATCGGACTCCTCTAGCTCCGCCAGGCCCACGGCTGACGCACGCCCCGAGATTGGTAGAGATACAGATGGCAACCCAGGACAAGCTTCGGGACTACCTCCAGCGCGCCACCGCCGACCTGCGGCAGGTGAAGCGACGCCTGCGCGAGGCCGAGGCCAAGGAGCACGAGCCCATCGCGATCATCGGCATGAGCTGCCGCTACCCCGGCGGAGTGACCTCGGCCGACGAGCTGTGGGATCTCGTGTCCGAGGGCCGGGACGGCATCACGACCTTTCCCGTGAACCGCGGATGGGACGTGGACGGGCTCTACGACCCCGAACCCGCCACGCCAGGACGGACGTATGCCCGCGAAGGCGGATTCCTCCACGACGCCGACCGGTTCGACGCCGACTTCTTCAAGATCAGCCCCAAGGACGCCCGCGAGACCGACCCCCAGCAGCGGCTCCTGCTGGAGACGTCGTGGGAGGCGCTGGAACACGCGGGTGTGGATCCGCTCGCGCTCAAGGGCAGCCTCACCGGTGTGTTCGCCGGCGTCGTCTACCACGACTACGCCACGGACGGCGGTACCGGCGGCCTGGCCAGCGTCGCCTCCGGACGCATCTCCTACACCCTCGGCCTGCAGGGCCCGGCCGTCACCGTCGACACGGCATGCTCCTCGTCCCTGGTGGCCCTCGACTGGGCGGTGAAGTCGCTGCGTTCGGGCGAATGCACCCTCGCCCTGGTCGGTGGGGTGACGGTCATGGCCACCCCCACCTCCTTCGTCGGCTTCAGCCAGGAACGCGGCCTCGCCCCCGACGGCCGGTGCAAGTCCTTCGCCGCCGCTGCCGACGGCACCGGGTGGGGCGAAGGCGTCGGCATGCTCGTCGTCGAACGCCTTGCCGACGCCCGGCGCAACGGACACCCCGTTCTCGCGGTCGTCCGGGGGTGTGCCGTCAATTCCGACGGCGCGTCCAACGGCCTCACCGCTCCCAATGGCCCTGCCCAGCAACGGCTGATCCGCCAGGCACTCGCCGCGGCCCAGCTCACCGCCGACCAGGTCGACGCCGTCGAGGCACACGGCACCGGCACCACCCTCGGCGACCCGATCGAGGCGCAGGCCCTGCTCGCCACCTACGGCCAGGACCGGCCGGCCGACCAGCCGCTGTACCTGGGGTCGGTCAAGTCGAACATCGGGCACGCCCAGGCGGCCGCGGGCGTCGGCGGCGTCATCAAGATGGTGCAGGCCATGCGGCACGGCCTGCTGCCCCGCACCCTGCACGTGGACGAGCCCACCCCCGCCGTCGACTGGTCGACCGGAAACATCGCGCTGCTGACCGAGCCCCTGCCTTGGCCCGACCGCGACCGGCCGCGTCGAGCGGCCGTCTCCGCGTTCGGGCTCAGCGGCACCAACGCCCACGTCATCCTTGAGGAAGCGCCCGTCGCCACGGCCGAGACCGTCGCCCCGGACGAGACCGGCTCCACGGTCGACACCGGCTCCGTGGCGGGCTCCGCTTCCACGGCGGGTGCTGCGTCCACACAGGACCCTGCCTCCACGGCGTCCACCGCATCTGCTGCCTCCACGGCGTCCACCGCACCCGCAGCGTCCGGCGCCACGACCTCGCAGCTGACTTTGTTGCCGCTCTCCGCCAGGACCCCCGACGCCCTGCGCGACCAGGCCATCCGTCTGCTCGACCACCTGAACACCCCCGAACAACAGGGGACTTCCGTACGGGACCTCGGATACTCCCTCGCCACGACCCGCGCCGCCCTCGACCATCGAGCCGTCCTCCTGGCCGCCGGACGCGATGAACTCGTCCAGGGCCTCACCGCCCTCGCAGCCGACGACGACGAGACGAACCGCCCGGTGCGCTCCTGCGCCGAACCCGTCGGCCTGACGGCGTTCCTGTTCACGGGTCAGGGTGCGCAGCGGTTGGGTATGGGGCGTGGGTTGTATGAGGCTTTTCCGGTGTTTGCGGAGGCTTTTGACGCGGTGCTGGCGGAGTTGGACCCGCGGTTGGGTTGTTCGTTGCGTGAGGTGGTGTGGGGTGCGGACGCACATACAGGTGTGGGTGCGGATGCGGATGCGGGTGTGTTGAACGGGACGATGTTCGCTCAGGCGGGGTTGTTCGCGGTGGAGACGGCGTTGTTCCGGTTGGTGGAGTCGTGGGGGGTGCGGGCTGATGTGGTGGCGGGTCATTCGATCGGGGAGATCGTGGCCGCGCATGTGGTGGGGGTGTTGTCGTTGGGGGATGCGGCGGAGTTGGTGGTGGCGCGTGGTCGGTTGATGCAGGCGTTGCCGGTGGGTGGGGTGATGGTGGCGGTGGCGGCGTCGGAGGTGGAGGTCGCGGCGTTGCTGGGCGAGGGCGAGGGCGAGGGCGAGGGCGAGGGCGAGGGTGTGGGTGTGGGTGCGGGTGCGGGTGTGCGTGTGGGGATCGCGGCGGTGAACGGTCCGTCGTCGGTGGTGGTGTCGGGTGCGGAGGAGGGGGTGTTCCGGGTCGCGGATCACTTCGCCGGGCTGGGGCGCAGGACGAAGCGGCTGGCCGTGTCGCACGCGTTCCACTCCCCGCTGATGGACCCCATGCTCGCCGAATTCCGCGCGGTCGCGGGGAAGTTGACCTACCGGGAACCGAGGCTTCCCCTCGTCTCGAACGTGACCGGCCGGCTCGCCGACCCGGGCGATCTGACCACTCCCGGGTACTGGGTCCGCCACGTCCGCGAAGCCGTCCGCTTCCACGACGGAGTCCGGGCCCTGTACGCCGAAGGCGCCCGTGTCTTCATCGAGATCGGGCCCGACGCCGCCCTCACACCCATGGCCACCGACTGCCTCACGGACGCCCCCGACGTGGTGTGCACGCCCACCCTGCGACGCGCACGCGACGAGGAACGGACCCTGCTCACCGCCGTCGCCCACGCCCACGCGCGCGGCACCGCGGTCGACTGGAGCGCCTTCTTCGCGGACCGGGGCGCCCGCCCGGTCCCCCTGCCCACCTACGCCTTCCAGCACCGCAGTTACTGGGCCGAACGCGCCGACGCATACGCACCGCCGGCCACCGGCTCCGCCGCGGACCCGGCCGGAGCGGACTTCTGGGCAGCGGTGGAGCAGCAGGACGCCCCCGCGCTCGCCGACCGGCTGGCCGTCCCCGAGAGCGCCCTCGGCGCGGTACTGCCGGCCCTGGCGCGCTGGCGCCGCCTCCACCAGGAGCGCGCCGCCCTCGACAACCTGCGCTACCGGGTCGTCTGGCAACCGGCCGCCCCCACGCCCACCCCCGCCGCTCTCGACGCCCCCTGGCTCGTCGCCGTCGCGGAAGGCACGACCGGCGACGCACGGATCGACGCGATCCTCACCGGCCTCACCGACCACGGAGCCACCCCCCAGGTCGTCGAGGTCGGCCCGGCACAGGACCGCGCCGGCCTCGCCCCGCTCCTCGCCGGCCACCAGGCTGCCGGGATCCTCTCCCTGCTCGCCCTCGACGACCGCCCCGACCCCGCCCACCCGCACCTCTCCCGGGGCCTGACCGCCACGGTCACCCTCGCCCAGGCCCTGGCCGACACCGGTCTCGCCACCCGCCTCTGGTGCGCCACCCAGGGCGCCGTGGCCACCACCGCCCCGGCCGAGCTGACCGCCCCGGCCCAGGGCGCGCTCTGGGGCCTCGGCGGCGGACTCGCCCTCGACCACCCCGACACGTGGGGCGGCACCGTCGACCTCCCCGCGGACCTCGACCCCACCGCGGTGCGGCGGCTCTGCGAAGTCCTGACCGGTGCGTCCGGGGAGGACGCGGTCGCCGTGCGGGGCGGCGCCGTCCTCGCGCGACGCCTGGTCCGCGCACCCCTCGGGGACCGCGCCCCGCGCCACCCCCGCACCCCCCGCGGCACCGCCCTCATCACCGGCGGCACCGGCGGCCTCGGCGCCCACGTGGCCCGCATGCTCGCCGCCGACGGCATCGAACACCTCCTGCTTCTCAGCCGCCACGGCGACACCGCCCAGGGCGCCCGCGATCTGGCGGCCGAACTGGAGAAGGCGGGCACCCGCGTGACCCTCGCCGCCTGCGACGTCACCGACCGCGCCGCGCTGGCCGCGATACTCGACGCCGTACCCGCCGAACTGCCCCTGACCACCGTCGTGCACGCCGCCGGGGCCGGCCAACGCCTGGCACCGCTCCCCGAGCTCACCACCGAGGAGTTCGCCGCCGTCGGCCACGCCAAGGTCACCGGCGCCCTGCACCTCGACGCCCTGCTCGGTGACCACCCCCTCGACGCCTTCGTCCTCTTCTCCTCCGGCGCCGCCGTATGGGGCAGTGCCGGACAGACCGCCTACGCCGCCGCCAACGCCCACCTCGACGCCCTCGCCCACCGGCGCCGCGCCCGCGGACTCACCGCCACCTCCGTGGCCTGGAGCTCCTGGCAGGGCGGCATGGTCGACGCCGAACTCAGCGCCGTGATGGACCGCATCGGCGCCCCCGCGATGCACCCCGACCTCGCCGTCGGCGCCCTGCGCCAGACACTCGAACACGACGAGAGCCACCTGGTCGTCGCCGAGTTCGACTGGTCACGCTTCGCCCCCACCTACACCCTCGCCCGTCCCCGCCCGCTCCTCGACGCCCTGCCCGAGGTGCAGGAGGTCCTGTCCGCAGGCACCGGCGCCACGACTCCCGACGCCTCGGCGCTGATGGAACGGCTCGCCGGCCTCACCGACGCCGAGCGCGGCCGGGCCCTGCTCGACCTCGTACGCACCCGCGTCGCCGCCCTCCTCGGCTACGAGTCACCGTCCGAGCTCGACCCCCAACGCGCCTTCGAGGACCTCGGCTTCGACTCCGTGGCGGCCGTCGAGCTCCGCCAGGCACTGACCGCCGCCACCGGCACCGCCCTGCCGGCGACGCTGGTCTTCGACTACGCGACCCCCACCGCACTCGCCGACCACCTCCACACCCGGCTCTTCCCGGACGGCGACGACACCGGTGTGCCCCTGCTCGCGGAGGTCGACCGGTTCGAGGAACTCGTCGGCGCACTGGACATCGAGGAGATCCGCAGCAGCCGCATCACCTCCCGGCTCCAGACACTCCTCGACAAGCTGACCGCCCAGCAGAGCGGCGCATCGGCCGCCGTCGTCGATGTCGGGGACTCCCTCGACGAGGCGTCCGCCGACGACGTCCTCGCCTTTATCGACCAAGAACTCGGCCTCGCCTGACACGGGCACGCTGCCGGCATCTGACCCAAAGGACTCGGTGAGACCGATATGGCCAACGACGAGAAGATCCTCGACTACCTGAAGAAGGTCACCGCCGACCTCCAGCGGACCCGGCGGCGTCTCCACGACGCCGAGGCGCAGGCGCAGGAGCCCATCGCCATCGTGGCCATGGGCTGCCGCTTCCCCGGCGGCGTGACCACTCCCGAGGACCTGTGGCAGCTCGTCGCCGAAGGCCGTGACGCCGTGTCCGGCATGCCGACCGACCGCGGCTGGGACCTCGACCAGCTCATGGGCCAGGACGCCTCACAACCCGGCACCAGCTACGTCCACCAGGGCGGATTCGTCCAGGGCGCAGGCGACTTCGACGCCGGGTTCTTCGGCCTCAGCCCCATGGAGGCGGAAGCCACCGACCCGCAGCAGCGCCTCAGCCTGGAAGTCGCCTGGGAGGCCTTCGAGCGGGCCGGCATCGACCCGGAAACCCTGCGCGGCGGCCGGGTCGGCGTCTACATGGGTTCCGGTATCCAGGACTACGGCGACTTCCCCGAAGGCGTACCCGAAGCCGTCGAGGCGTACATGGCCACCGCCCGCGCCGCCTCGGTCATCTCCGGCCGCATCTCCTACACCCTCGGCCTCGAAGGGCCGTCGTTCACCGTCGACACGGCCTGCTCGTCGTCCCTGGTCGCCCTGCACCTCGCCGCCCAGGCCCTGCGCCAGGACGAATGCACCCTCGCACTGGCCGGCGGCGTGATGATCATGTCGACCCCCGCCCCCTTCGTCGCCTTCAGCAAGCAGCGCGGCCTCGCCCCCGACGGCCGGTGCAAGGCGTTCTCCGACGCCGCCGACGGCACCGGCTGGTCCGAGGGCGCCGGCATCGTCCTGCTGGAACGCCTCTCGGACGCCCGGCGCAACGGACACCCCGTCCTGGCCGTCGTACGGGGCTCCGCCATCAACTCCGACGGCGCGAGCAACGGCCTCACCGCACCCAGCGGCCCCTCCCAACAACGCGTCATCCGCCAGGCACTCGCGAACGCCCGGGTACCGGGCGCCCACGTCGACGTCGTCGAGGCACACGGCACCGGCACCACCCTCGGCGACCCCATCGAGGCCCAGGCGCTCCTCGCCACCTACGGCCAGGACCGCAGCGCCGACGACCCGCTGCGCCTCGGCTCACTCAAGGCGAACATCGGACACGCCCAGGCGGCGGCGGGCGTCGGCGGCGTCATCAAGATGGTCATGGCGCTGCGCCACGGCACCCTGCCCAAGACCCTGCACGTGGAGCAGCCCTCCAGCCACGTCGACTGGTCCGCCGGCCACGTCAGCCTGCTCACCGAGCCGGAGCCCTGGCCCCGGAACGGCCACCCGCGCACCGCGGGCATCTCCGCCTTCGGTCTCAGCGGTACCAACGCCCACGTGATCCTTCAGGAGGCCCCCGAACCGGAAGCCGTCACCGCCGACGCCGCCGACGAATCCAGGGCGACGCGAGGAACCGGCGCAGGTACCGAAGACTCCGCTACGGGAGAGCCCGCCGGAGACGACGCCGTGGTGGCCGGAACCGATGAGCCTGCCGACGCGGAGACCCCCGCCCTCGTGTCACCGGTCATCCCGTTCGCGGTCTCCGGGCGCAGCGCTGCCGGGCTGCGCGCCCAGGCGGAGCGGCTTGCCTCCTTCGTCCGGGACGAGACCGGCACCCCGGCGCGTCCGCAGGACCTCGCCCGTGCACTCATCGCCACCCGTACCGCGTTCGAGCACCGCGCGGTCGTCCTCAGCGGCTTCGGCGGCAACGACACGGCTCCGGACGCCGACAGGACCGCAGGCAGCGGCACCGGGAGGAGCGGCCAGGGCCCGACCGGTGAGGGGGACGCGCTGCTGACCGGCACCGGGGGCAGTGACGGAGACCCGTCCTCAGCGCATGACGCCCTGCTCACCGGCCTCGACGCGCTCGCCAACGGCACCAAGGCGGCACACGTCGTCCGCGGCACCACCACGGGCGAGGCACAGGTCGCCTTCGTCTTCCCCGGCCAGGGTTCGCAGTGGGCCGGCATGGCCGTGGAACTCCTCGACAGCTCAACGGTGTTCGCCCACCGCATGCACGAGTGCGCCGAAGCACTCGCCCCGTACACGGACTGGGACCTCCTCGACGTCGTCCACCAGCGTCCGGGCGCGCCCACCTTCGACGAGGTCGACGTCGTCCAGCCGGTGCTGTGGGCCGTCATGGTCTCGCTCGCGTCACTGTGGCGGGCGTGCGGCGTCGAACCCGCAGCCGTGGTCGGGCATTCCCAGGGCGAGATCGCGGCGGCCTGCGTCGCCGGTGCCCTCACGCTGGAGGACGGGGCACGCGTCGTCGCGCTCCGCAGCAAGATCATCCGCCAGGACCTGGCCGGTCGCGGCGGCATGATGTCGGTCGGGCTGCCCTCCGCACAGGCCGAGGCGCTGCTCGCACGCTGGGAGGACAGGCTCCAGCTCGCCGTGGTCAACAGCCCCGGCTCCACTGTGGTGTGCGGTGAGACCGACGCCCTCGACGAGCTGTACGCCGAGCTGGAGAAGCAGGGCGTGCAGACCCGCCGCATCCCGGTCGACTACGCCTCGCACTCCGTCTTCGTGGAGGAGATCCGCGACCGCCTGCTGGAGGAGCTGGCCGCGGTCAGCCCCCGCCCGGCCTCGACCACGTTCTACTCCACCGTGACCGGCGGTCCGCTCGACACCACCGGTCTCGACGCCGACTACTGGTACGAGAACCTCCGCCGCACCGTGCGCTTCGAGGACACCACCCGCGCGATGCTCGACGACGGATTCACCCTCTTCGTGGAGGCCAGCCCGCACCCCGGACTCGTCGTCGGCCTCGGCGAGACGATGGCCGCGGCCGGCGCCACCGCCACCCCGGTGGGCTCGCTGCGCCGCAACAACGGCGGCATGGGCCGGTTCGCCCAGTCGCTGGCCGAGGCGTACGTGCACGGCGCCCCCGTCGACTGGAGTCCCCTCCTCGACGGGGCCGCCCCTGCCCCGGTCGATCTGCCGACCTATGCCTTCCAGCGCGAGCGGTACTGGGTCACGGCCCCCGTGGGCACCGGAGACGTCCTGACCGCAGGGCTCGAACCGGCCACCCACCCGCTGTTCGGTGCCCTGGTTCCCTCACCCGACACGGACGCGCTGAGCCTCACCGGCCGGCTCGCTCTCGGTACGCACCCCTGGCTCGACGACCACCGCGTCGGAGAGTCCGCCTTCTTCCCCGGCACCGGGCACGTGGAACTCGCCATCTACGCGGGCGACCAGGTCGGCTGCCCGGTGATTGACGAGCTGACGCTGGAGACACCGCTGGTCGTGCCCGAGTCGGGAGGCGTCGCCATCCGCGTGACGGTCGGCAGCGCCGAGCCGGACGGCAGGCGCCCGGTCACCGTGCACGCCCGCCCCGAGGACGGCGGCCAGCCGTGGACGCGGCACGCGACCGGCATCCTCGCCCCCGGCACGGCCGCCGGTCCCGAGCCGGAGCGGCCCTTCGACGTCTCGCAGTGGCCCCCGGCGGGCGCCGAACGCGTGGATCTCGACGGCTTCTACGACGGCATGGCGGAGGCGGGTCTGCAATACGGCCCCGTCTTCCGCGGTCTGACCGCCGCCTGGCGTTCCGGTGACGACGTCTACGCCGATGTCGCGCTCCCCGCAGGAGCGGACCCGTCCGACTTCCGGCTTCACCCCGCGTTGCTCGACGCTGCGCTCCATGGGGTGGTTGTGGCTGGTGTGGTGGGTGAGGGGGCGGCGTTGCCGTTTGCGTGGTCGGGTGTGTCGGTGGGTGTGGTGGGTGCGTCGGTGGTTCGGGTGCGGGTTTCGGTGGTGGGTGAGGGTCGGGTGTCGGTGGTGTTGGCTGATGTGGGTGGTGGTGTGGTGGCGTCGGTGGGTGGTTTGGTGTTGCGTTCGGTGGGTGTGGAGCGGCGTGCGGTGGCGGATTCGGGTGTGTGGGGTTCGTTGTTCGGTGTGGGGTGGTCGGGTGTGGAGCTGCCCGAGTTGACGGGTGCGGGTGCGGGTGCGGGTGCGGGTGTGGGTGTGGGGCGTTGGGGTGATGTGGTGGGTGGTGTGGTGGGTGGGGTGCCGGATGTGGTGGTGTTTGATTCGGTTCGGGGTGTGGGGGATGGTTTGGGGTTGGGTGGTGGGGTGT
>NZ_JBHVRW010000053.1:0-17806 GCF_042885475.1 Streptomyces sp. NPDC058051
TGCAACGTCGCACCGATGTCCGACGTCCGCGTCGTCGTCATCGACTGCACCGACACCGGCGCGTCCCCGCCGACCGCCACCGACCCGACCTGGATCTTGCGGCTGACCCTCCGGTCGGCGAGCTTGGTCGGAACGGACGGAATTCCGAGAGAAATCGCAGTCATGCGCTGAGCATCCCCAAGGTGTGGATCGAGGTCCCGAAATCGGCGGGCTCCGGCCTTCGAGATTACGTCACCGGCGGCGCCCCGCAGCACACCGCGTCCGGTGGTGCCGCGCGGAGGGACGGCCCGGACACACGCTGTGTGCCGGGCCGTCACCCGCGGTACACCGGGCAGGTCCGCAGATCAGGAGATCTTGACCGGATTGACGATGTCTGCGACCAGCACCAGCAGCGTGAAGCAGATGAAGACACCTGCGACGACATAGGCGACCGGCATCAGCTTGGCCACGTCGAAGGGGCCCGGGTCGGGGCGCCGGAAGACGCGTGCCAGATTGCGGCGCAGGGCCTCCCAGAGCGCTCCCGCGATGTGCCCGCCGTCGAGGGGCAGCAGCGGCAGCATGTTGAAGAGGAACAGCGAGAGGTTGAAGCCCGCCAGGAGGAAGAGCATCATCGCGATCTGGTTCTGCGCCGGTACGTCCAGCGTCATCACCTCGCCACCGATCCTGGCGGCCCCGACCACGCCGACCGGGGAGTCCGCGGCCCGTTCGCCGTTGCCGAAGGCCGCGTTCCACAGGTCCGGGATCTTGGACGGAAGGGCGATGATCGAGTCGACGCCGTTCTCGATCATGTCTCCCATGCGGACGACCGAGTCGCCGAAGGAGAGGGGGACGATCTCGGTCTGGGCCGCGAAGCCGAGGTAGCCGGCCGGGACGAACTTCCCGGGGACCACCTCGCCCTTGGAGTCCTTCTTGGCCACCGAGTTCTTCTGGAGCACGGCGTGGAGGGTCTTCTCCTGGCCGTCCCGCTGGACGGTGAGGGTGGCGGGGCCGATGGTGTCGCGGATCTTGTCGGAGAGCGTGGCCCAGTCGTCGACCTTCTGGCCGTCGAAGGCGACGATCCTGTCGCCCTTCTGAAGGCCCGCGGCCTGTGCGGGCGAGACCGGGTCGGACTTCTTGCAGGTGTCGCGGTTCGCGTCCTGGGCGATCACGCACTTCTGGACGCCCGCCACCTCCGTGGTCTGGGTCTGGAACCCGAAGGCCATCGCCACACCGAGGAAGATCGCCACGGCGAGGACGAGGTTCATGAACGGTCCGGCGAACATCACGATGACGCGCTTCCACGGCTTGCGCGTGTAGAAGAGGCGCTTCTCGTCACCCGGTTCGAGCTCTTCGAAGGCCGCGGACCTGGCGTCCTCGATCATGCCGCGCCACGGTGAGGTGGACCGCGCCTCCAGGCGCCCGTCCGGCCCCGGCGGGAACATGCCGATCATGCGGATGTAGCCGCCGGCCGGGATGGCCTTGATCCCGTACTCGGTGTCGCCCTTCTTGCGCGACCAGATCGTCGGCCCGAAGCCCACCATGTACTGCGGGACGCGGATACCGAAGAGCTTCGCCGTCGAGAGGTGGCCCAGCTCGTGCCAGGCGATCGAGAACAGCAGCCCGATGACGAAGACTACGATGCCCAGAATCGTCAACAGGACCGTCGTCATACTCATGCGTGCGCCTCCGCTGTCGCTTTCGCCGAGAGTTCACGAGCCCGGGCGCGTGCCCAGGTCTCCGCTTGGAGGACGTCTTCGACCGTGAGCGAAGTTCCCGTGGCGGGGGTGCCGTGTTCGGCCACCACTGCCGAGACCGTATCCATGATTCCGTTGAACGGCAGCCGTCCCGCCAAGAAAGCGTCGACGCATTCCTCGTTCGCGGCGTTGAACACGGCGGGGGCGGTGGCTCCGAGCGTGCCCACGTGCCTGGCCAGTCCGACGGACGGGAAGGCCTCGTCGTCGAGGGGGAAGAACTCCCAGCTGGACGCCTTCGACCAGTCGAAGGCGGGTGCGGCGTCCGGGACGCGGGCCGGCCAGCCGATCCCGACGGCGATCGGGCCCCTCATGTCCGGCGGTGTGGCCTGGGCGAGGGTGGAGCCGTCGGTGAACTCCACCATGGAGTGAACGTACGACTGGGGGTGGACCACGACCTCGATCCGGTCGAACGGGATGTCGTAGAGGAGATGGGCCTCGATGACCTCCAGTCCCTTGTTGACGAGGGTGGCGGAGTTGATCGTGATGACCGGTCCCATGGCCCACGTCGGATGCGCGAGAGCCTCCTCGCGGGTGACGCCCACCAGCTCGCTCCTGGCGCGGCCCCGGAAGGGGCCGCCGGACGCGGTGACGACGAGCTTGCGTACGTCGGCGCGGGTACCCGCGGCCAGAGCCTGGAAGAGCGCGGCGTGCTCGGAGTCGACCGGGATGATCTGGCCGGGCTCGGCCAGTGCCTTGACCAGCGGGCCGCCGACGATCAGCGACTCCTTGTTGGCCAGGGCGAGCGTGCGGCCCGCTCGGAGCGCGGCGAGCGTGGGGGCGAGGCCGATGGAGCCGGTGATTCCGTTGAGCACGGTGTGGCAGTCACCGGCGGCGAGCTCGCCGGCGGCTCCGGGGCCGGCCAGGATCTCGGGGAGCGGCTCGCCCGCACCGTACTGCTCGCGCAGGGCCTCCCGGAGCGCCGGTACGGCCTCAGGTGCCGCGACCGCGACGGTGCGGACCCGCAGCTGCCGCGCCTGCTCGGCGAGGAGGGCGACGCGTCCGCCCGCGGCGGAGAGCCCGGTGACGCGGAAGCGGTCGGGGTGACGCAGTACCAGGTCGATGGCCTGGGTGCCGACGGAACCCGTGGAGCCGAGGATGACGAGATCCCGGGGGCCTTCCACGGCGTCGAAGACGATGTGCGGGTCGGCGAGGGGGGCAGGGCTGTCGCTCATGCCCCCCATTGTGGCCGCATCGGCTGTGGGTGGGGACAGTGCGTCCCTCGCGCCGGGCGGATGCGGTCGGGCGCGTGGCCGAAACGAGGCGTGGCCGGGGCGCTCGCAACCGTCGGGGGCGGTCCGGTGCCGGCCCGCGGGAGCTTCCGCGGACGGCGGGCGTCCGGGAACGGGACAGCCCTCAGCGGTTGGCGAGTTCCGCGAACTCGGCGAAGGCTTCGTGGAATCCGGGGAACGTCTTCCGTACGCAGCCGGGGTCGTCGAACGTGATGCCCGGCACCCGCAGTCCGGCGACGGCGAACGACATGACGATGCGGTGGTCGCCGTGGGTGGCGATCTCGGTGGGGCGGGGCGTGCCGGGGTGGATCTCGATCCAGTCCCGGCCGGTGCGGACCGTGATGCCCATCCGCCTGAGGTTCTGGGCGCACGCCTCCAGCCGGTCGCACTCCTTCACCCGGGTGTTGCCCACGTCCTCGATGCGCACCGGCCCCGAGGCGAACGGCGCGAGCGCGGCCAGGGTCGGCATGGTGTCGGAGATGTCGCGCATGTTGACGGTGAGGCCCGCGAGGCGGCCGGTGGAGCCGACGGTGGTGGACTCGGCGGTGGTGTGCACCTCGGCGCCCATGCGGCGCAGCACGTCGACGAACCGGAGGTCGCCCTGGAGCGCGTCCGTACCGAGGCCGCGGACGGTGGTCTCTCGCCCGGTGAGGGCCGCCGCGGCGAAGAAGTAGCTCGCGGTGGAGGCGTCGGGCTCGATGGCGTAGGTGGTGGCCCGGTAGCCGCCGGCCGGCACGGTGAAGACGTTGTTGCCGTGACCGCCGCGGGTCACCTCGACGCCGAAGCTGCGCATCATCGCGAGCGTGATCTCGACGTACGGGGCGGAGACCAGGTCGGTGACGGTGATCCGGAGTCCCTGCTCCGTGAGCGGTCCGAGCATCAGCAGCGCGGTGAGGTATTGAGAGGACTCCCCCGCGTCCAGGGTGAGTTCGCCGCCCTGGATTCCGGCTGCGCGGATCCGCAGCGGGTGGTGGCCCTCGGCCGCGTCGTGCCGCAGGTCGACGCCGAGCGTGCGCAGGGCCCCGGTGAGCGGGCCGAGGGGGCGGCGGCGCATCTGTGCGGAGGCGTCGAAGCGGTACGTGCCGGTGGCGGCGGCCGCGGCCAGGGTCGGCAGGAAGCGTGCGGTGGTGGCGCCGTCACGGCAGTAGATGTCGGCGTCGGTGGCGGCGGGGCCGTCGGGGCGGCCCTCGATGTGCCAGCGGTCGGCTTCCCGCGCGACCCGGTAGCCGAGGCGCGTGAGCCCCTCGGCGAAGCCCTCGGTGTCGTCCGAGAGCAGGGGGCGTACGAGGGTGCTCGTGCCGTTCGCGGCGGCGGCCAGGAACAGGGCACGCGCGGTCACGGACTTGGAGCCGGGGATGTGGATGACGGTCACGGGCCGTCATCCTGCCGTACCCCGCCCGGCCGGGCGGGGTACGTCCGGTGAGTGGACGCGCTCCCGCCCGGTGGTCCGCCCTCGGGCGGACGGGGACCGCGCGCCGGCGAACGGGGTGCGCGCCTCAGTGAACAGGGCGGTGGACGTCGTCCCGGACGGACGGTCCGGGGGTGGCGTCGGCGATCCACGGGCCCTCGCCGCTCGGATCGATGATGCCTTCCTCCAGCCAGGTGTACGCGCCGGACAGGACGCCGTCGACCATGCGCCGGTCCAGGTCGTCGGTGTTGGACCACAGGCGCGTGAAGAGTTCCTCGACGCGGACGCGGGACTGGCGGCAGAAGGTGTCGGCGAGCCGGTAGGCCTCGCGGCCGTGGTCGTCGGAGCTGCGCAGCAGTTCGGCGCGGACGCAGGCGGCGCTCATCGCGAAGAGTTCCGCGCCGATGTCGACGATCCTGCCGAGGAACCCCTGCTTGGTCTCCATCCGGCCCTGCCAGCGCGACATGGCGTAGAAGGTGGAGCGCGCGAGTTTTCGGGCGGAGCGTTCGACGTAGCGCAGGTGGCCGGACAGGTCCGGGTGTCCGGGCTGATTGAACTCCCTGTATGTTCCCGGGAGTTGGCCCGGTCCCGCGACGAGCCCCGGCAGCCAGCGGGCGTAGAAGCCGGCTGCGTTCGCGCCCGCCTTCGCCTTGTCGGAGAGGGACTTGTCGGGGTCGATGATGTCCCCCGCGACCTTCAGATGGGCGTCGACGGCCTCACGGGCGATCAGCAGGTGCATGATCTCGGTGGAGCCCTCGAAGATGCGGTTGATCCGCAGATCGCGCAGGAGCTGTTCGGCGGGCACGGCCCGTTCGCCGCGGGCGGCCAGGGAGGCGGCGGTCTCGAAGCCCCGGCCGCCCCTGATCTGGACCAGCTCGTCGGCCATCAGGCAGCCCATCTCTGAGCCGTACAGCTTGGCGAGAGCCGCTTCGATCCGGATGTCGTTGCGGTTCTCGTCGGCCATCTGGGAGGAGAGGTCGACCACCGCTTCGAGGGCGAAGGTCGTGGCGGCGATGAAGGAGATCTTGGCGCCGACGGCTTCGTGCCGGGCGACCGGCCTGCCCCACTGCTCACGGACCGCCGACCACTCGCGGGCGATCTTCAGACACCATTTGCCGGCGCCGACGCACATGGCGGGCAACGAGAGCCGTCCCGTGTTCAGCGTGGTGAGGGCGATCTTGAGCCCCGCGCCTTCGGGGCCGATGCGGTTCGCGGCCGGAACCCGGACCCGGTGGAAGCGGGTGACACCGTTCTCGATGCCGCGCAGACCCATGAAGGCGTTGCGGTTCTCGACGGTGATGCCCGGCGAGTCCGCCTCCACGACGAAGGCCGTGATGCCGCCCCTGTGGCCGTCGGACTTCGGGACGCGGGCCATCACGACGAGCAGGTCGGCGACGACGCCGTTGGTCGTCCACAGCTTCACACCGTCCAGGACGTAGTCCGAACCGTCCGGAACGGCCGAGGTGGCGAGCCGGGCCGGGTCGGATCCGACGTCCGGTTCGGTGAGCAGGAACGCCGAGATGTCGGTGCTGGCCAGCCTGGGCAGGAAGGTGTCCTTCTGCTCCTGGCTGCCGAAGAGTTTCAGCGGCTGCGGCACACCGATGGACTGGTGGGCGGAGAGCAGCGCACCGACCGCGGGGCTGACGGAGCCGACCAGGGCGAGGGCCTTGTTGTAGTAGACCTGGGTCAGGCCGAGGCCGCCGTACTTCGGGTCGATCTTCATGCCGAGCGCGCCGAGCTCCTTCAGGCCGTTGATCACCTCGTCGGGGATCTTCGCCTCGCGCTCGATGAGGGCGCTGTCGATCCCGGTTTCGCAGAAGGCGCGCAGCCGGGCGAGGAACGCCTCGCCGCGCCGGACGTCGTCCGCGGCCGGCAGTGGATGCGGATGGATCAGGTCGAGACGGAAGCGGCCGAGGAAGAGTTCCTTGGCGAAACTGGGCTTGCGCCAGTCCTGTTCGCGCGCGGCCTCGGCCACTTGGCGCGCTTCACGCTCGGTGACCTTGGGCGTGTTCTTCGGGGCGGATGGTGCGGACATGAGCAGCTCACCTTGCCGCGTTGTGGGGTGGGCGGACGCGGCCGGTCCGCGCGGTGTGCGCAGGGGGCGCCCGCCGAGCCGTACCAACCGGTGCTACGTGTCCTGATGTACCCGATGACGGACATGCCCACCATCCCCCGGACGCCGATCGGGTCGGGAGCCACTCCACCGGACAGCCACGCGGTGACACGGTGGCCGGGGTGTGCGTCGGGGGCCCTCAGGGGGTTTCGTTCCCCGGGTGGAGCGGCGCGACGATCTTCGCGACCGCCTCGCCCGTGAGGTCGCGGTCGGAGGGCTCGGGGTCGAGCGCGCGGTGGATCGCCATGCCCTCGATGAAGGCGTCGAGCTGGCGGGCCGTACGGGGGTCGAAGTGCCGTTCGAGTGCCTGGCGGCTGCGGCACATCCAGTCGCGGGTGATCCGGCGGAACCTCGGGTCGCGGGCGGCGAGCGTGTACAGCTCATAGGTGATGACCTGGTCGCGGTTGCTCGCTTCGCCGGACAGCTGGTGGACCAGGTCGACCACCGCCACCTGAGCCTCGGCAGCGTCCGCCGCGGCGCTCAGCCGTGCCGTGAAGGCGTCCGCGACCGCGTCCGCGAAGCGCGTGAACGCCTCGTGCAGCAGCTCGTACATCCCGTCGAAGTGGTAGCTGAGCGATCCGAGCGGCACGTCCGCACGTGCGGTGATCTTCCGATGGGAAAGACCCGCCACACCGCTCTCCGCGATGAGATCGATGGTGATGTCGATCAGCCGGTCACGTCGGCCGGGATCGGTGCGGCGGGTTTTCACGCTGTTCCTTCAGGGGCCGGGGGCTTTCGTTCGGATGACGCCAGTGCCGCAGCAGGCAGCGTTTGCCGCGGCACCCAGTGCGGCACCAAGTGCAGTCCCGTGATTCCTGGCGGGTGCGCGACGGGTGACGGGACGATCCTCAGATCGACTTGACCACACGTGCCGGGTTGCCGACGGCGACCGAGTTCGCGGGGATGTCACGGGTGACGACGGCCCCCGCGCCCACGACGCTGTTGTCGCCGATGGTCACCCCGGGACACACGATCGCGCCGCCTCCCAGCCAGACATTGTCGCCGATGGTGATCGGCTTGGCGGCCTCCAGCTTGTCCCGCCGCGGCTGCGGTTCGACGGGATGCGTCGGGGTCAGCAGCTGTACGTGCGGACCGATCTGGCAGTCGGCTCCGATGGTGATGGGCGCGACGTCCAACGCCGTCAGGCCCATGTTGATGAACGTGCGCGGGCCGACGGAGATGCGGCTGCCGTAGTCGACATGGACCGGCGCGCGCACGAACGCCGTCTCGTCGAGCGTCCCGAACAGCTGGCGGGCGAGACGCTGGGCGCCCTCCGGGTCCTCCCCGTAGGCGGCGAGGAACCGTGCCGACAGCCGCACGGCCGTGCGCTGCTCCTCGAAGATCGCCGGGTCGTCGGCGATGTACAGGTCACCGGCGAGCATGCGCTCGTGGTTCGTTCGCGGATCTCCGGCGAAGTAGTCGGGGCTCGGCGTCGGGGCGCTCGAAATCGCATCCATGTGAACGATCGTACACAACACTATGTACGATCGTTCACATGAGATCGGGTTCGCGTGCCCCAGCGTTCGAGCGAGGGGCCGACGGCGCCCACGGCGGCGAAGAACGCGCCGAGGAGCAGCCAGCCGGCCGTGCCCAGTCCGAGCACGACGGTGGTGAGGATGGCGGGGGCGAGCGCCTGGCCTGCGCTGAAGCCAAGCCCGAGAAGCCCTTGGTACTGGCCTTGGGCATGGTCCGGTGCCAGGCCGAAGCCAAGGGCGAAGCCGGCCGAGGACTCCCATATCTCCCCGAGGCTGTGGACGGAGATCGCTGCGACCACGAGGCCGGCGGCCGCCCACACGGGAGCGTGCGCGGCCAGGGCCATCATCGGACAGCTGAGGAGGAAGAGCAGTCCTGCCGTGCGGAACGCTCTGCCGCCGTCGCGAGGGGTTTCGATGCGGGATCCGATTCTGGTCTGCAGGAGGACGCAGACTCCCGAATTGATCGCGGATACCGCGGCCACGGTCCAGCGCGGTGCGTCCGTGTGCTCCGATATCCATATCGGCAGAAGCAGGGACACCACCGGGTATTGCAGCCCCATCGCGCCATAGAGAGCGGTGAAGGTCACGAACGGACGGTCGGTGAGAGCGATCCAGCGGCGCTGCTGCGACGGTGGCGCCAATGCCCTGTACGGGGGGAGCAGGAACAGGAGGAGGGCGCACAGTGCGAAGCTGGCCGCGTTGCCGAGAATCAGCACGATGTAGGCAGTACGACTGTTCACCGCAACCGCAAACCCGGCACCCACGGTTCCCAGGACGACGCCCAGATTGACGTACGTACGGAGCTTTGCCCTGAACAGCGCTGGGCGGTCCGTACCGACCCGGACCACGAGGGCTCCCCAGGCTGCGCCGCCGACGGCTGCGGCAAGCTGGTCAATGGTGGCGATGACCGCGAGGGCGGCCCAGCTCTCGACCAGCACGAGAGCGGACATCGCCGCTGCTTGAACCGTCAGAGCGAGCATCATGATCGTGCGCGGCCCACGCCGGTCGGCCAGGTGCCCTCCCGGTATCCCCGCGAGCAGGCCGGTCAGGCCGGCGACAGTGAGGGCGGCCCCCACCTGCACCGCCGATAGATCCACGACCAGCGTGAAGTAGAGCGCCGACGCCGTGTTGAAGAGCCCGTTGCCGACCCGGTTCACGAAGCTGGCCAGGATCAAGACACGCTCTGACCTGCTGCCACCCGCCATGCGAGCTATTCGGCCGGGCGATCTCCCCTTGATCATGGGCGCAGGCTAGCAACGGTCGCGCACCGCCCGACCAGCCGTGCGCCCGGCGCAGCGCGCGCGGTGGCCGGCCCGGCGGCGTGTCCGGGCCGGCCGGTCCGGGCTACCGGGTCGGCGTGAATTGGATGGCGGCGGCCGGGCAGACCGCGGCGGCTTCACGGACCGCGGTGTGCCGCTCCTTCGGGGGCGCGGCGTCCAGCAGAACGACGATGCCGTCGTCGTCGCGCTGGTCGAACACCTCTGGGGCGATCAGGACGCACTGCCCTGCGCCGCAGCACTTGTCTTCGTCGACGGTGACGTTCATGCGGGGTTCTCCCTTGGTCGGGACGGTGAGGGCGGTCGGGCGGGCCGCTGAACAGCCGCGCCGCGGGGAGTCACCAGCGCACGGGGACGGTGCGCAGGCCGCCGACCAGGAGCCCTTCCACTCGCTGCAGGTCCTCTACGGGTACGGCCAGTTCGAGGGTGGGCAGCTTGCGCAGCAGGACCTCCAGCACCACCTGCAGTTCGGTGCGGGCCAGGGACTGTCCGAGGCAGGAGTGGGGTCCGGCACCGAAGATGAGGTGGGGGTTGGGGCTGCGGCCCAGGTCCATCTCCTCCGCGTTGTCGAAGACGTCTTCGTCACGGTTGGCGGCGGGCATGCTGCAGATGACCGTGGTGCCGCCGGGCAGTGTCCGGCCGCCGATCTCCGTCTCCTCGGTGAGATAGCGGCGCAGTCCGAATCCGAGGTTGGTGTCGAAGCGGAGGGCTTCTTCCACCGCGGTGCGCACCAGGGAGGGATCGGCGAGCAACCGCTCCCACCGGCTGCGGTCGGCGAGAAGCATGCCGACCATCTTGCCGATCATGTTCGCGGTGGTCTCGTGCCCGGCTACGAGGAGTCCCAAGGCGGTCGCCGGCAGCTCCGCGCCGGAGAGCCCCTGGCCCGCCTCGGAATCCTGGATGAGCGTGCTGATGAGGTCGTCGGTCGGATTCTCGCGCTTGGCGTCGATATGACCGGACATGTAATGGACGAACTCGGTCTGGGCCCGCTCGGTCTCCTCCTGAGTGAAGCGGGTCAGGCTCAGCAGCGCGTCGGACCAGTGGGAGAAGCGGTCACGGTCCTGTACGGGCACGCCGAGCATGTCGCAGATGACATGGACGGGCAGGAGGAAGCCGACGTGTGCCTTGAGGTCGGCGGGCGCGCCGGCGGCGACCATGTCGTCGACGAGCCGTTCGGCGGTGGCCGTCATGCCGGGCCGCAGAGCCGTCATGCGCTTGGCGGTGAACCACTTGCTGACCTGGCGGCGCCACCGCTGGTGCGGCTCCCCCTTCGCGGGCAGGGAGAGAGCGTCCGAGCTGCTGGAGGCGACAGCTCCGCCCGCGCCTTCGGGCGCGGGGCGGGCTGCGCCGTCCTGAGCGGTCGGGCGAGCGAAGCGCGGGTCGGACAGCAGCGCCTTGATGTCCTCGTGGCGGGTGAGCAGTGTCGCTTCGTCGCCGCTGGGCAGTTCGACCGAGGCCACTGGGCACCGGCTGCGCAGTCGCTGCCAGTCGGCGGGTGCGTCCAGGGCTCCCTGCTGGGGCAGCGGGTAGTGCACGGTTTCTTGGCTCTGGCTCATAAGTGATCTCCCTCGGAAATGTGGGGCTTTCGTCCGGTGAGCTCCGCTGTGGGGTGGTGCTGGGCCGGGATCGTGGGCGGTTCTCCCTTCGCTCGGCGACCGGGCCTTGTCACCCGGTGGGGCTTGTGAGGTTCAGGCGGGGCGGGCAGCGTCAGCCTCGGCGGGCCGCGGTGGTCACCCCCGGAGGTCGTGCGGTGCCGTCGGGGCCGGGGCCGGGGACGCGAGCAGGTCGGCGCCGGGCGCGGGGGCCTTGCCGGACTCGCCGGGCTGTGGGGCCTCCGGTGCCGGGAGGCTCGCTGCGGCGCGGGGGATGGCCAGGGCGAGAAGGGCGGCGGCGAGGGCGGCGGCTCCGCCGACGACGGCGGCGACCCGGAAGCCGTTCTCGGTCGGGATGGTGAAGCCCCCGGCGTCGTGGCTCATCTGGGCCAGGAGGACACCGATCACCGCGCTGGAGACCGAGAGTCCGATGGAACGCATCAGCGCGTTGAAGCCGTTGGCCGAAGCGGTCTTGGAAGCGGGGACGGACGCCATGATGATCGCGGGCATCGCCCCGTAGGCGAAGGCCACACCGATGCTCACGACACAGCTGAAGACGACGATTCCGGCGACGGAGCCCATGAGAGGCAGGGCGAGCCCGTAGCCGATCGCGATGACCAGAGAGCCGGTCAGCAGCGACGTGCGGGGACCGAAGCGGGCGGACAGTTTCGCGCCGAGCGGGGAGAACGCCATCATGACCAAGCCGGTGGGAACCATCCACAGGCCGGCGGCGAGCATCGACTGGCCCAGTCCGTAGCCGAGTTCCTTCGGCAGCTGGAGCAGTTGGGGTGCGATGAGGCTCTGGGCGAACATGGCGAAGCCGATCACGACCGAGGCCAGGTTCGTCAACAGCACCCGCCGACGGGCGGTGGCCCGCAGGTCGACCAGCGGATCGGCGGTCCGCAGCTCGAACCGGCCCCAGGCCAGAAGGACGATCACGGCGGCGGCGAACAGGCCAAGGGTGGTGGCGCTCGTCCAGCCCCATTCGGCGCCCTTGGAGACGGCGAGCAGCAGCGATACGAGACCGATCGTGAGACCGACCGTGCCGGGGATGTCGAAGCGACCTCGCGCGGCCCCGGCGGGTACGTCCGGGACGAAGCGCATCACGGCGACGCCGACCAGCAGGCTGATGACGGCCGAGCCCCAGAACAGTGCGTGCCAGTCGGCGTTCTGGGCGACGCCGGCCGCGAGCGGCAGGCCGAAGGCGCCACCGATGCCCAGCGACGAGCTCATGAGAGCCACCGACGATCCCATGCGCTCCGGCGGCACGACGTCGCGCATGGTGCTGATCCCGAGCGGGACGATGCCCATGCCGATGCCCTGGACCGCACGCCCGATGACCATCGGGACCAACGAGTCCGACACAGCGCTCGTGAGCGAGCCCACGACAAGCAGGCCGACGCAGATCAGCAGCATCCGCCGCTTGCCGTAGAGATCACCGAGGCGTCCGAACACCGGCGTGGCGACCGCGCCGGTGAGCAGGGGCGCGGTGACGACCCACGACGCGTTCGCCGTCGAGGTGTCCAGTAGTTCCGGGAGCTGTGCGACGAGGGGGATGACCAGCGTCCCCATCAGCGAGGCCACGATGCCGGCCGCGGACAGCGAGGCGACGATCGCTCCCGTACGGGCCGGAGAGGCAGATGCATTCATGCATTGCACCGTACACAGAAAAAGCATCATGCACAAAAGTTGCATGATGCTCTTGATGAGCATCATGCACAGTCGTGGCGTAGGGTGAATATGTGCAGATGAGAGAGCCGGAGGTGCCCCAGATGGATGCCCAGCAGGCGGGCGAGCAGATCGAGCGGGAGCTCCTGATCCTCACGCGGCACCAGGAAATGGCCTCGCCCCGTCGGCTGCACGGCAGCGAGGCCCTGGAGCGCAGCGCCTACGTGCTCCTCAGCCGGATCGAAGTACAGGGGCCCATGTCGGTCGCCGACCTCGTCGATGCCTTCGGGCTCGCCGCCTCGACCTTCAATCGCCAAACGGCCGCCCTTCTCAGGGACGGACTCGTCGAACGGACCCTGGACCCCGACGGCGGGGTGGCCAGGAAGTTCCGCATCACCCAGAAGGGCACCGACGCGCTCAGGGCCGACCGCGGCAAGGTGGTCGACGGGCTCGCCGAAGTGGTCACCGACTGGACCCCCGAACGCCTCGACCGCTTCATCACGGACCTTCAGCAATTCAACAAGGACATCGAACGGCTCACAGGACGCCCCTGGCCACGGTGACAACGAAGCTCTCCGTGTCCGGCTCCCGGCCGATCCACGGCACAGCCCACGCTCCGGCGTGCGACGGCTCGTTTTCGACAGGGTGAATGGGAGCCACTCGGGCAACGAGAACGGGAGCCACGTTGCGCCATCCGTGAAGGTCGTGGACTGTGACACAGGTCCATGATCGGCAACGGGAATGGGAGCCACCCCTATCGGGTGACTTCTGGCGATGTTGGTGAAAAGCGGGAGTGTCCGCGCCGGTGTCGGACGGGGTGCCGATAGTTTGGCGTCCCGGGTCCTCTTGGCTCGTGTCCCTGACAGGCGCGGTCGTGGGGGCCCGGTTTCATCAATGGGTTGCTTGTGATCCCGCTTCGCTGATCGGCGGTTCTGCCGTGATCACAATGAGCTGAGGAACCCTCGGACCACCGTAGCGAATCCGGTCGGGTCGGTCTCATGGACGGTGTGGCCGGCGGGAAGTTCGGTGAGGTGAGTGCGGGGACGTCGCGCTGCCATATCCTTCGCATGGTCGGCGCTGAGGACCGAGCTGCGGCTGCCGCGGATGAGCAAGGTGGGACAGTCGCTGGCGAGCCAGTCGTTCCAGTGATCGCCGTTGAGCTGCTGCTGTGAGGCGTTCATGTCGTGCGGGCTGAAGGCAAGTCCCCACCCGTCGGCGTACTCGCGCACGGCGTCCGTGAGGTAGCTCGCTGACGCGCCGAGCCCATCCAACAACCCTGCCCGTGTCGGTGCCCGATGTGGCCAGGACAGGCTGAAGGACAGATCGTCATCGACCTCGGCACCAATGTCTTCGATGATCAGAGCGCGGACAAGGTGGGGATGCCGGGCAGCGAGCTGGTAGGCGTTGACGCCTCCGAGCGAGTGTCCAAGCACGACAGTGCCGCTGAGCCCCAGGTCCTCCAAAAGGCTCGCCGCGTCCTGGACGTAGCCGCTGCGGGAGAAGTCGGCGGGGCGGTCGGAATAGCCGTGCCCGCGCTGGTCGAGAGCGATGATTCGCCAGTGGTCGCCCAGGTCCTGAGCCAGACGTGCGAAGGTGCGGCCCTCCCCGAAGTGTCCGTGCAGGGCGAGCAGGGGACGTCCGGGGCCGTCGAAATCGAGGAAGGACAGGCGCCGCCCGGCCACTGTCGTGACCGCTCGCTTCGGCTCGGGTCGGGTCGTCGACGTCATGCACGCCAGTTTGCCATTGCGCGGATGCGGCTCTTCGGCGAGGGCGGCTCACCTCATGGCTGAGCGCGCCGTTCGGCCTCGGTGGCCTGGTAGCGGTAGGACTCGGTGCCGGTCTGGATCAGCGTGCAGCGGAAGGTGATCCGGTCGGCGATGGCCGCGCAGAGCCGCGGGTCAGCGAAGATCTTGTCCCACTCGGCGAACGGGGAGTTGGTGGCCACCGCGGTCGCTTTGCACTCCTCGCGCTCGGTGAAAATCTGGAACAGCAGCCTCGCGCCCTTCTTGTCCAGATTCAGATACCCGAACTCGTCCAGACAGAGAAGGTCGACCTTGCTGTAGCGGGCGATCACGAACGACAGCCGGCGGGCGGCGTCCGCCTCGGCGAGCTCGTTCACCAGCGCGGAGGTGGTGGTGTAGCGGACGCTCATGCCAGCCTCGGCGATGGCCGTACCGACCCCGATCAAGAGGTGTGACTTGCCGGTGCCGGAGTCACCGATCAGCACCAGGGGGCGGCCTTCGCGCACCCAGGACGTGGACTTGAGGTCACCCACCGTCTCGGGCAGCACGTTGGGGTTCTTCTCGAAGTCGAAATCGTCCAGTCGCTTGGGCCTGGGGAACTTGGCCGAGCGGACCAGCCTCTGCTGACGGCGGACATCCCGGTCGGCCCGCTCGACCTGCAACAGGTCGAGGAGGAACTGCTTGTAGGAGGACTGCTCGCGGCGGGCGGTGGCCGCCAGCTCCACGAACCGTTCGCGGAACGCGGGCAGCCGCAGGTCCCGGCACGCCTCATCGATCAAAGCGTCTTCCGGGGCGCTCTCGGGCAGCGGCATCCGGGTGTGCGGAACCTGGTCGGCAGCCTGCTTGGCGGTGGGGCTCATCCGCTGGTGCCCTTTCTCTTCTTGACGGTGTCGGTCACCGGCGTCAGCAGCCGGTCGTATTTGCTCATGTCCGGCAGCGCGGTGCGCGGATCGGGCGGCAGGCGGTGGGCGTGCAGTGAGATCACCTTCGCCCCCGCTCCGTCGTACGACTCCTCGATCGCGGTGTCGTCGTCCTCATCGCCCACGACGTCATCGCCGGAGGCATGGGCAGGCCCGGTGTCCTCCATACCGCTGTTCTCGATCGCCTTGCGGGCCTCGATCGCAACCAGGTCCGTGCTGATGGAGCCGACCTTGAGGACGGTGGCCATTCCGGCGATGACAGCGGTGGCGGGCAGTTGCCGGTGCAGCAGCAACACCTCGATCAGCATCCGGGTGCCTTCTTTGTCCCCACACTTCTTCTTGGCCGCTGCCCAGAACGCCTCATGGACCTTGGTGAAGCCGCCCTCCGCACGGGCCTGCGCGAGTGCTGCGGCCCCGGCGAACGCGCCCGGCTTGACCAGCAGGATCTCCAGATAGTGATCCAGGATGTCGTGGTAGGTGTAACGGCGAGTCAGCCGCGGGTGGCGGGCCGCCACGTGGCGGCCGTCGTAGATCCAGACCTCGTTCGCCCGGAGCTTCACCCGTACCTTCGTGCCGATGAACTTCGCGGGCACCGAGTAGTAGCCCTGGCGGACGGTGACCCGCCCGTTGCGGGCCACCAGCGGCGTCAGGTCCATCCCGGTGTCGTACTCGTCCGCCGGCAGCGGCGCCAGCAGCGGGCGCTCCTGCTCGAAGTCGAAGCCGATCGAGGTGGGGCGGCCGTGGATGTGCCGGGCATCCTCCGCCGTGTCGATCACAGCCAGGCGCTCGTTGAGATCCGCGAGCGAGTCCACTTCCGGGGCCGGGACCAGGTGCTTGCGGCGGAACCGGCCGCCCTCGTGTTCGACCCCGCCCTTCTCATGTGCCCCGTCCTCACCGGGGCCGCAGTAGAAGGCCGAAAATCCATACCAGGATCTGAAGGCCACCCACCGTGTCGTCTCCGTGCGGGACCGGCCGAACAGCACCTGCTTCACCGCGGGCTTGAGGTTGTCGTAGCGGATATGCACGGAGGGCACCCCGCCCAGCGCCCGAAACGCCTCGACATGCCCTTCGAAGAACGCCTCCTGCGAGGCGGTGGCATAGACGCGGTGGATGGCCTTGCCCGAGTACGACATCCGCAGCGTGAACAGCACACACTTGCGGCGCTGCCCGGCGAGGTCGAGCCACACGTCCGCGAAGTCGACCTCGGCCTCTTCGCCGGGGCGTTTCTCCTGCGGCACTGTTCCCTCCAGATGCCGGCGCCCCTCCTTGACCTCCAGCACGATCTGCGGGCGCCGCTTGCGCACGTAGTCACGGACCGTGGAGTACGACGCCTGCTCGAAATCGTGCTCGCCCGCCAGACGCTCAAGAATCCGGTCGACGGTGTGCTTCTGCTTCTTCCAGACGACCAAGTCCTCGCGCAGCATCGCGTCGATGAAGCCCTGCACCGGCTCCAGCACGCTCTTGCGCGGGGGCGGTCTCTTCCGTCCCGTCGGCACCGGAGACGCCAGCGCCTTCGCCACCGTGTTCCGCGACACCTTGTACCGCTGAGCCAACGTCCGCCCCGAGACCGCCGGATCCAACCGGCGGTCACGACGGATCCGCTCAGAGATCCACTCACGCGACCTGTACACCCACGGGCTCCTGACACGACCGTGATCAACGCAGCACAGCGTGACTGGCCAAACAGCCCAAAGCCTCTATTACGCCGTCAGCGGCATGTCACACACCATCAGACAGGGTGGCTCCCGATCTCGGCGCCGAAGCGGTGGCTCTCGTACTCACTGCCCCGCTGGCTCTACTTCACCCTGTCAAAAACAGACGGCTCGTCCCCCCGGCGTGGGATGTACTTCAGCACCCGACGCTCGGAGAAGTACGGTCACGGCCCTGCTCCGTGCATTCGGCGGAGCCCCCGCGCTTTGCGGATTTGCCCGTCGGCCGTCGATTCGGGAAGGTCGGGCTTCGGCCTGTCCCCTGGGTGCACACGGCCCCCTACGGGACACACTCCCGGGTCGGGTGAGGGACGTCCCCGACAGGCCGGAGGCAGGCGGCCGGTGAGTCTGCCGGTATGACCTCCGGACTCGTGGGCGTGCAGAGCCCCGCCCTCATCGCTGGGTGGTCCTCGGTGATCTGTTCGCAGACCTGGACACCGCGGCACCATTGCCTGAACCGCTGGAGCTGATCGGCCCACTTGCGTTCCAGTGGGGCCGGCTCACCTTGCTGGCCGTGCTGGTGGCCGCCAAACCGCTGGGCCGCGGCGTCGACCGCATCCGTCCGGTCGCGGCGATGGCCGGGAGCGGCCACCGGCCGCGCTCCAGGGCTGCGACCCGGCCCTGGAGCACGTCGATGTCCGACTCCGTCGCCGCCGTCCGCTGCAGCGCGAGGCCGAGCCCGCCGTTCAGGGCGGCGAATCCCGTACGGATCTCGCCCCGCCTCTCGGCCGGCGCGACGGCGACCCGGTCGCCGCTGCTCGACGGAGTCACATGGCGAGCCAGAACCGGGACGAGAACGCCGATGCGCTCACGTCTCCCTGGTGTTGATGTTGACGTCGATCACGGCCCGCTCGATCGCGTTCTCGACCGCGGCGACGATGGTCGCGGTGTCCGCGCCCGTGCCGACCTGCCCGGCGAGTGCCGTGATCGCGGCGGTCTG
>NZ_JBHVRW010000054.1:0-14382 GCF_042885475.1 Streptomyces sp. NPDC058051
CGCGCCCGCGCCCGCGCCCGCGCCCGCGGGCGCGGGCGCGGGCGCTGGCGCACAGAGCCTGGGCTTCCTCCAGGGCGATGCGGGTCTGGGTGTCTTCGCGAAGGCGGGCGTGCCCGCGGGCCTGGCGGGTGAGGAGCATCGCGTGCAGGGTGGGCGCGTCTTGGTCGGCAATGACCTGGCGGGCGGTGCGCGCGGCGGTGACCGCGTCGCGCGGGTCGCTGGCGGAGTATCCGTGGATTGCGAGGAAGGACAGCGCTCCGGCCCGCAGCCTGCTGTCACCGCTGGCGTGAGCTGCGCGCAGGGCTCCGAGAAGCACGTTGCGGGCGATGGTGTGGGAGCCGCTGTCGACGTGGTACCAGCCCGTCTGGATTGCGGTGTCCGCGGTTACTGCCGCGAGGCGTCGGCCGGTCGCCTCGTTGAAGTCGCCTTCCTTCAGGAGCCGGAAGTGAGAAGGTCCGCCGAGCTCTGGCCAGGGCCCGTGCGAGTGGTCCTGTGCGGCGACGTCCGCTTGGGGATGTCCGCCTGGGGGATGTCACCGACGAACCCCCGTACGGGAGAAGACGGACGCGACGCCGTTTCGGCCCGGGGCCGCGAGCGTGACCTACAGGTCGGGTCAAGGCGCCGAGAGGTCACGCAAGCCACGCCTGGGGAGGTGAACGGCTACGCGTGGCCTCTTGTCGTCGCTGTGGACAGTAACCACGCATCAGTTCCTCTTTCGCGCGACGGGGATCAACTGCGAAACGGATCTCGGCGAGCCGGCCCCCGACCAGGTCCGTGGACACCGGCGTGCGGCGTACGCGGGGCCTGCGTCCGGGCTGATGGGCGTCCCGGGGCGTGGGCAAGGGAGCCACGGGCAGGAGAGGCCCGCCGATGCGGCTGCCGGAAGTTCTCTGGGCGGGAGGCGGGACGGCGCGGAGACTCACAGGTGTCCGGAGCCGTCGATGGCTCCTGGACTTGTCCGCTCCATGGAGGTGACCGGTGGACAGCGGTGATGCCAACGAGATGGGTGCCGGCAGACCGATGTCGTTCGCACAGCGACGGTTGTGGTTTCTGAACAGTCTGCGCCCCGGTACACCGGACGATCTGCTGCCGCTGGCGCTACGGATCCGCGGCGACCTCGACGAGAAGGCGCTGACCGGTGCGTTCGCCGCGGTACTCGCCCGCCACGAGGTGCTGCGAACGCGGTACCCCGCGGTGGACGGCGAGCCGGTGGCGGTGGTCGAGCCCACGGTCGAAGTGCCTCTGGAACACCGGGATCTGCGGGCGCTGCCCTCCGAGGAGCGGGAGCGGCGGCTCGCCGGGCTCGTCGCCGCCGAGGTGGTACGGCCGTTGTCGCTGGACTCGGCACCGCCGCTGCGGCTGGTCCTGGTGCGGCTGGCCGAGCACGATCAGCTCCTGCTGATCGTGGTCCACCACATCGCCTTCGACTTCTCCTCCTGGCCGGTGCTCACCCGGGAATTGGCGGCCGGGTACCGAGCCCGCGCCGGCAGCCCGGTGGCCATCGCGGAACCGGAGCCACTGGAGCCGCTGCCCCTCCAGTACGCCGACGCCGCCGCCGAACAGGCCGAATGGCTGGCCGGACCGCGCGGCGAGCGCCAGCTCGCCCACTGGCGCGAGCGGCTGGCGGGTCTGGAGTCACTGACGCTGCCCACCGACCGGCCGCGCCCGGCGGTCTGGGACGGCGCCGCCGACATCGTCCGATTCGCCGTCCCGGCCGAGCTGGCCGCCGGAGTGGACGGGCTGGCCCGGCAGCACCGGGCCACGCGGTTCATGGTGCTGCTCGCCGCCTTCCAGGCCACCCTGGGATGGCTGACCGGCCGGACCGACATCGCGGTGGGCACCCCGGTCAGCGGCCGGGGACTGCCCCGGCTGAACGGTCTGATCGGGCTGTTCGTCAACACCGTGGTGCTGCGCGCCGATCTCGGCGGCGAGCCGTCCTTCGCCGAGCTGCTGCGCAGGGTGAAGGCGGACGCGCTGGCCGCGTTCTCCCACGCCGCGCTGCCGTTCGAGCAGGTTGTCGCCGAGCTGGCCCAGGAGCGTGACCTGTCCCGCAACCCCCTCTTCCAGGTCTCCTTCCAACTGCTCACCCTGCGGGAGGAACCGGAGTATCTGCCGGGCCTGCAGACCGAGATGATCTCCACTCCGGCCGCCGGCAGCGCTCTCGACGTGGCGCTGGACCTGCTCACCCTGCCGGACGGCCGGATCGCCGGCCGGATGCAGTACGCCACCGCGCTGTTCGACCCGGACACCGCCGAGCGGATCGGCGCCGCGTTCGTGGCGCTGCTGACCGCAGTCGTGGCCGATCCTGAGACCTCGGTCTCCCTGTCGGCGGGCGGACTCACGCCGTTGCCGGGGCGGGAGCGGCGCAGGCTGCTGGCCCAGGGCAACGGCACCGGCCTGGAGGTGCCGGATGTCCCCTGGACCGAGCTGTTCGAGCGGCAGGCGGCCCGGACCCCCGACGCGGTCGCGGTCAGCTGCGCGAGCCGGTCCCTCAGCTACACCGAACTGGACGCCCGGGCCAACCAGTTGGCGCATCGCCTGGCCACGGCAGGCGCTGGGCCGGGGATCCCCGTCGGGGTCCTTCTTGAACGCGGCCCCGCGTTGCCGGTGGCCCTGCTGGCGGTGCACAAGGCCGGCGCCGTGTATCTGCCGCTCGACCCGGGCTACCCCGGCGGCCGGATCGGCCATCTGCTCCAGGACGCCGGGGCAGCGGTGCTGATCAGCGAGCGGGCGCTCGTCGGACGGCTGGACGACGTGGGAGCCGGGCTCCGGCCGCCGGAGGACCGTACCGTGCTGCTGGACGATCCCGCCGAGGAGGCCAGGCTGGCCGACGCCCCCCGCTCGGCGCCGTCGCGCCGCCCCGGCCCGGACGAACTCGCCTACATCTTCTACACCTCCGGCTCCACCGGCAGCCCCAAAGGCGTGCTGATCGAGCATCGCTCGCTGACGCACTTCCTGGTGGCGATGGCGGGCCGTCTGCCTCTTCGCCCCGGCGACGCGTTCCTGGGCATCACCACAGCCGCCTTCGACCCGTCGCTGATGGAGCTGTGCCTTCCGCTGCTGACCGGGGCCCGGCTGCTGCTCGCCGACCGCGAACAGGCCCGGGATCCGGAGCGGATGGCCGCACTGATCGACACCGCCGGACCCGGCCTGGTGCAGGCCACCCCGGTCACGCTGCGGATGCTGCTGGACGCCGGCTGGCGGCCGGGGGCCGGACTGACGGTGCTCAGCGGCGGCGAGAAGCTGCACACCGAACTGGCGGTGCGCCTGGCCGCCGACGGCGCCCGGGTCTGGGATCTGTACGGCCCGACCGAGACCACCGTCTGGGCCACCACCGCCCGCCTCGACGCGCAGGGGCGGACCGTGGACTGGGAGCTGCGCGGCAACACGGAGCTCTACCTGCTGGACGAGCGGCTGGAGCCGGTCCCCGAGGGCACGGTCGGGGAGGCGTGGATCGGCGGCAGCGGAGTCGGCTGGGGCTACCACGGACGCCCGGCGCAGACGGCCGGGGTCTTCGTCCCCGACCCGTTCTCCGGACGCCCCGGGGCACGGCTGTACCGCACCGGGGACGTGGCGCGCCGACGACCGGACGGCTCGCTGGAGATCCTGGGCCGCGCCGATCACCAGGTGAAGATCCGCGGCCACCGGATCGAGCCGGGCGAGATCGAGTCCGCGCTGCTGGCCCTGGGCGTCTTCCGCGCCGCCGTGGTCTGCGCGGTGCCGCAGCCCGGAGGCGACCAGCGGCTGGCCGCCTACCTGGTGCCACGCGAGGACGCGGACCGGCTGCCCGGCCGTGGCCCCGCCGGCACCCGTCCTGAGGAGCTGCGCACCGCGCTGCTGGTCACCCTGCCCGACTACCTGGTGCCCGAGGCGTTCGTGGTGCTGGACGCCCTGCCGCGCACACCGAACGGCAAGGTCGACCGCAAGGCGCTGCCCGCCGTGGAGAGCTGGCGGCAGCCCGAGGACGCCACCGCCGGCACACCACCGCGTACCGACCGGGAACGCACCGTGGCCGGGGTCTGGGAGGCGGTACTGGGCGTCCAGGGCTTCGGCGTCGACCACGACTTCTTCCAGCTCGGCGGGCACTCCCTGCTGGCCACCCGGGTCGCGGTACGGCTGCGGGCCGCGCTCGGGATCGACGTCCCGGTCCGCGCACTCTTCGAACACCCCACCGTGGCCGCACTCTCGGCGGCCCTGTCCGGCTACCCGGCCGTGTCCTCCGGACGGTCCGTGCCGGTCCTCGGAGCCCGGCGGCGGGAGCGCCGTCAGGCTGTCGCCCAGCCCGCGGACAGCAGCCGGTAAGGGGATCCCCCGGCACAACAGCACACAACAGCACACAACAGCAGACAACGGCACAGCAGTACGGCTGGGCCGCCACACGGCGGCCCCGTCGCCACCACGCCACGGCGGACGTCGCTGAACGTCATCGGCGTGCGGCAGCGCGTTACGCCGAGGCCCACAGGACCGGCGGAACCGGCAGGACCCCGCGAGAACCGAAAGGACCACCGACCGCCATGACCACCGCGATCACTCCTCCCTCCTCCACACCGCCCCTGACCGTGCCCGGACCGCCGGACGTCGCCGTCTTCGAGCGCCACGAGTCCCATGTCCGCAGCTACTGCCGCACGTTCCCGGTGGTCTTCGAACGCGCCAAGGGCGCGCACCTGTACGCCGAGGACGGCCGGGTCTTCACCGACTTCTTCTGCGGCGCGGGATCGCTCAACTACGGCCACAACCCCAGCTCGATCAAGGCGCGGATCGCCGACTATCTCGCGTCCGACGGGATGATGCACGGCCTCGACATGTACACCGGGGCCAAGCGGTCCTTCCTGGTCGCCCTCAACGAGCACATCCTGCGGCCCCGCGGCCTGGAGTACACCGTGCAGTTCTCCGGGCCCACCGGCACCGACGCGGTCGAGGCTGCTCTGAAACTGGCCCGGAAGGCCACCGGCCGCAGAGGGATCTTCGCCTTCAGCGGCGGCTACCACGGAATGTCCCGCGGCTCGCTGGCCGTCACCGGCAACGGCCGGGCCCGCCGGGCCGGCGGGGTGCACGGCCAGGACGAAGTCACCTTCATCCCCTACGAGGACGGACCACAGGGCCCGTTCGACTCCATCGGGTTCATCGAACGGCTGCTGGCCGACTCCTCCTCCGGGGTGGAGACGCCCGCCGCGGTGATCGTCGAGCCGCTGCAGATGGAGGGCGGCGTCTACCCGGCGTCCGCCGACTGGCTGCGCCGGCTGCGCGCCGTCACAGAACGCCACGGCATTCTGCTGATCTGCGACGAGATCCAGTCGGGCTGCGGCCGCACCGGCACCTTCTTCGCCTTCGAGGAGTCCGGCATCGTTCCGGACATCGTCACCGTCTCCAAGTCCCTCAGCGGCTTCGGACTTCCGCTGGCCCTCACCCTCTTCCACCCCCGGCTCGACGTCTGGGAACCGGGTGAGCACACCGGCACCTTCCGGGGCAACCAGCTCGCCTTCGTCGCCGCGACCGCCGCCGCCGAACTGTGGAGCCGCCCGGACTTCCTCGCCCAGCTCCCCGGCCCGGCCCGCCGGCTGGCCGAGCTGGGGGCCGAACTGACCGCCGCCGAACCGGAGATCGTCGTCCGGGGCCGCGGCACGGTGCTCGGCATCGACCTCGGCCGCTGCGGCGGCGGCGAACGCGCCGCAGCGGTTCAGCGGTACGCCTTCGACCACGGGCTGATCGTCGAACTCTCCGGCCGCGACGACGAAGTGATCAAGGTGCTGCCGCCACTGACCATCACCCCCGAAGAGCTCGACCACGGCCTCGGCGTGCTGCGCGCCGCACTGCTCACCCGCTGAGGCCCGAGACCGCCCGTCCGGAGCCGCCGTCCCGACCTGCTCCACCTAGGAGGAAGCACCATGCCCCAGGCCGAACGCCGTCATCTGATT
This sequence comes from Streptomyces sp. NPDC058051, assembly GCF_042885475.1. Classification (NCBI taxonomy): domain Bacteria; kingdom Bacillati; phylum Actinomycetota; class Actinomycetes; order Kitasatosporales; family Streptomycetaceae; genus Streptomyces; species Streptomyces sp. NPDC058051. Next base: position 5,916 of record NZ_JBHVRW010000054.1, read on the forward strand.
TCCATCGACGACCTCTCCGACGAGGAGCTGCGACAGATCGCCCGGCGCGGCGCCGAGTTCTCGGCGGGCGCTGCCGAGGAGGCCCGGCCGCTGGCCGACACCGTCGTCGGTGTGCTGTTCCGCAAGACCTCCACCCGTACCCGTACCGCCTTCTCCGCCGGGGCGCTGCGGCTGGGCGCCCGGCTGATCACCTACGGCCCCGGGGACCTCCAGGAGAACACCGGGGAGACCGTGGAGGACAGCGCCGCAGTGCTCTCCCGGATGATCGATGTGCTGGTGGCGCGCACCGCCGGTCCCGAGCGCGAACTGCGCGCCTACGCGGACCAGCAGCGGATGGCGGTCATCAACGCGATGAGCAGGGGCGAGCACCCCACCCAGGCGCTCGCCGACCTCACCACTCTGCTGCGCAGGTTCGGGCGTATCGAGGACCTGCACGTGCTCTACGTGGGCGAGGGCAACAACACCGCCTCCGCCCTGGCCCTGGCGCTCTCCCGGTTCCGGGGCACCCGGCTCACACTGCGCACCCCGCCCGGATACGGGCTGGCGCCCGAGTACCTGGAACGGGCGGCGGTCTACGCCAAGCGCACCGGAGCCCGGATCGAGGAACGCCACGACATGGCGGATCTGCCGGCCGCCGACGTCATCTACACCACCCGCTGGCAGACCACCGGGACCGAGAAACCGACCGCCGACTGGCGCGAGGTGTTCGCGCCCTTCCAGGTCACCGGGAAAACCATGGCGAGCAGCCCGGACGCGGTGTTCATGCACGACCTGCCCGCGCACCGCGGCGAAGAAGTCACCGCAGACGTGCTGGACGGCCCGGCCAGCATCGCTTTCGACCAGGCCGAGAACAAATACCACAGTGCGCGCGCCGTTCTCGAATGGTGCGCGACGGACCGTAGCTCCGAGAGGTAGATCATCATGGTCGCGGAAGAGCAGGAAGCTGTTTATCTGCCCGGTGGGCGTTGGCGGTTGTGGGAGCAGTTCTCGTTGCGGGGGCCGGGTTTTCCGGTGGGGGGTGTGTTGGGTCTGGCGCCGGTGGATGTGTCGGTGTATGCGGACAAGTTTGCTGGTGGGGTGGCGTTGTCGGGTCCGGATTGGGATGAGTTCGAGGGGGTGTTCGGGGAGGTTGCGGCGCGGACTGCGGTGCGGTTGCAGGAGGTTGCGGGGGGTTCGGATTTCACGGCTGCGGTGGCGTGGCAGAACCGTACGGTGTTGCGGACGGGGATCGGTCCTTTTCTGGGGTGGGTTCCGTCGGCTTCGGGGCGGTCGAGTATGCCGCGTCAGCGTGAGGAGTTGGTGGCTCATTATTGGCAGCGGTTCTGTGTGAAGAACGACACGATCGGGTTTTTCGGTCCGGTGGGCTGGGGTCGTGTGGATGGTGCGGTGCGGGGGGTGGAGATCGATCCGGGGGAGGGGCTGACGGCTTCGTCGTCGGTGTTCTTCTCCAGTTGGTCGATCGACGCGTTGGCGAAGAAGTTGTCGGCCGACGAGCGTCTGATGACCTGGATACCCCCACGCCGCATTCCGTTCGCCCGCCTCGAACGGCGCGACGCCGGTGCGGTGGTACAGCTTCCGGGACGGCCCGAACAGCCCGTACCGCCGGAGCTGTTGCCGCTGCTGGAACTGGTCGACGGTCGCCGCACTCTCGGTGACCTCGCCGGCGAACTGGCCCTGCCCGTCGCCGGCACCGAGGAACGGCTGCGTGAGCTGATCCGCCGCCGTTGGGTGACCTGGCGGCTGGAGGTTCCCTCCGGCGCCCATCCGGAGCGGGAGTTGCGGGCGGTGCTGGAGCGGGTGGGTGATTCCGGTCTGCGGCATCGTGCGCTGGAGCCGTTGGAGGTTCTGGAGCGGGGGCGTGACCGGGTGCAGGCGGCGGGGCGTGACGCCACCGCTCTGTGCGAGGCGCTGGCGGGGCTGGAGGAGGACTTCACCCGCATCACCGACACCGCCTCCCAGCGCGCCAAGGGCACCCGCACCGCGCCCAACCGCTCACTGGTCTACTCCGACACCCGACGCTCCGCGACCGCCCGCGTCGGCGACGCGGTCCTGGACGAACTGACGCCGCTCTCGATGTGCCTGACCGCCGTGGGCTGGCTCACCAGCCGCTATGCGGAGTCCATGCGCACCCGTATCCGTGAGTCCTTCGACCGGGTGCGCGGCGACCGGCCGACCACCGATCTCGCCTCGCTCTGGTTCGCCTGCCTGCCCGCTCCGCACGCCGAGTCCATGCCGGAGGCGGACCGGATCGGCGCCGAACTGCGCGAGCGGTGGGCGAGGATCATCGACGCCCCGGAAGGCGCCCGCCGGGTTCAGCTGTCCTCGGCGGACATCGCCGAACGGGTCCGCGAGGAGTTCGACGGTCCGCGCGACGGCTGGTCGCTCTCCCGCTACGTCAGCCCCGACCTGCTGATCATGGCCAAGGACGCTGCCGCGGTGGAACGTGGCGAGTTCGAACTCGTCCTCGGCGAGCTGCACATCGCCATGAACACCGTGGCCGCCTCGCTCTTCGTCAATCAGCACCCGGCCATCGACGAGCTGATCGCCGAGACCGGCCGGGACTTCCCCGGGCCCCGGCTGATGCCGATGCTGCCCAAGGAACTGCCGCTGAAGTGGTCGGCGCGCAGCCGCCCCGCCCTGGACCGCCCGGAGGACTACTTCGTCGCAGTCGCCGAGCACACCAGTGACCCGCACCGGGACCGCACCGTGCTCAGCGCCGAGGTCACCGTCGCCGACCGCGACGGCCGGCTGACGGCCGTGCTGCCGGACGGCAGCGAGTTCGATGTGCTGGACGTCTTCAGCCACGCCCTCACCAACCGCGTCATGGACCGCTTCGCGCTCCGTCCCGACGCCGATCATGTGCCGCGTGTCGCTGTGGACAAGCTGGTGGTGAGCCGGGAGTCGTGGCGGTTCACGGGTGGGGATCTGGAGTTCGCGGAGGAGAAGAGCGAGGCCCGGCGGTATGTGCGGGCGCGGAACTGGCGCAGTGAGCGTGAGCTGCCGCGTTATGTGTTTGTGGTGTCGCCCACCGAGCCGCGTCCGTTCTACGTGGACTTCGACGCCCCGGTCTACGTGAACATCCTGGCCAAGGCGGCCCGCCGGCTGGCCAGGAAGGATCCAGGGGCGAAGATGACCATCACCGAGATGCTGCCCACCCCGGAACACGCCTGGCTCACCGACGACCAGGGCAACGCCTACACCTCCGAACTCCGCTTCGTCGCCGTCGACCAGGAGCACCAGCAGGGGGGAGTGCCGTCATGGTGAGCTTCCTCGACGCGATACGCGCACATGCCGTGCGCACCCCGGAGGCCATCGCGCTGCGCACCGACAACACCTCCTGCAGCTACCGGCGGCTCGACGCCTGGATCGACCGGCTGGCCCACACCCTGACCACCCGCGGAGTCGGCCGGGAACAGGTCTGCGCCATCGCGCTGGAACCGGGGCCGGAGAGCGTGGTGGCGGTGGCGGCGGTGCTCCGCGCCGGGGGAGCCTTCCTCACGCTCGACGTGACCCAGCCGCCGCCCCGGCTGGCCGCCATGGTCCACAGCGGCGGCGCCACCAGCCTGCTCACCCGCCGTGCCGTGCGGCAGACCCTGCGCCTGCCCGTGGACGGACCGGTGATCGACCTCGACGAGCCGGACGGGCCACAGAGCCCTGACGATGTCGACGCGAGCACCGGGACTCGCGGGATCCCTGACGGGCTGCCGGAAATCTCCGGACGGCAGCTGGCCTATGTCAGCCATACCTCCGGTTCCACCGGCACCCCGAACGCGGTGCTGATCGAGCGCGCCGGTCTCGACTCCTACCTGAGCTTCATCGCCCGCGACTACGGCCTCGGTCCGCATACGGTGGCGCTCCAGGTCGCACCGCTCGGCTACGACGCCTCCATCCGCGACACCTTCGCCCCACTGGTCGCCGGAGGCACCGTGGTACTGGCGGAACGGAGCACCCTGCTGCGCGCCGACAGCTTCGCGGAGACCCTGCGAGAGTACGGCGTCAACACGCTGCTGAGCGTTACGCCTTCCTTCCTCACCTTCCTCGCTCAGCAGGACCGGGCCGGGGAACGGCTGAGCGGACTGCGTCTGGTCGTCTCCAGCGGCGAGTCGCTGCTGCCGTTCCTCAGTTCCGGCGCGCGCCGGGTGCTGCCCGGCGGTTTGGTCAACCAGTACGGCCCCACCGAGTGCACCATGACCGCCACCCGCTACGCGGTGCCCCCCGAGCCGGAGACCACCGCCGATCTGGTCGGAACCCCCGTCGACGGGATGACGGCGATGCTGATCGGCCCCGACGAGCGGGAGGTGCCCCCGGGAGAGATCGGCGAGATCGCCCTCGGCGGCGTCGGCGTGGCGCGCGGCTACCGGGGACTGCCCGCGCTCACCGCCGACCGCTTCCGCCCCGACCCCGGCGGACCGCCGGGTGCCCGCGCCTTCCGCACCGGCGATCTGGCGCGCAGCAGACCGGACGGTGTGCTGGAGTATCTGGGCCGTTCCGACCGGCAGGTGAAGATCCGGGGCTACCGGGTCGATCCGGCCGAGATCGAAGGGGTGCTGCTCGGGCACCCCCGCGTGACCGGCGCCGTGGTCACCGCGGAACCCGACGACCGGGGCCGGGTGTTCCTCTACGCCCATGTCACCGGTGAGCTGGAGACGGTCACCGATGCGGAGCTTCGCAGACATCTGGCGGGCTTCCTTCCGACGCACATGATGCCGCGCCGCTTCCACCGCATCGAACGGCTCCCCACCACCCGCACGGGCAAAGCGGACCGGGCCGCCCTGCGCGGCGGCGGCCCGCCGTTCCCGGGCCGGACGCCGTGACCGCCGCCGGTGCCCGCCTCGCCTCGGCCGAGGTACGGGCGGCGGCCGAGCGGATCCGCGGACCGGTACGCCGTACGCCGTTGCTGAGCGCCGATGGACTGCTGGATCCGCCCGGCCTGTCCGGGCTGCTGCTGAAGGCCGAACACCTGCAGCACGGCGGCTCGTTCAAGGCGCGCGGCGCTGCCAACGCGATGCTGGGCCGGGCCGCCGGAGCGGTGGTCGCCGGCTCCTCCGGGAACCACGGCATAGCGGTGGCCGCGCTCGCCCGCCGGACCGGCGCCGAGGCCACCGTGGTGATGGCTGCCGGAGCGGGCCGGGCCAAGGCCGACGCCATCCGCGCACTCGGCGCGCGGGTTCTGGCGGTGGAAGGCGGCGTCGCCGCACGCGACCAGCTCGCCCGGCAACTGGCCGCGGACACCGGGGCCCTGCTCGTGCCGTCCTCCGACGACGAGCACGTCGTCGCCGGACAGGGGACCGTCGCGCTGGAGATCCTGGAGGAGGAGCCCGATCTCGATCTGCTCTTCGTCCCGGTCGGCGGTGGCGGCCTGCTGGCCGGCAGTTGCCTGGCGGCCGATCTCGCCGGACGCCCCGGGCGTCCGCTGCGGATCATCGGTGTGGAGCCCCGACAGGCCCGCCGCTACGCCGTATCGGTCGCCGCCGGGCGACCGGTGGAGTTGTCCGCTTCGCTGACCGTCGCCGACGGACTGCGCGGCCAACGGCCCGGCGAGGTCATTTTCCCCATCGTCCAGTGGCGTGTCGACGAGCTGATCGCCGTCGACGACGAGGAAGTGCTCGGGGCGATGGAGCTGCTGCACCGCGTCGGCGTCCCCGCCGAACCGAGCGGCAGCGTCGCCCTGGCCGGCGCGCTCCAGCGCGGCTTCCAGGGACGCACGGCGGTGGTGGTCTCCGGCGGCAATTCACCGTCCGCCCTCGCCGCCATGGGCGCGGCGGCGGGCTCGGCCACCGGGCCGGGCCCGCATTCCGCGCCGCCCCTCGTACCGTCCCCGGCCGTCTTCTCGGGCCCCTCGTCCCTCTCGGCACTGCCCTCACCTTCAACACTGTCAAAGGAGTCATTGTGAGCGTTCAGGACTGGACCACTGTGCAGGACCTGCGGACCACCGCCGGTCTGACCGTACTGGTCACCGGCCTCTTCCAGGAGGCCCTGAACAACGAGGGACTGGACGAGTACGCCGACTTCTTCGAGTCGGGTGGCGACTCGCTGACCGCGTTCCAGATCACCGGCCGGCTCCAGGAGGCGGTGGGCGTCGAGGTCGCCGTCGCCCTGGTCTTCGCCTACCCCACCCCCGCAGAGCTGGCGGAGATCGTCGCCGAGGAGCTCACCGAGGTCCCGGCCGGGGTGGCACATGAGTGACGACGGTGCTCTGCTGCTGGGCCGGCGTTGGCGGTTGTGGGAGCAGTTCTCGTTGCGGGGGCCGGGTTTTCCGGTGGGGGGTGTGTTGGGTCTGGCGCCGGTGGATGTGTCGGTGTATGCGGACAAGTTTGCTGGTGGGGTGGCGTTGTCGGGTCCGGATTGGGATGAGTTCGAGGGGGTGTTCGGGGAGGTTGCGGCGCGGACTGCGGTGCGGTTGCAGGGGGTTGCGGGGGGTTCGGATTTCACGGCTGCGGTGGCGTGGCAGAACCGTACGGTGTTGCGGACGGGGATCGGTCCTTTTCTGGGGTGGGTTCCGTCGGCTTCGGGGCGGTCGAGTATGCCGCGTCAGCGTGAGGAGTTGGTGGCTCATTATTGGCAGCGGTTCTGTGTGAAGAACGACACGATCGGGTTTTTCGGTCCGGTGGGCTGGGGTCGTGTGGATGGTGCGGTGCGGGGGGTGGAGATCGATCCGGGGGAGGGGCTGACGGCTTCGTCGTCGGTGTTCTTCTCCAGTTGGTCGATCGACGCGTTGGCGAAGAAGTTGTCGGCCGACGAGCGTCTGATGACCTGGATACCCCCACGCCGGATGCCCTTCATCCGCGCCGACTCCGACGAAGGACCCGTACGGATCCCCGGCCGTGCCCCGCAGCAGGCGCCGCCGGGCCTGGTGGCCCTGCTCCGGCTGGCCGACGGCCGCAGGCCGCCCGGCGAACTGGCCCGTGAGCTGGGCCTGTCACTGGCAGAGGTGACCGCAGGGCTGACCGAACTGGTACGCCGTCGGTGGGTGACCTGGCGGCTGGAGGTTCCCTCCGGCGTCCATCCGGAGCGGGAGTTGCGGGCGGTGCTGGAGCGGGTGGGTGATTCCGGTCTGCGGCGCCGTGCGCTGGAACCGTTGGAGGTTCTGGAGCGGGGTCGTGACCGGGTGCAGGCGGCGGGGCGTGACGCCACCGCTCTGTGCGAGGCGCTGGCGGGGCTGGAGGAGGACTTCACCCGCATCACCGACACCGCCTCCCAGCGCGCCAAGGGCACCCGCACCGCGCCCAACCGCTCACTGGTCTACTCCGACACCCGACGCTCCGCGACCGCCCGCGTCGGCGGCGGGGTGCTGGACGCCATGGCACCGCTGGAACCACTGATGAACAGCGCCGCCTGGCTGATGTCCCAGCTCGCCGCCCGGGTGGAACACCGGGCCGAGGAGGTCTTCGAGAAGCTGGCAGCGTCCGGCGGCGACGGGGAGGAGGTCAATCTCGCCGAGTTCTGGTTCGCCTGCATGCCGATCCTGCACGGTGCCGCGGTCACCGACGCCGAGGAGGTACTGGCGGAGTTCCAGCGCCGCTGGGCGCGGATCATCTCCGTCCCGGTGGACGCCCGACGCGTTCGCGTGACGCACTTGGCGATCGCGGAACGGGCTGCCGAGGAGTTCCCCCCGGCAGCCCCGGGCTGGACAGCCGCCCGCTGCATCAGCCCCGACGTGCTGATCGTCGCCCGCGACGTCGAGTCGATCGGCGACGGCGACTTCGATCTGGTGCTGGGCGAACTCCACCTCGCCTCCAACACCGTGGGCGCATCACTCTTCGTCAACCAGCATCCGCGCCCGGCCGAGCTCTTCGAGCTGACCGGCCGAGACTTCCCCGGGCCCCGGCTGCTCCCGCTCCTGCCCAAGGAGCACACGTCACGGCTGTCGGTCCGGGTGCGCAATGTCCTGGTACGGCCGGAGGACTACTACATCGCGCTGCGGGAGCTCACCGCCGACCCGCACCGGGACCGCACCGTGCTCAGCGCCGACGCCCGGGTCACCCGACGCCGTGGCCGGCTGACCGCGCTGCTGCCGGACGGCAGCGAGTTCACTGTCATGGACGTGTTCGGCCATGTGCTGACCACCCTGGCCATGGACATGTTCCGGCTGCTCCCCGACGCCGATCATGTGCCGCGTGTCGCTGTGGACAAGCTGGTGGTGAGCCGGGAGTCGTGGCGGTTCACGGGTGGGGATCTGGAGTTCGCGGAGGAGAAGAGCGAGGCCCGGCGGTATGTGCGGGCGCGGAACTGGCGCAGTGAGCGTGAGCTGCCGCGTTATGTGTTTGTGGTGTCGCCCACCGAGCCGCGTCCGTTCTACGTGGACTTCGACGCCCCGGTCTACGTGAACATCCTGGCCAAGGCGGCCCGTCGGCTGGCCAGGAAGGATCCGCGGGCGAAGATGACCATCACCGAGATGCTGCCCACCCCGGAACACGCCTGGCTCACCGACGACCAGGGCAACGCCTACACCTCCGAACTCCGCTTC
>NZ_JBHVRW010000055.1:0-13737 GCF_042885475.1 Streptomyces sp. NPDC058051
TTCACCCTGCGGTCATGGGTGTGGACATCAGATCACCTCGGACCGGTGCCGGGAACCACCCATCCGTGCCCCGACTCCGGTGCACGGAGCCCCCGGACGCGGCGATCCCTGCCGGGACGCCGACCACGAACAGGGCATCGCGGCGCAGCAGCCCGACCGAGCCGCGGGCCGCCGGATGCTGAATCAGGCGCCGAACCGGATCGGGTGCAAGGCCTTCCTGCACAGCCGGCGCGGCCAGCTCGGTGTCCAGGATTCGGGGTCAAGGCCCGACCTGCTCACCGAGGACTCGGAGGTCCTGGACGGGCCACCGGATGCCGACTCCGACTATGGTCGCCTCCCCGAGGGTTGGAACGGGCTGGACTGGTACTACGGACGGCAGAAGGCGGGCGCGGAGCGGGCCACAACCACGGCATTCGGCAATGACCGAACCGTGATTCTGCGGCCAGGAGTCATCCTCGGCCCCGGCGAGTACGTCGGGCGGTTGCCGTGGTGGCTGAACAGGGCCGCCCGCGGTGGCCGGATGATCGCCCCGGGAGCCCCTGACAAGCCAATCCAGCCGATCGACGTTCGCGACGTGGCCGCGCTCGCGCTCGACCAGGCCGCCACAGATCGGGGCGGGGCGTACAACTGCGTCGCGCCAATTGGCCGCGAGACGATGAGTGACCTCCTGACGGCCTGCGTACTCGCCACCGGAGGTAACGCCCAACTGATCTGGGCGCCCGACAAGATGCTCCTGGACCACGGCGTTCAGCAGTGGACGGAGCTGCCTCTGTGGCGCACGCACGCAGGCGTGTGGAGGATCGAGTCGACACGAGCACAGGCTGCGGGGCTGGTGTGCCGCCCGCTGTCGGAGACGGTGAGGGACACCTGGGCGTGGCTCCGCGATGGCGGGACGCCAGTGGAGCACCCGCGCTGGGCCGAGCACGGGATCACGCCGGAGAAGGAAGCTGTGATCCTGGCTGCGCTCGGCCGGTAGAGCATCAGGAATCTATCGCCAGCGGACTCCGGGCGCCAAGCCTAGTTCTCAGCCAGAGCGACCGAGCGCAGCATGACCGAGAACACGGGCGAGTCGGCAAACGGCTGTTGGTCGCCCAACTTGCGGTAGCCCCAGGCCTCATAGACAGCTTGGACGGCGCCGTCCCCATTGAGGGGATTGACGAGCAGCGTCACGCGCTCCTCAGTCCGGTGAGTCAGCCATGCCTCATGCAGTTGCCACGCAACGCTCCGACCCCGCCACGCCTTACGCACCACGATTTCGTTCAGCGCAACGGTGCGCTTCCCGTCTTCGGTCACCGAGTCGGCAGGCAGGGGCGTGAGCATGCTGCCCCACCACTTGGTGTCCGGCGCCAGGGTCGTTCCGAAGCAGAACCCGACGACGTCGCCATCTTCGTACCCCAGCACTGCCGACCAGCCGGGCCGGGATGCATACGCGGACAGGCGCTCGTCGAAGCGGTCCACGTCGTAGAAGGGCCCTGTGAGCCCGAAGTCGCGCTGGCGCACTTCCACGTGAGTATCAAGGATGTCCTGCCGGATGTCGGGCAGGTCCTCGGCGGTGTAGTGCACTACGTCGACCGTCACCGGGTTTCTTCTCCTTCGGCTTGGCGGTCAGCCCACTCGACCGCGATGGGGGACTTGGGCGCTGTGCGGGTCAGCCCCCGGCCAAACTGTTCCAGAAGATTCCCTGTTCGCCCAGCCATCCGTTTGCCCGGTGCAGGCAGGTGGGGAACCACTGTCGCGTAGGCCTGCTCAAGCTCGCCCTGGGCCAGCTGGCTGAGAGCGAGATTCAACCCGTAGTAGGTGCGGTTTCGGCGGTACTCCGGGCGTAGCCGCGCCAGAGTGCGATGCAGATGAGCTTCGCTCTCTGCGTGTTTCCCCAGCCGACCGAAAACCAGGGCGGACAGGCCATCCAGTTCCGCTCGGTCGAAGAACGCCATCCAGGGAGCACGTTCCTCTTCCCGGTCTGCTCGCTGGTAGGCCTTCTCAGCGACTTCCAAACTGCGCAGGGCCGGCATGGGGTCGCCGAGTGCGGACTGAATGCCCGCCAAGCGGGCGCTGGCGAGAGATCGAAAAAGGGGGTCCTGCCGACAGATGTGCTGCCTGGTACCGGCCTCGGCTGCGGCCAGGGCGTCGGGCAGGTGGCTTTGTTGGTAGGACAGAAGCGCGGCGTGGCCCCACAAGCGCATCTGCATCTCACTGCTCCCGGCCATACCTGCCAGCTTCATCGCCTGATTCAGATGGCCGCTCGCACGCTGAGCTTCCTGCGAGTCGACAGCCGCCCAGAGGGCGGTGCCGGTGAACGCGGCAGCAAGGTAGTACAGCCGCTGACGTACACGGGTGGCTGCATGGCCGACGGCTTGCAGATCGAGTGCGTGCTGAGCATGGGCGAGAGCACGAGTCTCAAGCTTCACGTTTATGCCCGACTCGTTGTCAGCCTGCACGAGGTCAACAAAGTTGCGCTCAAGGCGGTCGGCGTCGGACATGCCCACCCGCCGGGAGCCGTTCGACGGTGCGGATGGCAGCAGGGCGGCCGCCGCCAGGGAAGCGGTAGCAGTGGTAAAGGTGCGTCGCCGCACAGGGCCCTCCGAAGGTGCTCGTGTTCGCCCGGCAGGAGGGATGAAGCCCAGTTCCTCCGCGGTGACTCCGAATTCTTCTTCGAGTACGACCCGCTGTCTTGCCTGCGGCCACCGTGTTTTTCCGCTTATCCAGTTCCGGACATGGCGGTCGGTCAGCGTCCCAACCTGCCCAGTCAGGATCTCGATCCGCTGATTCACACGATTCGCTAACTCGTCTTGCTTCAGCCCAGCACGTTCAATGCGCGCCGCCAAGTGCGGATTCCCCGTCATGCATCCACGGTAGAGCTCCAGAGCACCCAGCAAAGGCGCAAGGTAAAAATTTCCGGTCGGCCGCACTGGGCCGGAAGCCGTAATTACCTGTCAGCGCTGTGTAGCTGCACGGTTACCTCTTATCGGAACCTCGCCGCAGTACCCGATGTCTCCTGGCCATCCAAGGACGCGATGACGATGACAGTCGTAGTGCAGGCCCCCGCCGCCCTCAACGTGTCCATTGAGCGGTGCCCCAGTCCGCTCTCTGATGGCCTTACCGACACGGATGCTGCCTGGCCGAGCTGCCTCCGCCGCATCGTCCGTGCGTGCCTGACCCATTGGCGCTCTCCCGGCCTCATCGACACCGCGGAAGTGCTGCTTACCGAACTGGTAACCAACGCCCTCCGCCACGACAAAGGCAACAGCATCAGCGTGCGCATGCTCCTGGACGGCGACCGCTGTGTCATCGAGGTGACGGACGGATCTTCCGACCGCCCTGAGCTGTGCTGCGCCGGACCCGACGACGAGGGCGGCCGCGGCCTCATTCTCGTTGACTCCCTTGCCGAGGCCTGGGGCGTTAGCCGTGACGGCACAACGACCTGGTGTTCCCTCCCTCTGACCAAAAGGACCCACTGAGATGCAACCCGCCGCGGCGCCCGCGCCCGTCTCGCGCGAGACGTGTCTGTTACTCCCAGCCGACCTCAGTGCGCTGACACTCGCCCGCATCGACGGTCGGACGCTGCTCTCACTTTTGTGCTGGCACGGTAGTCAGCACGCCGCGGTCGATGTGCTGTACGTCCTGGTGAATAACGCCCTGGAGCACGCTTTCACGCCTGGGGAGGCCGCGCAGGGCCTCGACGTCTGGTTGCGAGTCTCCTGGGCCGGCGAACTCCTCATCGACGTCACGGACCCGGCCTTCCCGGACTTCGACAGGGCCGCCGCCGGGGAGCTGGGGCGCGGCCTGTGGGGCGCAAAGCAGCTCGGCGCCTCCATCACTTACTTTCCCGCCACCGGCCAAGGCAAGACCGTGCGCGCCACCATGCGGCCAGGGCTGGTGCCAGCATGACGATCTCCCTCGCCATTCCGGTCCCGAAGTGGACGCCTCCGCTCGACCAAGACGGCCTGAGGCATGTCCTGAAGCGGATCACCGCCTGGTCTCCGCTCGACGTCGAGGCAATCTTTGACGACCTCGACACAACGATCGGCAACCAGCCGCCGCTGAAGGCCGCGACCCCAGCGCTTGTCGAACGCTTACGTAGGCATCTCAACAGGCTCAGCGCAATCGCGGTAGCCGACCCGACGTTCCCACCCACCGATGAGATGACGCAGCTCATCGAGCGGGGACGCCGTATGCAGGATGCACCCCTGCCAGCCGACCATCAGCAGGCCGTCGGGATGGCCCGGCGCATGGCGTTCGTGACCTCCGACCTCGTCGAGAAGCTGATCGAGGGTCGACATATCAAGGACGCCGAATGATGCCTCGACTCCACACACCTGCGCTCAAGCTCCGTGGGCGCGGCATCAGCCGTCACCGATGGCGCGCGCTCACGTTCGTAGTTGCCATCGCGTTCGTCATGGCCGCGGCATCCATCAAGCGCCACTGACGTCGCAGTACGCAGTACATCCGTCCTCTGCCGTTGATTTCAATCCGAACAGCCTAGAAAGGCGTTACAGATGCATCCGACACACGCGTTGGCCGGCGGCGAGCTCCCGACGATCCGGGTCGCCACGTACAACATGCTCGACGGCGGGGTGGACACCTCGTCCACCAAGCGCTGGAAGCAGCAGATGGAGATGCTGAATGAGGTGGCGCCGGACGTGCTTTGCCTCCAGGAGGCGAAGCACTTCGACGCTGGCCTCGGCCAGATGGCCAAGGCCACTGCTGACGCGTTAGGGATGTACTGGGAGATCGCCCCGTCTGCCAGTCATGGGTGCCACGTGATGACGCTGGTGCGGCCGGGCCGGGTCCAGTTCCGCGATTTCGAGGCGGACGTGGCCGAGGGGACGTTCCATCACACCGCGTCGCGCGCCGCTCTCGTGGCGCTGGACACGGGCTGGGAATTCGAGGTCATCGCCACACACCTGGCCCCGTTCTGGCCGGCCAAAAGGAGCGAGGAGGCGTCCTGGCTTACTGAGCACGGCAAGAAGGACAATGTCCTGCTCGTTGGTGATCTCAACAGCCGTGCGCCGGGCGATCCGGAGCCGGCTGACTGGGACTGGCTGCCGGCTCATCTGCACTCACGTCACCGCGTTCTGAACCAGGACGGGAGCTACGGGCCTTCAGACCGGCGCGCGTTGGCCGCTCTCTTCCACGCCGGGTTCCGTGACCCCGTCACCCACGCGCAGTTCCCGTGGGCTCAGACGGTCGGGTACTGGTCCGAGGAGGAGCGAGATGTCTACAGGTCGGACTACGTACTCGCCTCCGAGGGCATGGCCCATCGGCTGGTGAGCTGGGCCGTCGTAGACACGGCCGTCACCCGACAGATCTCAGATCACCTGCCCTGCTACGCGGACATCGCATCGGGCGTCTGACATCTACCAGAGGAGATTGCGGTGCCCACCGTGTCGACTACCCGCCTCACCCCACGTCAGCGCGATGTCGCGCGACACCTGGCTGACGGGCTGCACGCAGCAGAAGTTGCCGACGAGCTCAACCTGAGCCTCGCCACCGTTCGCCAGTACAAGACCGCTGCCGGGCATCGGCTCGGTGTCAGCGGGGCGCCTGCGCTGGTTGAGGCTGCATACGAGTCGGGAGATCTCGATCAGCCCGATCCGGATCCCGAGGCTGGTAAGGCACTGGCCTGCCTCCCCGATGTGCAGCGCAAGGTCCTTGCCCTGCGCGCCCAGGGCATGGGTGTTCAAGAGATTGCCGACCACCTCTCCCGGCCCGTGCACGTGGTACGCAAGGACGTGCGCGCCCTGATGGCAGCTCTGGGGGCCAAGACTCCCGCGCACGCCATCACCAGGGCGCGACAGCTCGGCCTCCTCGGAGTACCGAACGCGGGACGGTCGTCGTGATCGAAGTCGGCCTCGGCGACTGGCCGTACGACGACCCGCCCCCGCCTACGGTTCGCCCCAACCCGGGCGGTCGCCTCGCAGCTCTGCGCCGGAACTTCTACGAAGCGAGCCTCGACGCCAGGAGGATCAGCGGCCGGCAGGTCTGTGTCGCAACGTACGTACGGGCGCCAGACCGCACCACCATTGAAGCGCACCGCGGCAAACTCCTCGGCTATGCAGACCGCATGGGGTGGCGCGCCGCCCCACGTCATTTCACCGATGTGCTCCCGGTCGAGGCACAGTCGTCTCTGTCCGAGGCCGGTCGCTACGTAGGCGGCGGATACGCGCACGGCATCCTCATGCTCGGCCGGAGCTCGATGGCGTCCAGTGACGAGGAGTACGAGGCTCTACTGCACTGGCTGCATGCCCGATGCTCGTTCATCGCCTTCATCCCCCCGGCCCTCATGAGTAAGTCCCCATCAGCAACATCCCGCTGATCACGGGTGTGAGCCCCGGTCGCCCCCTCCCACTCCAATCGAGGGCGACCGGTCTGCCCAACGTTTCCCCCTGAGACTCCCTCTCCGGCTATCCAACTCCGCTCCCCCGCGGTTCGTAGGTTCAGCCGGAGAGGGCCCCCACCGCAGCACGTCCGAGGGGATGCGACGCAGCTGCGGTGGTTCCTGGCCTCACAGCTCGTCCGCTGCTTGCAGGACTTCACGGTCGTCGACCTGGACGACCTCACGACGCTGGGCTTGATTGCCTGAACGTCCTGGAGGGCCCATGTCCCGTCGCGTACGCCAGGTAGCGGTCTTCCTGATTGCCATGGCCTTCGTCATCACCGCAGCGTCCATCAAGCCCATGTAGCTCAGCACGGAACTTCGAGTCTCCTGGAGAATGAATGCTCACAGCTGGTCTCAAGGACATTGGCGCGCGGGTGGCCGCGCTCCACGGGCAGGGCGAGGAAAAGGGCCTGGCGCTCACGACAGCGCCGGTGCTGGCTCTGGGGATCTTCGAGCGCGTAGGGTCGAATTGGCTGTCCGACTCGTTACGTGGAGAGATGCCCCAGCACAACGAGCCGTTCCGACAGCAGCTCAGCAGGAAACATCCGCTGTCGCCGCGCGACCGAGTCCCGCTCGACTCGACCGATGGCGCATGGCTCGGGGATCTGGAGCGGCATCATCTGGCCTGTGCACTCAGCGATCTCTATGGGCATCCGCGACACCTGGTCAAGGAGACCAACCTCTTCTTCTCCACGGACACCGTGCTGACGCTCCTGCCGTACTCTCCGGCGCTGATCCTCACGCGCGCTCCGGTCGGCATAGCCTCCAGTTTCGCCCGCAGCCGCCTGTGGAAGCGCTGGCGGTACGGCGAGCGGTACGCCCAGGTCGCGAGCACCGCCCACACAGCGCGCTGGCGCAGCGAGTTCGAACCTCTGCTACCCCAAGATGACCCCGAGGAGCCGATCGCGCTGGGCCGCCTCATCGCCGTCAACGCGTTGCTGCTGGCCCGTGCGCTGGCTGGGCGCGACCGCACCATCGTTTCGTACGAGGAGCACGTCAAGGACCCTGCAGCGACGCTGGCCCGGATCGCTGCCCGTCTGAACGTCGCCCTGCCTGCCAGCCCACGACCGCGGCCCACCACCCCCGAGGCCGCGGACGCCACGTTCGCGACCAACGGGCACAAGAACGAACTCGTCGCCGGACTCGACCGTCGCACGGCGGAACTGGTGAGCGAACACGCCAACGCCACCTTGATCCGTGCTGCGCAAACGCTCGATCCGCAGGTCACCGCAACTGCTGCCGAATGGTTGGCCGGCGACGACCTGTACGAGCTGTGCGAGCCGATCGCACGCAGTCGCCCCACCGCACCGTCGGCAGCAGTCGTACAGAAGGCGCCGCTCCCCGCCTACTGCCCGGTGACCCGTGCGTCCTGGCGCAACACGCTGGTCACCAACGGTGAAATGGCCGACCTGCTCACCATGCTGCACGCGGCCGGGATGCCGAACGCTCAGTCCGGCACGAACCTCCTGCTGTGCCCGATGCCCCACGAGCGTGGCGGACGGCTGCACTTCGACCTGAAGCGGCAGCGCTGGCTGGTCAGCACCGGCTTCGAGGCGCACCCGGCGTACTGGGTCACCTGGGTAGGAGCAGCTGCCATGGCTGCATGGTCTGGGGCGCGCCTGCCCACACGAGCCGAAGCGATGGAAGCCACTATGGGCGCACCGCCGGCGTACAACTGCGACTACGCAGTGGGCGACGCATCCTCCGTCGTCGAACCCGGCCGGGGCGCCGGGCAAGTCCACCACTTGGTCGGGAATCTTCAGATCCGGTGCGGTGATGGCCCCGCCCTGAGCGAGGCGGAGCCCGAGCAGCGCTTGACGATGCCGGTCACACGTGTATGCATCCCCAGACGGTATCGCCCACCCACCCGGGCAAGGGGGAACACCAATGAATGTGCGTCCCACCGCGGTTGTCATCGCGGCCGGAGGACTCGGCACCCGCGTCGCAGGCTGGTCACCGTTCCTGCCCAAGGAACTGCGCCCGGTCCAGGGCCGCCCTGGCCTAGTTCACGTCCTGGAGGAGGTGGCCGCCCTCGGAGCCGATCGCGCCGTGGTGGTTCACCATCCGTACTACTCCCCGCTCATCGACTGGACCCGCCAGGTTCTCGCCCCCGGAGCCCTGGCCCGGTACCAGCAACTGGCTCACCAACCGGTCGGCCAGTACCCGCTCACCGAACGCATGCAGGTGGACTTCATTGCTCAGCACGGCCGCTACGCCGACATCACCTCCGCGCTCAACGGTGCCGAACACCTGCACACCGGGGATGTCTGCCTCGCCTTTGCTGACAACGTCGACCCGAGCCACACGGCCCTCTCCGAACTCATGGCCATCGCTTCCCCGCGCACCCCGGCAGTTCTCGCGGGACCGTTCAACCTTCAGGCCGCCAGCAACCACGGGGTGATCATCTGCGCCGGCACCGGACCGGAACGCACCATGGCGGGGCTGGTCGAGAAACCTGACCCCGTCCACGCCGCACAGCTGGCCGCCGAGCACGGAACGGACAGCCTCCGCCTGCTCCAGGGTCGTGTTCGACTGACACCTGAGCTGCTGCACTATCTGACCGCAATCGCGCGCCACACGGCCTCGGAGCCGAAACTGTCCCTCGCTCTCGCCGCCTATGCGCGCCATCACTCCGTGGGCATCGTCACCAACACCAAAACCATGATCGATCTCGGCGCCCCGGACACCGTCGAAATGGTGCGTTGCGAGTAAGTGATGCCGCTCTGCTTTCCGTAGTCGCGACGCTGAACCCACGTGACGCGAGAGGCTACGGCGCAACAACCGCACACCATGAGGAGTACCCCATGAGCATCCTGACGACCGATCACCCCGCCTGGATCGAGACCGAGGCCGGTGGCCGTGCGCGAGCCGTGCGCACGGCCACCGGGGTCTGGGTCCTGTCGTGGGACCGAGATGGCGTGCACATGAACTGCGTGGTCGGCACCGAGGACGTGAAGCCGGAGTTCGTCACCACCGATCCCGCTCGCCTGCCCAGCAGCGTCCCCGCCGGTCTCAAGGCGGCGCTTGATGATCTCGGTGTCACGCGGCGCCTCGTCAACCCGTGGCTGTGGGACGCGGTCACCACGGCGATCTTGCGTCAGGTCGTGCGCGCCGGGCAGGCCCGCAAGCTCTACCGGGCATGGTGCAAGACCTACGGAACCACCATCGACACCCCCTTCGGTGAGCTTGCCGTCGCCCCCACGCCCCTACAGGTGCTGGATCTGGGTGATGAACAGTTCGCAGCCGTCGGAGCCAAGTTCCACCGCAGCGTGCTGCAGGCCGCCGCCGAACACTACGAACTGCGCGCCGTCGACTGGCTCTGTATGGACGCCCCCGAATTGGCAGCCGCGCTGACGAGCGTGCCCCGCATCGGCCCGTGGACCGCTGCGGCAGCCGCGGCTGATGTCACCGGCGACTTCAGCGTCTACCCGCACGACGATCTCGCCGTGCGTACCTGGGCCGCGGAGATCGCGCCCGCCCATCCCTGGCCGGACAAGAAGGACAAGGCGTTCGGCCCGATGTGGACCGGCATGGCCGGTCCCGACCGTACTGCTCTGCACACGCTGACCCTATCCACGCTCACCTGGGGCTCTCATGCCCGCTGACCTGGAGGATCGATGCAGCAGTTATCCCTCATCTCGGGCGCTGACCCGGCGCACGCACTCGACGCCGTGTTCGTGAATGCACCACTGCGCGACTACGACCAACGGCCGCGCACCAACGACTACACGCTCCCCGTGCTCGGCATGGCCTACATCGCCACGTACGCACAACAGGCCGGATTCAACGTCGGTGTACTCGACGCCGAGGCACACGGGCTCGGCATCACGGAGACAGCAAAGCTCGTCAACGAGGCCCAGCCCCGGTGGGCAGCCATGAACCTCCTCGCCCCCACCTACGAGATGTCCGCACGCATCGCGGCCAGCCTCGACCCGGACATCGCCCTCATGGTCGGCGGGCACCACGCCAAGGCGATGCCCGACCGCGTGCTCACCGACCCGCGCATGGCCAACCTACGGGCCCTGGTCCTGGGCGAGGGCGAGCTGCGTGTCGCCGCGCTCCTGGAGGACGAACGGCGCCGCCGTGAACTGCCGCAGGTGCTGTGGCGGGACCGCCTGCTCGGCACCCGGGCAACCGGCATCCCAGCCGACAAGAAGCTGAGCGCACAGATGCTTGGCCCGGACATCAACGCCCTGCCGTACGTCAAGCGCGCCTTCCTGCCGCAGGACCCCTACCAGGCAGCGCCCACCGAGACCGACCGGCGCCTCGCGGTGAGCCGCGGCACCGAACTGCTCAAGGATGCTGCCCGCAGCGGTCACATGGAGGCGAACATCGTCGGCTCCCGCGGCTGCCCCTACAACTGCACGTTCTGCGGGGCCGCCGTCAGCGCCAACCCTGACGTTCTGATCCGCGTCCGCACCCCCGAGGACATCATCGGCGAGCTCGACCAGCTCCACGACGAGTACGGAGTGCGTGCCTTCCGGTTCGTCGACGACCTCTTCCTCGGCGTCGGCCGCGTCATCGAGGAACAGATGGCGGCCTTCACCCGGCACCGGATCGGTGAGCGCTACGTGTGGGACGCCACCGGCCGCATCAACGTCCTCGACCGAGTCTCCGACCGTGAGCTGGACCGGCTCGTCGAGAACGGACTGCGGGAGGTAGCGCTCGGAATCGAGTCCGGCAGCGACCGCATCTTGAGCGCGATGGACAAACGGATCGACGCCGAGATGACCGAACGTGTCGCCCGCCGCCTGGTCGCCCACGGCATCGGCGTGAAGGGGTACTTCATCCTCGGATTCCCCGACGAGTCCCACGACGACATCGAGGCGACCGTCCGCCACATCCACAACCTCTGGGCCATCGCCGACAGCAACCCCGGCGACATACGCGCGAGCGTGTTCGAATTCCGCCCCTACCCCGGCACCCCTGTCTGGACGACGCTCACCGACGCCGGCCACAACCCCGACGATCTCCTCGCCTACGGAGACGTCGACCTCACCGAGAACGGCGCCGACGAGTCCATGCGTCAGCGCGACGAATTCAACTTCAGCGTGGACATCCAGTTCGGTGACGTCCCCCTGGCCCAGGTCCGCTCCACCCTCGCCACGCTCACCCGCGAACAGCACGAGCGCAACCAGGGGACTCAGGGGGCTGCGGCATGACGTCGGAACGCGGACGGTTCATCACGCTCGACGGCCCGAGCGGCGTCGGGAAGTCCACCAGCATCAAGGCCCTGCACGACGAACTGACCGGCCGGGGTCTTGCGGTCCACCAGACCGTGGAACCGACCGCCAGCGAACTCGGCCGTTTCATCAGCGCCAACTTCGCCACCATCCGCGGACACGCCCTGGCCTGCCTCGTCGCCGCGGACCGGTACGAGCACGTCACACACGAAATCGAGCCCCGGCTGGCCGCAGGCGAAACGGTCATCACCGACCGGTATGTCGCGTCCACCCTCGTCATGCAGCAACTCGACGGCGTACCGCTCCCGTTCTTGCTCGGCCTGGCCTCGGACGTCCTGATGCCGGACCTCGCGGTCATCCTGACCGCGGACCCCGAACTCATCACCGCTCGGATAGCCGCGCGCGGCCCCCACAACCGCTTCCACCGAGACCCGACCGCACCCGGCCGCGAAGTCGTCCTCTACACGGAGGCCGCCCGGATCCTTACGACGGCCAGCGTGCAGGTGCTCGTCGTGAACACCGGTGAAGCCACCCCAACGGAGGTCGCTGTCGCAATCGCCGACGCAATCTGCGATTCGTCGATAGCGTCGACTACCTCAACGCAGTCGACCACATCTCAGGGATCATGACACCGGAACTACTCGCAGAACCCGTCATCGACACTCACGTCATTTTGCGTGAGGGCGACAAGCTGCTCTTCTCCCAGCGGGGCGGACCGTACGGACACGGTCGCTGGCACATGCCGAGCGGCAAGCTCGATCAGGGCGAGCCCCTGCGAGCCGGGGCCGCCCGTGAGCTGTTGGAGGAGACCGGCGTAACAGTCGACCCCACGCACCTGCGGATGGTGCACGTCGTGCACCACAAGCAAAGCGCAGAAGTGGAACGCATTGGCTTCTTCTTCGTAGCCACCCAGTGGAACGGGGAACCCGTCAACAGGGAACCGGAGAAGTGTCTCGGCCTGGAGTGGTTCAGCGTCCACGAACTCCCCGAGGACATCATTGAATACCCGGAGAAGGGGCTCCTCGGGTACCTGGAAGGTGACGGAGCGTTCACTGAACACGGCTGGAGCTGAACAGCAGAAGGGCCGGACTCCCCTCTGAGGGGAGTCCGGCCTGTTCGATGCAGGGCACACGCGGAGCACTGTTACCCCAGGTGAGGGCACATCTCGGGGACGCGCGTCCCATGACGGGCCCACTGAGCGGGACGGCTCACCGCGGGGCCTGCGATCCGCACTGTGGCAAAACCGAGTGATGAACTGATCAGACTGGCGCGGGCCGCTGCGGAGGCCAAGGACGAGGCGCTGAGCGGCCCCTACAACGCGGAGGCGTGGGCCCCGTGGCGTGAGACCTCACAGGCGTTCATGGAAGCCGTGACGGCGGAGGCGACAGCCTCAGAGCAAAGCCGGTACCAGCTGGAAATGGCTGCGAAGAAGGCCGCCCTGTCCCCAGAAACGGGCGAAGCGCCTTAGCGTCGGCGGACCGGCCCAAGGGAGCGCGGGCGGCGTTGCGGACGACCGGCAGAACCCCGCCCCGGAGCCGTGGGGCGGGGTTCAGTCATCGGAAGAGCGCGACGAGCCCCGTCGCTGCCCCAGCGACACCGGTCACCGCGGCGATCGATGGCAGCGGCCAGCGGGCACGCTCCAGAGCTGCGACCCGGTTTTGCAGGGTGTCGATGTCCGATTCAGTCGCAGCGGTCCGTTGCAGCGCGAGGTCGAGGCGGCCGTTCAGCTCGGCGAATCCGGTGCGGATCTCGCCGCGCATCTCGGCCAGTTCGACGGCGACCCGGTCGCCGCTGCTCGCCGGAGTCATGGGCGGGTCCGTACGGTCTCTGTGAGCCCCGGACCGTCGCCAGCCGCGGACGTGCTGATCGCGGTCAGCACCGCCAGAAGCGCCGCGCTGCCCGCGAGCGAGAGGTCCTGACCCCAGTCGACATCGACGACGCCGGCAGTGTCGAGGCCGAGCGTCGCAATCAGAGTCTGCGCAGCAGTCCGGACAGTTCGCTCGGCGGTGGCGAGCCAGAACCGGGACGAGAACGCCGATGCGCTCACGTCTCCCTGGTGTTGATGTTGACGTCGATCACAGCCCGCTCGATCGCGTTCTCGACCGCGGCGACGATGGTCGCGGTGTCCGCGCCCGTGCCGACCTGCCCGGCGAGTGCCGTGATCGCGGCGGTCTG
>NZ_JBHVRW010000056.1:0-9669 GCF_042885475.1 Streptomyces sp. NPDC058051
CGGTCGAGTACCCACACCTTCTCGAACGGCCGAATCATCACACCGGTTACGGCCCACCAGGACGTTTCAGCAAGATCGTGTTATGAGCTCTTACGAGACATCAATGGGGGTTCACACGGTTCACCCGTCCAGCCTTTCCCTCGCCTGTCGTTCCCCGATGGCCAGGGAACCCTTGGGCTTGAACGCTCAGCTTCACACCCCGCTGTTACCGGCGACGCATGTGAGCGCGGGAACGGATTGCGGACACTAATCCGGGGTCAGCACATTCATTCCTCCTTCTTGGCTTTCCCACTTAACGTGTGCGACTTCGTGTCGCACCTTGAGCCGGTTGAAGCAGCGTTCGACAACGTTGCGGGTCTTGTAGAGCTCGCGGTCGAAGGCCGGCGGCCTGCCGCCGGCCCGACCGCGCCGCACGCGGTTGGCCTTCTGGTCGGCCCTCTCCGGGATTACCGCCCGGATACCCCGGCGCCGCAGGGTCTGGCGGATCGCCCGTGACGAATACGCCTTGTCGGCGATGACCGCGTCGGGCCTGCGGCGCGGCCGCCCGACGCCGGTCCGGGGTATTCGCAGTGCGTTCAGGACCGCGTCGAAGGCAGTGGAGTCGTTGACGTTGCCCGGCGTGACGAGGACAGCCAGAGGCAGGCCCCGGCCGTCGCAGGCGAGGTGGACCTTGGTGGTCAGCCCGCCGCGGGACCGGCCGAGCGCCTGGCCAGCCGCCGCGCGTTGCGAATCGCCCAGTTCGCCCCCCGCCGGTGCCCCTTCTTGCCGGCACCGGCGGCGTGCTGGTGAGCACGGTTGACCGTGGAGTCGACCGACACGGTCCACTCCACCGCTCCGACCGAGTCGTCGCGGACCTGGACCTCCTCGAGCAGACGGGCCCAGGTCCCGTCCGCCTCCCAGCGGGCGAACCGCTCATAGGCCGTCTGCCACGGCCCGAAGCGATCCGGGAGGTCACGCCACGGAGCACCCGTCCGCAACCGCCACAACACCCCGTTGATCACCTGCCGGTGATCCCGCCACGGACGACCCCGCCCGTCAACTCCCGGCAGCAGCGGAGCTATCCGCTCCCACGCCGCATCCGTCAACTCTCCACGACCCACCACAAGATCAATTATCAGACAGGTCCTAGCGGTGGTTTGTTAGCCCGGGAGTAGAGATCGAGTGGGTGGCCTGCGCCGACGGCTTTGATCAAGGCTTGGAGTTCGGGTGGCGGGGGTGCGTTTGTCCAGGCTCGCCAGCAGCGTTGGAGCGTGGTCCAGGGGTCGAGCCAGGCCCCGGACGGCGCGGATCGCCTTGGGCCAGCTGGCCGTTTGGCGCTGGTGGGGTCTGTCTCGGCCCCTCTCAGTCGGTCCCGCCGGAGTTGCGGCCGGCGGGACCGTGGGGACATGGGCGAGTTCCCCGTCTGGCGGTTGAGTGAACCAGGTGTCCCAGCAGAACGAGAAGGCGCAGGTGACCAGGGTCTGGTGGCGGCGGATGGCGGTGTCGGAGCGGACCTGGAAGTCGGCCCAGCCGAGTTCGTCCTTGACCTGCTTGTAGCTTTGCTCGATCCAGTGCTGGATGCCGTAGATCCGGACGACTTCGTGCAGGTCAGCGGCGGGTTCGGGGCTGTCGGCCTCACGTGGGCCGCCAGGGCGGGGCAGATCGGTGGCCAGGTACCAGGTGGCTTGTGCGGGCAGGGTGGCCGGGTCTGTGGTCGTCACGACCAGGCGGACTGTCGGCGGGTAGAGGGTGCGCAGGTAGCGGCAGAATTCCAGGAACTTCGATCGGTTCTTGGTCTTCTTGATGTGGCCGTAGAGCTTGTCCTTGGCCAGGTCGTAGGCGGCGAACAGGTGCCGCACCCCGTGTGGGCGGTTGTAGGTCGCCCGCCGCCTACGGCGTGGTTCACGGTCGGGGTCATTGTGCCTGCCGCCGCGTTCGGCCCACTGCCGGCCCGGGTACGGTTGCAGGTTCAGCGGGCCGAACTCGTCCAGGCAGAACACCACCTCCGGCTCGCCGTCCTCGGGTATGACCTCGCCGTCGGCGATGGCGTATAGGTGCTCGACGCGGGCCTTCTTGGCGGCGTAGTCCGGATCGTGGGAGGCCTTCCAGGTCTTTACGCGTTGAAACGAGACGCCCTCCTCGCGGAGCAGAACCCGCAGGCCCTCGTGGCTGATGTCGTCGACCACCCCCTCGGCGACCAGGAAGTCGGCCAGCTTGGCCAGGCTCCAGGTCGAAAACAGCAGGCCGTGCTCGGCCGGCTTGGACTTGGCGATCTTCTTGATCTCCCGGCGCTCAGGCAGGGTAAAGGTCCTCGGCCGTCCGCCCGCGTACTTCGGATAGAGCGAGTCGAAGCCGTCAGCGTTGAAGTTATGGATCATATCCCGGACCCGGTCCGCGCTGGTGAACGTCACCTCGGCGATCTTCGCCACGGGAATGCCCTGCACGGATAACAGCACCATCTGCGCCCGGCGCCAGGTCACCACCGACCCGGTACCCCTACGGATGATCCGCAGCAGCCGCCTGCCCTCGTCGTCATCGATTTCACGGACCCGCACTCGCTCTGCCATCGGCACAGCTTGCCGGACGCTCGCGCCCGTGTGGTATCCGGACGACGCGTCACCTCGCCACAGCACAAGGGCGGCTGATGCAGCGCTAGCCGGGATTCAGAACCTCATCGTCCGCGTGCGTGCCGAACTCGGCGACGCGCACCTCCGCGATGTGCTCGTACCGGCTGATCCGGTCGGTCCACTCCGCGTCGACGCCGAACGCCACCTGCGCGAAGCCCACCCGCCTGACGGCCTCGGCCAGGCCCGGATCACCAGGGGCCAGCAGCTGCACCGGCGCGTCAAGCGCCACGGTGTGCGGCGGCACGAAGTACTCGTCCGGCAAAACGGTGCGAGCATGGACGAGCGCGCCGACAGCGACAACCGAGCCGGCCCCCAACCGTGCGCACTGCAGGACCGTCGCCGCGGTCGCCACATAGACGCACCTGCCGACCTCGCAGCCCAGAAGCGTGGCATGCGGCCCCACGAAGACGTGATCGGCGACAAGCACCGGCTGATCGCCGGCGACCGCAGACCCGCGCAACACCGCGTTCTCGCAGATCACCGCCGCCTCCCCGACCTCGATCCGAGACCCCTCGGCATCGAGCACCGCACCGTACATCACCCGTGCCCTCGGCCCCACGCGGACATCACCGACGAGCGTGGCCGTCGGGGCGACGTAGGCGGTGGGATGGACCTGCGGTTCATACCCGAGGTGCCGGATACGGATTCCCTGCGCTTCAGCGATCACGAGCGGATTCTCACCCGACCGACCGCGAGCATGCTGGCGGATTTCCGACGTCGCGTTCGCCGAGACACGTGCCATCCGCGATCTGAGGCACTACAGGGCGAACGTTGGCTGATACGGCACTAGCCTCGCCGTTTCGGTTGGGCTGAGGCGGCTGCGTTGGTCATCAACTGTTGGGTGGTCGAGGCGATTCTGTTGCCTGGGCATGGTGGAGTCCCGGCGCAATGGTCAGGTCCTCCGGGTCCTTCGGATCGTGGGTGGGCGGGGGGCCGCAGGTCAGTCAACTGGTCGGAGCAGTGCGGCAAGGCGGTTGAAAGCCGTCGCCAGTTCGTGTCTCCAGGGCCAGGTCGCCGAGATTCGCAGGCGGAGGCGCCGTCCACCACGGGTGAAGCGGGCGGCAACGTGTAGCAGCCGGTAGCGAAGTTTCTTGGGTTCGGCGGCGGCGAGTTCGCCATCCAGCAGGAGGACGCGGGCCCAGGCGAGGAGATCGATCGCCGTGAGGCTGAGTTCAAGCCAGGTGGCGTTGACGTCGAAATGGCGGGAGGGGAAGCGGCCGAAGCCAGTGTTCTTGCCGCACCGGATGTGGTCCTCGACGGTGGCGTGTCCGCGGTGTCGGACCTCAAGGAACTGTGCGGAACCGCCGCCGGAGTAAGGGGTATCGGTAAGGAATACCTGGTGCCGCAGGCCCTCATCGTGATCGAACAGGGACAGTTGGGCGCCGGGGTGCGGTCGTTCGCGCCGCACGGTGATGCGGGTGCCGACCGGGTAACCGGCGAGGTCGACCATGCCGGTCAGTTCGGCGACCTCGGCGCCGTCTCGCAGTGTCCCGTTCTGGTCCAGGGCAGGATGCCAGAGAGCTTCGGGCAGTGAGCGGATTGCACGACGGACTGGCTCGGTGACCGCGTATCCGACCGAGAACCGCAGGTTCAACCCGTGCTCGCGCAAGGTCCGGATGTGGGTGAGGAAGGCTTTCGCGGACCCGGCGCTGTCGGCGCGGACCAGGATCTGAGTGCCGTACCGATGAGCGTCGGGGATCTGTGCGAGGGCGTCGTCCAGCACCGCGATGTGATCGGCGGCGGTGTTGGCTCCGGAGTTGCCGGGCCGCAGCCGGCCGGACATGGCCTCGCCGGTGTTCGCGAGGAAACACAGCAGCGGATGAAAGCCGAAGCCGCCTTTGTAAGTGGGCGCGGCCTGTTCCTTTTCCGAGTGGGAGGTGATCAGCGTGGCGTCGAGGTCCAGGACCAGGCCGGGAAGTTCTCGTCCGCCGGCCTGGACGGCGGGTATGCCCCGGCCGGTCTCGGCGGCCTGCATCCAGGCGACTTCCCGGGCTGAGGCGCGGGCCGCTCGCAGCGAAGCGAGTACTGCCCCGTCGGTGTCGGCGAGCAACCGCCAGGCGGTGGGCGTGGAGGCGACCGGTCCGAATACCTCGCCCTGGTCCCGCAGCGCGGCCAGATCCGCTATCGCCTCACCGCCGTCGGCGAGCATCACCGCGAGATCGGTGGCGGTCCGACCTGGATCGTGCCCGGTGCCACGCGGTCGCAGCGGCCTGAGCGCAGTGGAGTAGGCGGTGGTCAGACCGGTGACATCGGCAAGATCCGCCAGCAAACGTGCGCCCGCGTGCCCGACCACCCCCGAACCGTCAGTGGAGACGTGGAGCTTGGGACGAGAACCGATACCCTGCACGCAGAAAGTGCCTTCCGCTTGGACCGACAGAACCCCTCGACAAGGTTCATCGTCCCAGCCCAGAAGGCACTTTCGTATTTCTTCCCCGCTTCCGGCCTCATCTCAACCGAAACGGCGAGGCTAAAACGGGACCTGCGCGACTGGGGATGACCGCGCGCTTTGGAACTCATGGCCGGAGTCATTGATGCCGTTCAGGCCCTCACCACTGGCGGCGCAGCTGGACGCACTCTGCGGTGATCTGGGCGAGGAGGTCGGTGTCGTCGGCGGGCGGTACCCGCCGCGTAGCCCGCATCGAGGAGAACGTCGGCACCAACGCCCTGCGCCGGATGGCACCTTCAGCATGGTCCCCGTCACGCCAAATAGTTCCCGGCGTGTGCATGAGCTGAGAAAAGGGAATCATGACCGTACTTGAAGCGTTCGACCGTTGGTCTGGCCTCAACACGCTTTAGCGCAGCGAGGCGAAGATGTGCTGCCATTGTTCGATCGCCTGGGTGATCTGTGACGATGCACCCGCCGCGGCCGTGATCGCGGCCAGTGCGTTCCGGCCACGACGCCGACTGCCGTCCGCATCTGGATCGGCCACCGCCGCTGCAACGTCGGCGACGTTCTCCAACTGCTCGGCGCGGCTCTGGGGATCAAGGTTCTGGTCGGCCTGGACCGCCGCGCTCAGGGCGTTGACGGCCTCCGCGGACTCGGTGTCCCCGCGCTGCATCACTGCAGCCACATTCGATCCGATGACGTTCAGCGTGTTCGCGATCTGTACGACTCCGGCCTGAATGGTGATGCCGTTCTTCTGAGTGTTCTCACCGGAGTGGTCGGCGTATTCGGGCATGGAATTCAGTACCTCCACCATATAATTCAAGGCAAATGTCACAAATATCCGGTGCATTCGGGAGCGAACTACGGGAGCGGCCGAAGTGTCGTCCCACCGGCTCACCGCTTGGAACCCCACGGTCGTCCGTTCGAACCGTTGGAGGACGTCGGCCGTGAGGAAGTCTGTTAGCAGACGGGCACCCGCGTCCCAGGTTGGCACGGCCATCGAGAAGCCGTGAGGCGGCGTCGCCAGGAATCGGCGGGATTGCTTCTCGACGTACTCGAAGATCCGGTCTTCGACCGCTTCCGCGACCGTGTCCTCCCTGAGCCGGGCGACCCGAGGGGGAGACAGCCCCGGCGGCGGCTCGTACGACGGGAGGGCGTGCAATCTGCGGGCCACGGCGGCCAGGTCTTCCACCAGGCACTGCAGGAACTCCCCCCACTCCCCGGCCGCTCGCACCGGGGTGCCGGACGGTTCGTACGCGGTGTCATCGTCGTCCCGCCAACGCTGGAGTGTGCTGCCGCGCGTGAGTATGGGACGTATCGCGGCCTCGACCTGATGGTGCAGAGGGGACAGCAGCGCGTTCCGGGCCTCCGCCCAGGCGACAGCCCGGTAGACCGCTTCCTCCGTTTTGGGAGTCAGCCGCCAGCCCTGCTGGATCGGGCCCCAGCCTTGGCGACCCCTGGTCCGGTAGCGCCCGGCACAGCAGCCGGCCGCCGCCAGGGGACGCAGCGCAGCGGCATGGGACTCAGCTTCCCCTGCAATGGAACGGACGAGGCCGGCCACCACGTCGGCGCACAGCTGGCGGGCCTGCTCGGGGTCGGCTAGCTCCAACGTGGTCTGGGAGGGTAGGGCGATCTCGGCGAGGTTGATGCGCGCCATGCCGGAATCCAGAGGTTCGACGGTCGCCGGGGTGGGCAGGAACGCGGCAGGTTGTTTCTGCTGCTTACGACTTTCCTGCTTCCAGCGTGCTACCTCGGCGTTGACCGCGGCTCGCTCATTGCTCTCGACCTCCTGCGCCCGCGCCTTCCGTTCGGGCTCGTGCTTCATCCAGAGCACCAGACCACCAACAATTAGCGAACCCCATATGTACAGGTTCCCGGCGGTTTTACCCCCCATTAAGCCGGCGACCGCGAACCCGATGCCCCAGAGAGCGATTCCCCCGCACATCAAGCCTCCCGCTGCCTCATGCAGAACTCAGCTCATGCTAAACACGGGCACCCCACCCCCAGGCGACATCCACGAAACCTCCGCGACTCGACGCCCTCGCCTGTTTCAGCGCTTCGGCTGCGGGCAGGCAGACCCACCAGGCTTAGTAGGGCGTTTCGTCGTCGTAGGAGTCGTAGTAGACGCAGAGTTCGTACACGCAGCCGAGCGAGGCGGCCAGCTCCGTCATTGTCTCCTGGGTGCGCTCGTCCAGGTCCGGATCTTCGCCCGCGAGGCGCTGGGGGTCTTGGACCTCAAGGCGCCACACCACCTATTCGAAGTCCTCGGAGTCCGTCACTCGCCCGGTGTGACCCCTGCTGTACCCGGCCAACGTCCCGCTCCCCTACTTTGCCCTGCTTTGCCCTGCTCCGACAGTCCAGTGCATCAAGGCCATGGGACGGGCGGGAACGTTCGCAGACACCCGGCCCCAACGAGCGACGCACAGGGCCCGGTTCGCGCACCGGTTCAGCCGGCGTCAGGGTCGTATCCGAGGTACTGAAGGAGACGGCGGCGTTCGTCTTCCTCACGCTCAAGGAGTGCCGCCAGGACGCGCGCGTCTCGGTGGGAGGTGATCGCGGCCTTGAGCACGGCGGCGAAGGCGTCGGACGGCAGGGCCTCGGCCTGGGTGGTGGAGGTGCCGCTGAACGAGCGGTGATCACTGACCTTCGGCGGGGCGGTGGACAGCCTGTAGTCGGCGATCTACTGCTCGGTCACCGCCAGGCGCTCGAAGACGACGCCCGTTCCCGGGGCGTCCACGGCAGCGAACGCGGTGACGTCCTTGGCCAGCGCGGAGAACAGGTGGACCCCGCTCTGGTCCCAGTCGGAAACGACGAAAACCCTCACCGCGCGGTGTCCGTCAGCAGCCACGCACAGCGCTGCACCCGTTTCATCGGCAGCCCGTTGAATCCGCTGCCCGAATACACAGACACGCCGTACGGGTCGGAGACGGCGACAAACTGGGGAACCATCCCGGCTGTCTCGCAGACGATCTCAAGCCGCACCGGCTGGCCGGCTTGCCCGTCCAGGCAATAGTCCAACGCCACCTGGCGCAGCCCGGCCCTGAAGTCGTCGGGCCCGTCGTAGGCGATGGGTTCGGCGCGGATTTCGGTGTCGTCGCGCAAAGCTTCCCACCGGATGCGGCCCGAGCGGCGGGCCATCCCAAGGAGCTCCACTGTCTGTTTGTAAGTGCGCTCTTCCTTGACCATTCTCCGGGGCTCGGAGTGCGCTGACACGGCTGCTCACAGGGGTTCTTGCAGTTCAATGCCGCTCTGATGGCACGCTATCCAGCGCAACAGGTGTGGTGCAAGGTTCCTGTGGGCGGTGCTCACAGGAACCTTTGGCCACGGGTATTCTCTGGCGATGTCGAATCAGTCAGTGGCGGCGGGAGTCAGTCTCGCTGGTGTGATGGCGCACTGCGGCGGAAGTCCGGTGGGCGCCGTGGAGCTTCTGGTGGGGGCAATAGCCGCGGCACCGGCGGCTCCGGAGCCCTATGCGGCCCTCGCCGAGTTGTGGCAGGACCGACGCTCGGAACTGAAGGAGAGCCTCGAAGAGGACGGCTCCTTGAGCGCTGTGTTGGCGCAAGCGTATTTCTTGTTCCTGGAAGGGGACATGGACGACGCGGTGACGGCCCTTGGTTCGGTCACGGGTGTGCGGCCCAACGTGGCATGGGGCGCTGCACCCTGGTTCGGCGATGCACGTTTTCTCAGCGCGGTGAGTGCTGCGGCGCTGGCCGAGGCGTGTCTGCGGACGTTGGACTACGGCCACGACCTGGACACCGACGAGATGCGGGAGCGGTTCGCGCCCTGGTTTCATGCCCTCGACGTGGTGTCCGAACGGAATCCCGTGCCGGAGTCGCTGGCCGCCATGGCCCGGCTGCCGCGGGCCTGCGGCCGGTACGAACTGTCCTTCGCTCTGTGCGACCGCGCCGATGCCGTCGATCAGGTCATGTGGACCGCAGTCGCACGAGCGACCACCTGGCGCGTGATGGGCGACCTGGATCAGACTGCTGCGGCCTTCGAATGCGCCCTGCTCATCGACTCCGCCAACTGGTCCCTCTACCTGGACCTAGCGGACGTGCGTGCCGAGCAGGGCGACTTCGCCGCAGCCGCGAGCCTCGTCGAACAGAGCCTGGAATACGAACCTCACGAAGTCTCCCTACGCGCGGCGGGCGCCGCCTACCGTACGCGCCTTTCCGGCTCGTCCGACGACCTGAGTGCCCTGATCGCCCTGGCGCCGGAGCTCGCGAACACCAGCTACCGGAACCTGCTGATCGACTACGCATGTGCAGGTCCGAAGCTGTCTCGGAGACTCGTTGCCGAGGCCCACCGCATCTGTAAGAACTGAAAAGGCCGTCGCGCCAACCGGTGCCAGCCAGGATGCCCTTCCGGTTCCTAACCTCGGGCTTTCGCGAGGTGGGTTGTCCGATGCTTGATCAAATAAGCGGAGGGTGCTCCTGGCCTGCAACGATGGGACTTGTCTAGGGTCCTTTTGGCTGCACGGGAAGAAGCACTCTCCAGGTGAGTAAGCGTATCGGGTTGTACCCGCGTGTCCGCGTCGAGGGCGGTGGCAGCGGGGCGGTCTCGCAGGCCGGGGCGGTGCTGCTGGTCGAGAGTGTCCGCAAGTTGGGCCTGGACACCGCGATATCGACGGCGTTGGCGCCGTGGCGCAAGCCGCGGGCGGTGCATGATCCGGGCAAG
>NZ_JBHVRW010000057.1:0-8848 GCF_042885475.1 Streptomyces sp. NPDC058051
TCCAGCAACAACCGCTGCTGCGGATCCATCGCCAAAGCCTCACGCGGCGAAATCCCGAAGAACGCCGGATCGAACAGACCCGCATCATGAAGGAATCCACCATGACGCGTATACGTGGTACCCCGATGATCCGGATCCGGGTGATACAAACCGTCCAGATCCCACCCACGATCGGTCGGGAACCCACCCACAACATCCTCACCACCGGCAACCACCCGCCACAAATCCTCAGGAGTCACCACCCCACCCGGATAACGGCAGCCCATACCCACAATCGCAATCGGATCATCACCCGAACCCCGCACCGCAACCACCGGAGCAGACTCGACCGCACCACCGAACTCACCATCCAAATACCGCGCAACAGCCTGCGCATTCGGATAGTCGAACACCAACGTCGCCGGCAACCGCAAACCAGTCGCCGCATTCAACTCATTCCGCAACTCGACCGCGGTCAACGAATCGAACCCCAGATCCTGGAACGCCTTCCCCGGCTCAACCGCCTCAATCGACGCATGACCGAGAACCGACCCGACCCTCTCCCGGACCATGCCCAGCAGGACCTTCACACGCTCGGCCGGCTCCATCGCCACCAGCTGACGCCCCAACACGGTCCCACCAAGGGCGGCTCGTGCGGCACGCCGCACACGCGGCACGAGGCCGCGCAACAGGGCCGGCACATCGGTCCGTGTCCGCAGCGCGGCAACATCCACCCGCAGCGGGACCAGGACGGACTGCTCTGCGGCCAGCCCGGCATCGAATCCGTTCAGCCCGTCCTCGACCGTCAGGGCCGGCAGGCCCTGCCTGCGCATCCGCTCCAGGTCAGCGGAACTGAGGAACTGGGTCAGGCCGGTGGTGGTCTCCCACAGGCCGAACGCCAACGACGTTCCAGGCAGCCCGACCCGACGACGATGAGCAGCAAGCCCGTCAAGGAAGACATTCGCCGCAGCATACGAACCCTGCCCCGCCGCCAGCACCAGACCACCCGCCGACGAGAACAACACGAAGAACGCCAGCTCCATCCCGGCCGTCAGCTCATGCAGGAACCACGCCGCATCCGCCTTCGCCCCGAACACCGCATCCAAACGCTCCGGCGTCACCGACTCGATCAGCCCGACATCACCGACCCCAGCCGCATGCACCACACCCACCAACGGATGCTCCACCGAAACCGACGCCACAACATCAGCCAGCGCAACCCGATCCGTCACATCACAAGCAGCCACCACCACCCGGGCACCAAGCCCCGCCAGCTCCGCCGTCAGCTCCGCCGCACCAGGCGCCTGCGCACCACGACGACTCACCAACAGCAGATGCCGCACACCCCGCTCCACCACAAGATGCCGCGCAACCAACGCACCCAGACCACCAGTACCACCAGTGACCAACACCGTGCCCTCAGAATCGAACTCAGACCTCTCAGACACCGCACCGGCCACCACCCGGACCAGACGAGGAACCATCACCCGCCCGGACCGAATCGCCACCTCCGGCTCACCCGACGCCAAGGCACCGGCCACCGCGTCAACGGATGCGGATGCGTCGTCGATGTCCACCAGGGCGAGGCGTTCCGCGTGTTCGGCCTGCGCCGCCCGGACCAGTCCCCAGACCGGCGCCGCGCCGAGTTCGAGCTCATCGTCGGAGCCCGCCACCACAGCACCACGGGTCACCACGACCAACCGCGCATCCGCGAACCGCTCGTCGGCGAGGAACATCTGGACCTGCTCCAGCACTCCGTGCGAGGCACGCCGGATGGCCACCGGCATGTCCCCGTCGTCCGCCCTCGGGACGGTGATCACCACGTGCGCGGGAACAGCGCCGCTGTCGGCCAGGGTGTTCAAGTCGGCATAACCGGTCGCGCGTTCCAGCCTGGGCAGATCATCACCGATGACAGCCACCTGATCCAATGAGGTGCGCTGCTCCGCGCCGGCGATCGCCGTCCATTCCATATGGAACAGGGGGTTGTCCGTAGCTCCGGCCGGCCGGAGCTGGTCCGGCGAGACCGGACGCAGACCCAATGTCCCGACCTGGGCGACGAGCGCACCCGTCGAGTCGGCCACCGTCACCGAAACCGAGTTGGCCTGCCCGACGCCGCTGACCCGCACGCGGAGCGCGGTCGCACCGGCGGCATGGAGGTCGACGTCGGTCCAGACGAACGGCAGCCACGGCTGCCCGGCCTCCGCCCCCGGAACGAAGTCACCCAGCAAGATCGCGTGCAGGGAGGCATCCAGCAACGCGGGGTGCAATCCGAATCCGGTGGCGTCCCTGTGCGACTGCTCGGGCAACGCGACCTCGGCGTACACCTCGTCCGCAGTGCGCCACGCGGCACGCATCCCCTGGAACAGCGGACCGTAGTCCAGTCCCAGCTCGGCCAGTCGGTCGTACACGTCCTCGACAGGAACCACGTCGGCTTCCGCGGGAGGCCACACCATCAGCCCGCCCGCCGGCTGGGGAGCGGTCTCGGTCAGTTCACCTTCCGCGTGCAGGGTCCATCCAGTGGCGGTGTCGGACTCGCCGCGGCTGTGGATGCGGACGCTCCTGATGCCGGCTTCCACACCGCCCACGGAGACGCGTACCTGAAGCCCGCCATCCGGCCCGACGACCATCGGCGCCCGCAGCGTGAGTTCCCGCACCACGGGGCACTCCGCCTCACGCCCGGCCCGCAGCGCCAGTTCGAGCAGGCCCGTGCCCGGCATCAACACGGTGCCCAGCACCGCGTGATCGGCAAGCCACGGCTGACCGGCGAGCGACAGCCGGCCGGTCAGGGCGAACCCGTCGGAGTCCGGCTCGGTGACCACCGCGCTCAGCATCGGGTGGTCCACCGCGCTCAGCCCCGCCGCGGCAAGATCGGTGCCCATGCCGACCGCGTCGACCCAGAACCGCTGACGCTGGAACGCGTACGTCGGCAGCTCCACAGGACGCCTACCGGCGAACAGCCCGCTCCAGTCGACCGCGGTCCCTGACGTGTGCAGCCGCGCGAGCGCCTTGAGGAAGGCGTGGGCCTCGTCGTGGTCCTTGCGCGCGGTCGGCACGACGAGGACGTCGTCCAGGCTCTGCTGTGCCAGACCGCTGAGGACTCCATCGGGCCCGACCTCGACGAAGACCGAGGCACCCGTGCTCCGGGCGGCGGTGACGCCGTCCGAGAACCGGACGGCCTGGCGGACGTGATCGACCCAGTAGGTGGGATCGGTGAGCTGTCCGGTGGTGGCGAGTTGTCCGGTGAGATTGGAGATCACCGGGATGCTGGGTTCGTGGTACGTGAGTGCCGCGGTGATCTCCGCGAACTCCTCCAGCATCGGCTCCATCAACGGCGAGTGGAACGCATGGCTGACCCGCAGCCTGCGCGTCCGTACCCCACGCTCACCCAGCACCGCGCCGATCTCCTCGACCGCGTCCTCAGCACCGGAAACCACCACGGAAGCAGGCCCGTTGACCGCAGCCACGCCAACCCGGTCGTTCAACAGCGGCAGCACATCCGCTTCGGGTGCCGCGACGGCGAGCATCGCCCCGCCCGCCGGCAACGCCTGCATCAACCGCGCCCGCGCCGCCACCAACGTGCACGCATCATCCAGCGAGAACACACCCGCCACATGCGCGGCCGCGATCTCACCGACCGAGTGCCCCACCAACACATCCGGCACCACACCGTACGACGTCAGCAACCGGAACAACGCCACCTCGAACGCGAACAACGCCGGCTGCGTCATCCCCGTCTCATCCAGCCTCACCGCCAGACCCGAACCCGCCTCCGCGACCATCACATCCCGCAGCGCATACGGCAGCAACGGATCCAACACCTGGCAGATCTCGTCCAACGCATCACCGAACACCGAGAACGCCCCGGCAAGCCCACGGCCCATCCCGAGCCGCTGACTCCCCTGCCCCGCAAACAAGAACCCCAGCCGACCACCCGAACCCGCACCAGTAGTCACACCCGGCCCGGCCTCACCCTCCGCCAGCCTCGCCAACCCGGCCAGCAACTCCACCCGGTCAGCACCCACCACCACCGCACGGTGGTCCAGGCTCGCCCGCCCCGAGGCGAGCGACCCGCCCACGTCGCGCGGGTCCAGGTCCGCCTCGTCGGCGAACCACTCGTACAAGCGCGCTGCCTGAGCACCCAGTGCCTCGGCACTCGCTGCCGACACCAGCCACGGCACGGCGGGAAGGTTGTTCGTTGCGGCAGTGGTTGTCTCTGCGTCGGCTTCGACTGCCTGCTCGATCACGACGTGCGCGTTGGTGCCACTGATGCCGAACGACGACACAGCGGCTCGGCGAGGCCGGCTGTCCGCGTCCCACTCCCGCGCCTCGGTCAGCAGCTCGACCGCGCCCGCGCTCCAGTCCACATGCGGGCTGGGCGCATCGACGTGCAGGGTACGGGGCAGCACACCGTGCCGCATCGACATGACCATCTTGATGACACCAGCGACACCGGCGGCAGCCTGAGTGTGGCCCATGTTCGACTTGATCGAGCCGAGCCACAGCGGGCTGTCGGCGGGCCGGTCCTGGCCGTAGGTGGCGATCAGGGCCTGCGCCTCGATCGGGTCACCCAACGTCGTCCCGGTGCCATGCGCCTCCACGGCGTCCACATCCGACGCCGACAGACCGGCGTTCGCCAGCGCCTGCCGGATCACCCGCTGCTGCGACGGACCGTTCGGCGCCGTCAACCCGTTGCTCGCACCGTCCTGGTTCACCGCCGAACCACGCACCACCGCCAGCACCGGATGCCCATTGCGGCGAGCATCCGACAGGCGCTCCACCAGCAGGACGCCGACGCCTTCGCCCCAGCCGGTGCCGTCCGCACCAGCGGCGAACGCCTTGCACCGGCCGTCCTCGGACAGACCGCGCTGACGCGAGAACTCCACGAACGTGCCGGGCGTCGACATCACCGTGACGCCGCCGGCCAGGGCGAGTTCGCATTCGCCGGACCGCAGCGCCTGCACCGCCAGGTGCAGGGCGACCAGGGACGACGAGCACGCCGTGTCCACCGTCACCGCCGGACCCTCGAAACCGAACGTGTAGGACGTACGCCCGGAAAGCAGGCTTCCGGTGGTCGTCGCGCCCGGAATCCCCAGGCCGTAGTCGTGATACATCTGCCCGGCGAAGACACCGGTCCGGCTGCCCCGCTGGGACCTCGGGTCGAGCCCGGCCCGCTCGAAGGCCTCCCACGAGGACTCCAGCAGCAACCGCTGCTGCGGATCCATTCCCAGGGCCTCACGCGGAGAGATCCCGAAGAAACCGGGGTCGAAGTCCGCGGCGTCGTACAGGAAGCCACCCGTACGGGCATAGGTCTTGCCCGCCACACCGGGCTCGGGGTCGTACAGCCCCTCGATGTCCCAACCGCGGTCGGTCGGGAAGTCGGACACCGCGTCCACCTCGTTCACGACGAGCTGCCACAGGTCCTCCGGCGAGGCGATCCCGCCCGGGTAGCGGCATGCCATGCCCACGATCGCGATCGGCTCGTCATCCACGGCCTTGGCGGTGACCACCGACGTGGCCGAGGCCGCTTCGCCGCTCAGTTCCGCATCGAGGTAGTCGACGACGGCCTGCGTGTTCGGGTAGTCGAACACCAGCGTCGCCGGCAACCGCAGCCCGGTCACCGCATTCAGCTCGTTCCGGAGCTCGACCGCGGTCAGCGAGTCGAACCCGAGATCCTGGAACGCCTTCCCCGGCTCAACCGCCTCGGGCGACGCGTGACCGAGGACGGCCGCGACCCTCTCGCGCACCAGATCCAGCAACGCCCGCAGCCGCTCAGCCGACTCCATGCCCGTCAGCTGACGCCCCAGCACGGAACCACCGTCGGCAGCGGCAGCACGCACCGCGCGCCGCATCCTCGGCACCAGTCCGCGCAACAGAGCCGGCACATCGGTCCGGTTCCGCAGCGCGGCAACATCCACGCGCAACGGCACCAACAACGGCTGATCGGAGACCAGTCCGGCATCGAACCCGCTCAGTCCGTCCTCGACAGGCAAGGCCGGCAGACCCTGCCTGCGCATCCGCTCCAGGTCGGCGGCGCTGAGGAACTGGGTCAGTCCGGTGGTGGTCTCCCACAGGCCGAACGCCAATGACGTACCCGCCAGGCCGCGAGCGCGTCGGTGGACGGCCAGCCCGTCCAGGAACACGTTCGCCGCAGCGTACGAACCCTGCCCCGCCGCCAGCACCAAGCCACCGGCTGAGGAGAACAACACGAACGCCGCCAGGTCCATCCCGGCCGTCAACTCGTGCAGGAACCACGCCGCGTCCGCCTTCGCCGCCAGCACCGCATCCACACGGTCCGGCGTCAACGCGGCAATCAGCCCGTTGTCACCGACACCGGCCGCGTGCACGACGCCGGTCAGCGGGTGTTCCACCGGCACCGACGCGATGACTCCCGCGAGGGATCCGCGGTCCGTGACATCACAGGCGGTCACCGCAACATGGGCGCCAAGCTCCGTCAGCTCGGCCGTCAGCTCCGCCGCACCCGGTGCGTCCGCACCACGACGACTCACCAGCAGCAGATGCCGTACACCCTGCTCGGCCACAAGATGCCGCGCGACGAGCGCACCGAGTCCGCCCGTGCCTCCGGTGACCAGCACCGTGCCGTCGGGGTCGAGCGTCCATGCCTCACCGGCAGCCGGGGCCGCGCGCACCAGGCGAGGAACCACGACCGCACCGGCCCGGATCGCGAGCTCGGGCTCACCGGAGTGCAGCGCACCGACGAGCGCCGCACCCGACTCGTCCGTACGGTCGAGGTCCGCGAGCACGAACCGGTCCGGGTTCTCGGCCTGCGCCGACCGGACAAGTCCCCACACCGGCGCCGTGGCGAGCTGGAGTTCGTCGTCCGAACCCGTCGCCACGGCACCCCGGGTCACGACCGCCAGCCGCGACTCGGCAAACCGCTCGTCAGCCAGGAATGCCTGAATCTGCCCGAGCACCGCCGACGTCGACCGACGCACCGCGGCGGGAACATCGCCCTCGTCGGCGGGGCACGTGAACACCACCCACGGGGGCACCGAGCCGGCCGCCGCCAGGGCCTCGAAGTCGTCGAACGTGCCCGCTGCGGTCGGCAACCCGGCGACCGGGGCACCGACGAGTGCCACACCGTCGTCGGCGACATCGCCCGTCGACAGCGGCGACCACTGCATGGCGAACAGGGAGTCGCGCCGAGCACTGAGCTGCTCGACCGACACCGGTCGCGACACGAGCGAGTCCACCGTCAGGACCGGCGCACCCGTACCGTCCGCGAGAGCCATCGCACCCGTGGTCCGGGAGATCCGCACGCGCAGCTCGGTGGCGCCTGCGGCATGCAGGTTCACACCGGACCAGACGAACGGCAGCAACGTCGCCGCGTCCACGCCGCGGTCGACCACGAGCAGCGCGTGCATCGTCGCGTCGAACAGGGCGGGATGCAGACCGAACCGGCCGGCCTCGGCATGCGCCTGCTCGGGCAGGACGACCTCGGCGAAGACGTCGTCACCACGCTGCCAGACCGAGCCGAGTCCCTGGAAGACCGGACCGTAGGCGTATCCGCGCTCCAGAAGGAACTCGTACGCGTCAGCGGTGTCGAGCACCGTGGCCCCGGTGGGCGGCCATTCCTCAAGGCCCGCCCCGGGGGCCGATGCGTCGGAGCCGAGCGCGCCCTCGGCGTGCAGGGTCCAGGCACCGTCCACGTCCTGCTCGTCACGGCTGTGGATGGTCACCGTCCCGGCAGCGACCGTGACCCGGAGGTGAAGCCCCCCGTCATGCGGAATCACCAGGGGCGCCTGGAGTGTCAGCTCCTGCACCACGGGAAGCCCCGCTTCGTGCCCGGCGCGCAGCGCCAGCTCCAGCAGACCCGTCCCGGGCACCAGCACGGTGCCGAGCACGTCGTGGTCGGCGAGCCAGGGGTGGGTGGTGAGCGACAGCCGTCCGGTGAGCGTCAGCCCGCCCGCGTCGGGAGTCGCCACCACAGCACCCAGCAGCGGGTGATCGATCGTGGTCAGTCCGACCGCCGACAGGTCACCGAGGGCCGGCCCGGATTCGAGCCAGTACCGCTGGTGCTGGAAGGCGTAGGTCGGCAGGTCGACGTGGGCCTGGGTGTTCCCGAAGTGGGCGGTCCAGTCGACGGTCACACCGGTGGTGTGGAGCCGGCCGAGTGCTTCGACGAACGCCTGGGCCTCGTCGCGGTCCTTGCGCGCGGTCGGCACGACCACGGCCGTGTCATCGACGCTCTGCTGCGCCAGGGCGCTGAGGACACCGTCGGGTCCGACCTCGATGAACACCGAGGCATCCGCGGCAGTCACACCGTCGGCGAACCGGACGGCCTGACGGACGTGATCGACCCAGTAGTCCGGGTCGGTGAGCTGTCCTTCAACAGCCGGCTGTCCGGTCACGTTGGAAACGATGGGAAGAGCAGGTTCGTGGTACGTGAGTGCCGCGGCGATCTCCGCGAACTCCTCCAGCATCGGCTCCATCAACGGCGAGTGGAACGCATGGCTGACCCGCAGCCTGCGCGTCCGCACCCCACGCTCACCCAGCACCGCGCCGATCTCCTCGACCGCGTCCTCAGCACCGGAAACCACCACAGAAGCGGGCCCGTTGACCGCCGCAACACCCACCCGGTCGTTCAGCAGCGGCAGCACATCGGTTTCGGGTGCCGCGACGGCGAGCATCGCCCCGCCCACCGGCAACGCCTGCATCAACCGCGCCCGGGCCGCCACCAGCGTGCACGCATCGTCCAGCGAGAACACACCCGCCACATGCGCAGCCGCGATCTCACCGACCGAGTGCCCCACCAGCACATCCGGCACCACACCGTACGAGTCCAGCAACCGGAACAACGCCACCTCGAACGCGAACAACGCCGGCTGCGTCATCCCCGTCTCATCCAGCG
>NZ_JBHVRW010000058.1:0-6374 GCF_042885475.1 Streptomyces sp. NPDC058051
ACACCGTGACGGATCGACTGAATCGCCTTGATCACCCCGCCCACACCCGCAGCCGCCTGCGTATGAGCCAGATTCGACTTCAACGACCCCAACCAGAGCGGATCACCCTCCGCCCGCCCCTGACCGTACGTCGCCAGCAACGCCTGCGCCTCGATCGGATCACCCAACCGCGTCCCCGTCCCATGCGCCTCCACCGCGTCCACATCAGCGGTCGACAGCCCGGCGTTCTCCAACGCCGCCTGGATGACGCGTTGTTGGGACGGCCCGTTGGGTGCCGTCATGCTGCTGGACGCGCCGTCCTGGTTGATGGCGCTGCCGCGGATGACGGCCAGGACCGGGTGCCCGTTCCTGCGGGCGTCCGAGAGACGTTCCAGCATCAGGACGCCGACGCCCTCGGAGCAGCCGGTGCCGTCCGCGTCGGCGGCGAAGGACTTGCACCGCCCGTCCTTCGCCATACCGCGCTGGTGGCTGAAGTAGAGGAACATGTCCGGCGTGGTCATCACCGTCACACCGCCGGCCAGCGCCATCGAGCACTCGTCGGACCGCAGGGCCTGGGCGGCGAGGTGCAGGGCGACCAGCGACGACGAGCACGCCGTGTCCACGGTGACCGAAGGGCCTTCGAGGCCCAGGGTGTAGGACACGCGTCCCGACACCAGGCTTCCGCCGGTGGTCGCGGCGGCCTCCGTACCGAGTGCGTAGTCGTGGTACATCAGGCCGGCGAAGACGCCGGTGCGGCTGCCCTTCAGCGACAGCGGATCGATCCCCGCACTCTCCACAGCCTCCCACGACGTCTCCAGCAACAACCGCTGCTGCGGATCCATCCCCAACGCCTCACGCGGAGAGATACCGAACACCCCGGCATCAAAATCCGCCGCCCCGTACAGAAAACCACCCTCACGCGTCACCGTACGATTCGGCTTCCCCGGCTCCGGATCGTACAGACCCTCCACATCCCACCCACGATCCACCGGGAAGGCCGACACACCGTCCCGGCCCTCCACCAGCAGATCCCACAGATCATCCGGAGAACCCACCCCACCCGGATAACGGCACGCCATCCCCACCACCGCGATCGGCTCACCGCTGGATTTGCGTTCGGCGGCGGCGAGCCTTTTGCGCGCGTCACGCAAGTCGGCTGTCGCCCGGCGCAGATACTCGAGAAGTTTTTCCTCGTTACTCACCGAGCATGCCCTCCTGTGTCATGACGTGGCAGCGGACTACGGACCCGAGGCGCAATGCGGAGACGAAGAGTGGGACCGCTCGGAAAATTACGGCGCCGGTCGGCGGCTGCCCACCCCTGACTCGTGGCCGCGGTCCCCACATTCCAGCCCCTGCCCACCCCAGAGCATGCGAGGGGGCCGCCGGCCGGTGCGAGGGTCGGGCACCGGGCAGTTGAGTCGGCTCGTACCCGTCCCGGCCTGCGATCGGTGGGGCCGGGGCGCCGCGCGTCGGCGGCCCGTCGGCCCGTCAGCACCGGCCGGGCCGCGCCTTCATAGGGGCGGGTAGGGGTACTGGTTCAAGTCGGTCGGGGCTAGCGTCAGCGGCCTGGGACGGCTTCCTGCCGAGCACGTGGCCGGGTGACCGTTCCGAGCCTCCGCTCCGCGCCGCCCATTCCGTTTCCGTATTCCGTACGGTCGCTTCCTGTCGGTCTCTTCGGACTCCCCGGGGCTGTCCGTGGGCGGTTCCGTGGTTCGGTGGCAGTGCGGTACGGCGGCCTCGCCAGAAGCGTCCACCCAACGCATCCGAACCGGAGTCACCATGTGGGATGAGCAGTTCGACACTCTTCTGCGCAAGCAGTTGTCCTTTCTTCCGCCGGACGAACCGCTCACCGGCGACACACAGCTGCGGGACTACGGGCTGGACTCGCTCGGGATGGTCGAGCTCCTGGCCACTCTCGAAGCCGCCTATGACGTCCATTTCCGTGACGAGTCACTGTCGTTGGAGATCTTCGAGACCCCGCAGCTTCTCTGGGACGCCTTGCAGGGTCTGCGCTGAGGACTGGGTCCGTGCATACCGCGTCGGCGCTTCGGCTCCACGAGGGTGACCGGGCGCGGCTGGAGACGCTCGCCCGGATGTCGACCGCGCCGGCCGGACTCGTCCGGCGCGCGCGGATCGTTCTGCTCGCCGCCGACGGCGCCTCGAACACGGATGTCGCCGCCCGGCTGAGGGTGTCCCGGCCGACGGTGATCAAGTGGCGGAGCCGGTACGAGGAGGCGGGCATCGAGGCGTTGGGCGATCTGCCGCGCCCCGGCCGCCCGTCCACGGTCGACGAGGTCGCGGTGCTGGTCACCACGCTCGCGCACGGTGGCAAGCCGCCCGCCCGGCTGGATGCGCCGTACTGGACGTCCCGGCTGCTCGCCGCCGAGCTGGGGCTCGCGCACTCCACCGTGTCCCGGGTGTGGCGCAAGTGGGGTGTCCGGCCGCGGTGGCCGGAGTCCTTCCGGCTGCCCGCCGAGCCACCGCTGAGCCCCGGAGCCCATCGAACGGTCGTCGGCGTCTGTCTCGCGCCGCCGTGGCACGCGGTGGTCCTGCGGGCGGACGGGCGGTCCGGGCGCTGGGCCGAGGAGCGTCTTCGTCCTCCGGCCGTGGAACGGTCACGGCCCGCGGCCGGTCGGGCACCCGCACTCGACGTTCTGCTCGGCTTCCTGGAGACGGTCGCCCAGGCCCATCCGTACGCGCGGCTCCAGGTCCTGATGGACGGGACGGCCCCGGCGCAGGGCCGGGGCCTGGGGGCGTGGCAGGCGAAGAATCCACGGGTCACGTTGCATCGCACACCGACTTCGTGTTCCTGGTCCGAGCTCATCGACGTACTCATCGCGGTCAGTGGTGGCGCGGCGCTGCGTTCGGCCGTCTTCGAGGCCGACCCCGCGCTGAGCGGGTCGTTGCGCACGCTCGTCGAGGCCCGCCTCGGCCCATGGCGTGACCCTCTCGTCCCAGCTCTGCTGGGCGGGGATCCCGCAGGCGGTGAGCGCCGGTCCACCTCATCCATCCACCGTCACCTCTCCGGGACTCCTCATGGACCAGACGTCAGCCCACGCCCTCTATGACCGGTTTTTGCGCGGCCTCGCGCGGTCGCCGCACGGGATCGCCGTTCGCGCGGGCGACCGCTCGCTCACCTACACGGAGCTGTACGACCGGGCGCTGATCTGGGCAGGTTCGCTCCTGGCCGGGTTGCCCGAGTGTCCGGCCACGGTCGGCGTGCTGGCGGGGAAGGGCATCGACGCCTACACAGGCATCCTGGCGTGCCTGTTCACCGGGGTGACGATGGTGCCGCTCCAGCCGTCCTTCCCCGTGCTGCGCACACGTCAGATGCTCGAAGCGGCGGGGGTGCAGGCGCTGTTCGTGGACAGTGAGGCCGCCACGGCACTGGCGCGGCTGCGGGCGGACGGGGTCGCACTGCCCGCGCTGCTGGACGGCGCCTGGTCCGGGGAGGGACAGGTGATCGTGCCGGATCCCGCGCTGCGGCTGCCGTGCCCGTGCGCGGTCGCGCCGGACGAAGTCGCGTACGTGCTGTTCACGTCCGGCTCGACGGGCCGGCCGAAGGGTGTGCCGGTGACCCACGCCAACGGAGCCCACTACTTCGGGCTGCTGGACGCCCGTTACGACTTCGGCCCCGACGACGTGTTCTCACAGAACTTCGATCTGAACTTCGACTGTGCCGTCTTCGACGTGTTCTGCGCGTGGGGTGCGGGCGCCACGCTGGTCGCCGTTCCGGCGAGCGCGTACCTGAACCTGCCGGGGTTCGTGGCGGAGCAGGGCATCACGGTGTGGTTCTCCACACCCAGCGTGATCAGCCTGGTCCGGCGGACGGGCGGGCTGGGCGACGGGGAG
The DNA here is from genome assembly GCF_042885475.1 of Streptomyces sp. NPDC058051. Classification (NCBI taxonomy): domain Bacteria; kingdom Bacillati; phylum Actinomycetota; class Actinomycetes; order Kitasatosporales; family Streptomycetaceae; genus Streptomyces; species Streptomyces sp. NPDC058051. The sequence goes on from NZ_JBHVRW010000058.1 coordinate 3,832, forward strand.
CTGCCCTCGTTGCGGTGGAGCTTCTTCGCGGGCGAGGCGGTGACGGTCCGGGACGTCGAGGACTGGCAGCGGGCCGCGGCGAAGTCATCGGTGGAGAACCTCTACGGACCGACGGAGCTGACCATCACCATCACGCACCATCGCTGGTCGCCCGAGGATTCTCCGCGGATCGCCGCGGCGGGTGTCGTGCCGATCGGCCGGGTCCATCCGGGCCATGCGTGGCTGATGGTGGACGAGAGCGGTGAACCGCACCCGGAGGAAGGCGAGTTGTGCATCGCCGGCCCGCAGCTCACGGCCGGGTATCTCGACCCCGCCGACGACGCCGGCCGGTTCCTGGTCCGGGAGGGCCTGCGCTACTACCGGACGGGGGACCGGGTCCGGTCGGCCGAGGGGTGCCAGTTGTTGTATCTGGGCCGGCTGGATCAGCAGGTCCAGGTGCGCGGAGTGCGGGTCGAGCTGGCGGAAGTAGACGAGGCGTTGCGCGGCTGCCCCGGGGTCCAGGACGGGGTGGCCGTGCCGGTGCGGTCGGGTGAGAGCGTCGAACTGGTGGCCTTCCACACCGGCGAGGCCGTCCCCGCGGTGGCTCTGGCGCGTGAGCTGAGCCGCTCGCTCCCCCGGGCCGTGATCCCCCGGCACTTCTTCCACACGGCGGAGTTCCCGCTCAACCCGAATCGCAAGATCGACCGCAGGGCGCTGATCCGCCTGGCCGAGGAACGGCTCGGCAAGGCGCTCTGACATCACAGGCGGGCGGTGCGCCCGCGGAATCGAGTACGCCGATGAGTACGTAACACGCATAGCGTATGTGATACGCTCCGCGTGTTACGTACTCAGGGGTCCGGAAGCAGGAAGGCATGGACGTTTGCCATGACAGAAATCAAGCCCCGGGCGGGGCTCAAGGAATGGCTCGGCCTCGTGGTGATCGTCCTGGTCACCCTGCTGATCGCCGTTGACATCTCGGTGCTGGGCTTCGCCATCACGCCCATCAGCGAGTCTCTGAAGCCGAGCGCCACCCAGCTGCTGTGGATCATGGACATCTACAGCTTCGTCCTGGCCGGCGCGCTGATCACGATGGGCTGGGTGGGCGACCGGCTCGGGCGGCGGAAGCTGCTGATCGTCGGTGCGGCCGTCTTCGGTATCGCCTCCGCACTGGCCGCGACGGCCGACAGCCCGGAGATGCTCATCGGCGCGCGGGCACTGCTCGGCCTCGGGGCGGCGACCCTGACACCGACCTCGCTCGCCCTGATCCGCAACATGTTCCAGGACTCGGCCCAGCGCAAGACCGCCATCGCCGCCTGGAGCGGCACGCTCGCGACAGGTGCCGCCATCGGTCCGGTGGTCGGCGGTCTGATGCTGAACAACTTCTGGTGGGGTTCGGTCTTCGTGATCAACACCCCGGTCATGGTGCTGGTGCTGATCCTGGCCCCGATCCTGCTGCCGGAGCGGCGCGACCCCTCGCGCGGCAAGCTCGACGTGCTCGGCGCCCTGTTGTCGATGGCCGGAATCATGCCGTTCATCTACGGCCTCAAGGAGCTGGTCGTCGACGGCTACAGCCGCAACGCCGCGATCTGGGCCGCGGTGGGGGTCGTCCTGCTGATCGCCTTCGTCCAGCGCCAGCGCACGACGCACTACCCACTGATCGACATCTCGCTGTTCCGCTACGGCGGCTTCACCGGCTCGATCCTCACCAACCTGATGGTGATGTTCTCCTTCATGGGCATCAGCATCCTCACCAACCAGTACATGCAGATGGTGCTGGGCATGACCCCGTTCCGTGCGTCTCTGTGGTCGCTCGCGGTGCTGCCGGCCATCGGAGCCGCGGTCGGTGTCGTCTCGGCACTGTCCCGCAAGGTCAAACCCGTCTACCTCGTCGCCAGCGGCATGCTGGTGATGGCGATCGGTTTCAGCGTCCTGAGCCGGCTCGACGTGCACTCGAACATCGCGGTGCTGCTGGTGGGAGTGGGTCTGATGGCAGCCGGCATGACGGCGTCGAAGACCCTGACGGCGGAGATCGTGGTCACCTCCGCCCCGAAGGAGCACGCCGGTTCGTCCACGGCCACCTCGGAGACGTTCACCGAGTTCGGCAGCGCGTTCGGCTTCGCCGTCATCGGCAGCATCGGTTCCGCGGTGTACCGCAGCGACATGAACGGGGTGAACCCGGCCGGCCTCGGCGGGGAGGCTCTGGGCGCGGTACGGAACACCATCGGCGGCGCAGCCACCGTGGCGGCACAGCAGCCGTCCGCGATCGGCGCCGAGCTCATCGCCACCAGCCGTGAGGCCTTCACGCACGGCCTCCAGATCGCCGCACTGTCCGGGGCCGGCGCCATGGTCGTGATCGCCGCGATCGTCGTGCTGCTGCTGCGCAAGGTACCGATCGAGACGGGCGACCCCGTGGACCCTTACGACATCGATGCTCCGGCGACCGTCCCGGCCGCCGGAAGGATGCAGCCCACCGCGGGCTGACTCCAGGCCCCCCGGCCGCGCACATGACAGTGGGCCGGTTCCCCCCACCTTCGGGGGGGGGTACCCGGCCCACTGTCATGTGC
>NZ_JBHVRW010000059.1:0-5196 GCF_042885475.1 Streptomyces sp. NPDC058051
CCTGCTGCGTTGGCTGATCCGGAGTATTGGGTGCGTCAGGTGATGGAGCCGGTCCGGTTCGCTGACGCGGTTGCCAAGGCGGTGGAGCTGGGTGCTACGGGCTTCGTGGAGTTGGCGCCGTACCCGGTGCTGTCGTCGGCGATCGAGCAGGTGGCAGGCGTGGACGGGCGGTTCGTCACCCATCTCTGCCGTCGTGACGATGACAGTCCCTCCCGTCTGCTGACCGGACTGGCCACCGGCTTCGTCCACGGCATGGACGTGGACTGGGGCCGGTTACTGCCTGGCACCCGGACCGTTCCGCTGCCCACCTATGCCTTCCAGCACCAGCGGTATTGGCTCGCGAGTCGCAGTGAGACCGAGCGCGACGAGCTCGGGCACCGGCTGCTGCGTACGCTGGTGGAGGTCGCAGACGGGGGAGGTTTGTTGCTGTCGGGCGAGGTGGGACTGGGCTCGCATCCGTGGCTGGCCGATCACGTCATGCTGGATCGGGTGCTGCTTCCGGCAACCGGGGTCGCTGAACTCGCCCTGTCCGTAGGCGATCGGGTCGGCTGCACCCGGCTGGTGGAGTTGACGTTGCAGGCCCCGTTGCCGCTGCCGTCCCGGGGACAGGTGCAGCTACAGGTCGTGGTCGGAGGCCCTGACGAGAACGTCGGTGGAACGCGCGAGGTCAGCATCCACTCCCGGCTCTCGCCGGACGAGGCATGGCGCTGCCACGCGCGCGGTCGGCTTGCCCCGGAACAACCAGGCGAGGTCCCGACCGACGACTTTGCCGAGTGGCCGCCGGTCGGCGCCGTACCTGTGTCGGTGGATGGCGTCTACGAGCGGCTCGCCGCGGCGGGATACGCCTATGGACCTGTCTTCGCCGGAGTGCGCGCGGTGTGGCAGCGCGACGGTGACGTGTTCGCCGAAGTGGCGCTACCCGCAGAGGAGCCTACCGAGGGGTTCTTGGTCCATCCGGCACTCGTGGATGCCGCTGCCCACTCGCTGTTGTTCGCCGCCGCCGCGAACGCCGACGCGGGGAATTCGGATGACGGGGTGTCGCTGCCGTTTATGTTCGCCGGAATGCAGGTCCATGCGACCGGCGCCCGCGCGGTACGGGTACGTGTCAACCGTACCGGCGAGCAGTCCCTCACGATGGTCGGTGCCGACTCCTCCGGCGCGGTGGTCTTCGAGATCGAGCAGATCGTTACCAGCCCGGTTCTGGCCGAGCAGCTCGGTGACACGTACGACGACGGTCGTGAGCTGTTCCACGTGGGCTGGGCCACCACCGAGATCAGCCGGGACGAGCGGGCGCACGGGTGGGCGGTGCGGGATCTGGCCGGCGACCCCGAACTGGTCGAAGGAGTCGAGCGGCTCTTCGGCGCACCCACGGATGCGACGACGGTGTGTGTGGTCGCCGCCCGTGACTGTGGTGACGTGGTGGCGGACACACATGGCCTGGTCACCGACGTGCTGGGCACGGTGCGGCGATGGCTTGCCGGTGAGCTGACCGCCGAGACGCTGGTCGTCCTCACCCGCGGCGCGGTAGCAGTCGACGCCCGCGAGTCTCCCACCGATCTGGCGGGCGCGGCGGTGTGGGGCTTGATCCGGAGCGTGCAGACCGAGCATCCGGGACGGGTCTTCCTGGTGGATGTCGATGACGATCCGGCCTCGTTGGAACTGCTGCCGGGCCTGGTCGGCGCCGGGCATTCTCAAGTGGCGCTTCGCGTGGGACGGCCATGGGTGCCGAGGCTGCGCCGTACCGATCGTGCAGCCGTGGGAACGGGGGGAGCTGGCCGCCTCGGGACGGTGCTGATCACAGGCGGTACCGGCATGGCGGGCGCGGCCGTGGCCGAGCACCTGGCCAGGGCCGGCGTTGAGCGTCTTCTGCTGGTGTCGCGGCGCGGTGATCAGGCTGAGGGCGTGGGTGAGTTGGTGGCCCGGTTGTCCGAGGCCGGCGCCGAGGTAGAGGTAGCGACGTGCGATGTGACCGACCGGGAAGCTCTGGCGGAACTGCTGAAAAGGACTGGCGAGCCGTCGGCTGTAGTGCATGCCGCCGGTGTCCTCGATGACGCCGCCGTCGCCACGATGACGTCCGAGCAGGTGGATCGGGTGCTGGCGGCGAAGGTGGACGCGACCTGGAACCTGCACGAGCTCACCCTCGACATGGACTTGGACGCGTTCGTCATGTTCTCCGCCCTGAGCGGGACGGTCGGCGGAACGGGGCAGGCCAACTACGCCGCCGCCAACGCCTTCTTGGACGCCGTGGCCCTGTACCGGCAGGGACACGGGCTCATCGCGACGTCCCTGGCCTGGGGGCACTGGGAGGAGGCAAGCGCGATGACCGCACGCCTTGGACAGGCCGACCTCGCCCGGCTGTCCCGGGCCGGCATCCGGCCGATGCCCACCAAGACGGCTCTGGAGCTGTTCGACGTCGCAATGGCCGACAGCCACGTGGTACTGGCGCCGGCCGTGGTGGACGCCGCCGCGCTACGGGCACATGCCACGGCCGGCACCCTGCCGGAAATCCTGCACGAACTGGTGCGGATCCCGGTCCGGCGTACCGCCGCGCCCGACGCTCCCGGAGACAGCGGCGAGGCATCCCTCGTCACGCAGCTTTCGAGGCTCGACGACTCCGGGCGGTACGCCGCGCTCTTGGACGTGGTGCGCCGCAGCGTCGCCATGGTGCTGGGGCACGAGGACACGGCGGCCATCACGTCCGGGCGTCCGTTCAAGGAGCTGGGGTTCGATTCGCTGACCGCGGTGGAGCTGAGGAACCGGCTGGCGTCGGCCACGGACCTGCAACTGCCGGCCACGCTGGCGTTCGACTATCCGACGCCGGACGCCTTGGCCGGACGGCTGCGGACCCAGATGTATCCCGAGTCGTCCGCACCCGCGATCCCCGTGCTGGCGGAACTGGACGCGATCGAGACGGCGGTCGCCGCCTTCGATCAGGAACCGGACCACTACTCGGAGGTCGCCGCGCGACTGCAGCGCATCCTGCGCAAGGTCGACAAGTACCGCCGGTCGGAGCGCGATCCGGAGCGAGCCGCGATCGACGTCGACTCCATCTCCGACGAAGAACTGTTCAGCACGCTCGACAGCGAGTTCGACTCGCGGGACTGAGGCTGGTGCCACGATGACCAACGAAGAGAAGCTGCGGTCGTACCTGAAGCGGGCGACAGTAGAGCTGCAGGAGACCCGCGACCGCCTGCGCGACCTCGAAGACGCGGCCGGAGAGCCGATCGTGATCGTGGGGATGGCGTGCCGGTATCCGGGTGGTGTGGCGTCGGCCGGGGATCTGTGGCGGCTCGTGGAGTCCGGTTCCGACGCGGTGGGGGAGTTCCCTGCCGACCGTGGCTGGGACGTGGAGAGTCTGTACGACCCGGACCCTGATCAGCCGGGCAAGTCATACGTGCGCGAAGCCGCCTTTCTCGATGACATTGCGGGTTTCGACGCGGCGTTCTTCGGGATTTCTCCGCGTGAGGCGTTGGCGATGGATCCGCAGCAGCGGTTGCTGCTGGAGGCGTCGTGGGAGGTGCTGGAGGACGCCGGTATCGACCCGACCAGCCTGCGGAGCAGTGACACGGGTGTGTTCGTGGGGGTGACCGGTCAGGACTATCTGACCAGGCTGGGCGGTCAGATGCCTCCGGAGGCTGAGGGCTATCTGCACACCGGTGGGCTGAGCAGTGTCGTGTCGGGGCGGGTGTCGTACGCCTTCGGCTTCGAGGGCCCGGCGGTGACGGTGGATACGGCGTGTTCGTCGTCGTTGGTGGCGCTGCACCTGGCGGCGCAGGCGTTGCGCAACGGTGACTGCTCACTCGCCCTCGCCGGCGGGGTGACCGTGGTCGCCGGTCCGGGACTCTTCACGGAGACCAGCCGACAGCGGGCGCTGTCGCCGGACGGCCGCTGCAAGCCGTTTGCGGAGGCTGCTGATGGGACGGGTTGGGGTGAGGGTGTCGGGTTGTTGTTGGTGGAGCGGCTGTCGGATGCGCGGCGGCTCGGTCATCGGGTGCTGGCGGTGGTACGGGGCAGTGCGCTGAACCAGGACGGCGCCAGTAACGGCCTGTCGGCGCCGAATGGTCCGTCGCAGCAGCGGGTGATCCGTCAGGCGTTGAACAGCGCCGGCATTGGTGCCGATGAGGTGGACGTGGTCGAGGCCCATGGCACCGGAACCCGGCTCGGCGACCCGATCGAAGCCCAGGCGCTCCTCGCCACGTACGGGCAGGGCCGTAGCCAAGAGTGCCCGCTCTGGCTCGGCTCGGTGAAGTCGAATATCGGTCATACGCAGGCTGCTGCTGGTGTGGCTGGTGTGATCAAGATGGTGCTGGCGATGCGGCATGGTGTGTTGCCGGCGTCGTTGCATGTGGATACCCCGTCGTCGCATGTGGATTGGTCGGCCGGTGCTGTTGAGCTGCTGACTGCCAACCAGGACTGGCCGGATCGGGGGCGGTTGCGTCGGGCTGGTGTGTCGTCGTTCGGGATCAGTGGTACGAACGCTCACGTCATCCTTGAACAGGCTCCGGAAGCGCGTGGGTCGGACACCGTGGCGGAGTCGGTTGGTGGTCCTGTTGGTGGTGTGGTGCCGGTGGTGGTGTCGGGTCGGGGTTGGGATGGGTTGCGGGGTCAGGCGGGTCGGTTGGCTGAGTGGTGGGGGGGCCAGGTGGTTGGTGATGTGGTGGTTGGTGATGTGGCGGGTTCGTTGGTGGGTTCGCGTGCGGTGCATGGGGTGCGGGGTGTGGTGTTGGCGGGGGATCGTGATGAGGCGATCACGGGGTTGAGGGGGATTGCTTCGGGTGAGGGTGGAGATGGGGTAGGGCGTGGGGTGGTGGGTGAGGTGGGTGTTGAGGGGGGGGTGGTGTTTGTGTTTCCTGGTCAAGGTAGTCAGTGGGTGGGGATGGGGCGGCGGTTGTTGGAGGAGTCGTCGGTGTTTGCGGGGCGGATGGCTGAGTGTGATGAGGTGATTGGGGGGTTGGTGGGGTGGTCGGTGGTGGAGGTGTTGCGGGGTGGTGGGGAGGGGTTGGGGCGGATTGAGGTGGTGCAGCCGGTGTTGTTTGCGGTGATGGTGTCGTTGGCTGCGGTGTGGGAGTCGGTGGGGGTGCGGCCGGATGTGGTGGTGGGGCATTCGCAGGGTGAGGTGGCTGCTGCGTGTGTGGCGGGGGTGTTGAGTTTGGAGGATGCGGTGCGGGTGGTGGTGTTGCGGAGTGAGTTGTTTGC
>NZ_JBHVRW010000060.1:0-5087 GCF_042885475.1 Streptomyces sp. NPDC058051
TGCGCGGGGTCGATGTGGACTGGGCTCGGGTCGTGGGAGGTGGCCGGGGGGTTGAGCTGCCGACGTACGCCTTCCAGCGTCAGCGGTACTGGCTGTCGGGCGGTGCGGGCCGGGGTGTGGGGCCGGGGCAGTCTGCCGTCGCGCACCGGTTGTTGGAGGCGGTGATGCCGGTGGGAGGTGAGGGCGGGCTGGTCCTGAGTGGGCGTGTGTCGGTGGGTGCTGAGCCGTGGCTGGCTGATCATGGGGTGCTGGGCCGGGTTCTGCTGCCCGCGACGGCGTTCATGGAGCTTGCACTGGACGCGGGTGAGCGGAGCGGGCATCCGCACCTCCAGGAACTGGCCTTCGAAGCACCGCTGATTCTGCGGCCCGACACCGAGACCCACATCCAGATCGTCGTCAGCCTCCCGCACGACGACACCGATCCTGCCGACAACCGAGACATCAGCATCTACTCCACTCATCAGAACGACAACACCCAATGGCAGCGCCACGCCCGCGGCCGCATCACCACTGATCCCGGCACCCCCGGCGATGGCCTGGACAACGTGTGGCCTCCGGCAGGCGCCGAACGCCTCGAAGCCGCCGAAGGGTTTTACGATCAGCTGGCGGCCGTCGGCTACGAGTACGGCCCGGTCTTCGCGGGTGTCACCGCGGCCTGGCGGCACGGTGATGACATCTACGCCGAGGTCTCCCTGCCCGACGACGAGTCCTCCGAAGGCTTCCTGATCCACCCCGCACTCATGGACGCCGCCCTTCACCCCGCACTCATCGCCGCTCTCGCCGACATCGACGACGACACGCAGGACATCGAGGTGTCATTGCCGTTCGCCTTCTCCGGCGTTCAGCTGCATGCCACAGGCGCCCGCGCCCTGCGCGTACGCCTCCGCCACACCGGCGAACAGACGATGTCCGTCACGGCCACCGATCCCGCCGGAGAGCAAGTGCTCACGGTGCGCGAAGTGACGACGCGATCCGTCGCCGACCAGCAGCCGGCGGGCACGTTCGCCGAAGGCGACGACGTCTTCCACCTCGACTGGGTGGACGGCGTCCTCGCCGACGAGGACGCCACCTCGACCGGCAGGCGCTGGCGGATGCTCGACCTCGCCGGTGACAGCGGACTGACGGCCGCCGTGGCGAGCGTCATGCGCAGCGCGCCATCGGCCGACGACGGCTCACCGGAGAACATGGTGATCTGTGCCGCCGCCCCCGGAGACGACCCCGTCACGGACACGCACACGCTGACCGTGCGCGTCATCAGCGCGCTCCAGGAGTGGCTCGCCGCCGACACGGTGGTCACCGACTCGGACCGGTCGCTCATGGTGGTGACCTCCGGAGCCATCACCACGGGAGACGGCCCGCGCGTCACCGATCTGGCCGGCGCCGCCGTCTGGGGCCTGATCCGGAGCGCCCAGCTGGAACATCCGAACCGGGTTCTGCTGGTGGACATCGACAGTGACCCGAAGTCGGCGGCGCGCCTCCCCGAGCTGCGGGAGGCCGGGCACCCGCAGGCCGCGGTACGTGCGGGCCGGGTCCTGGTGCCCCGCCTGTCCCGCACGGAAGACGACGTCGTGACCCCGCTCGACGGCCCCTGGCGCCTCCAGTCGGGCGGCACCGGAAGCGTCCACGACGTCGCGGCCGTTGCGTGGCCGCAGGCCGACCGGCCGCTCGCAGCGGGCGAGGTTCGCGTGGCACTGCACACTGCGGGCCTGAACTTCCGGGATGTGGTCGTCGCACTGGGCATGGTCGACGATCCCCGCCCGGTGGGCGGTGAGGGCGCCGGAGTGGTGCTGGAGGTCGGTCCGGACGTCACGCGCCTTCGGCCGGGCCAACGTGTCATGGGCCTCTTCGACGGCACCGGACCCGTACTCATCACCGACGAGCGCCTGCTGGTGGAGGTCCCGGCGGGCTGGACCCTGACCCGGGCCGCCACGGTGCCCGTGGTGTTCCTGACGGCCTACTACGGGCTGGTCGACCTGGTGCAGGCACAACCGGGTGAGTCGCTGCTCGTCCACGCGGGTGCCGGCGGAGTCGGCATGGCGGCACTGCAACTCGCGCGGCACTGGGGGCTCCGGACATACGCGACCGCCAGTCCGCCGAAGGCGCACGCGGTCGCCGACCTCGGCGTCCCCGCCGATCGCATCGCGTCCTCCCGCGACCTGACCTTCGCCGAACGCTTCGGCCCCGGATCCGTCGACATCGTGCTGAACTCCCTGGCCGGTCCGTTCGTCGACGCCTCGCTGAAGCTTCTGCGCCCCGGCGGCCGGATGCTGGAGATGGGCAAGACCGACATCCGCGATCCCGCACAGGTGGCGGCCGAGCACCCGGGCGTCACCTACCAGGCATTCGACGTGACGAACGCCGGGAACGACCGGCTGCACGAAATGCTGGTCGAGCTGGTGGAACTGTTCGAGTCCGGCGCACTGGAACCCCTGCCGGTGAACGTCTTCCCCGTCCGGCACGTCCGGCATGCACTCCAGCAGTTCGCCCAGGCGCGGTTCGTCGGCAAGGTCGTACTGCGGATGCCCGTGGAGATCGACCGCCGTGGCACGGTGCTCATCACCGGCGGCACAGGCATGGCGGGCGGCGCGGTGGCTGAGCACCTGGCCGAGGCGGGAATGCGGCACCTGCTGCTGGTGTCCCGCAGCGGCAAGAACGCGCCCGGAACAGCGGATCTGCTGGCGCGGCTGACCGAACTGGGCGCCGAGCCGGTCGTAGCGGCATGCGACGTCGCCGACCGGCAGGCGCTGGCGAGGCTGCTCGCCGACATCCCCGGTGACGCCCCGCTGACGGCGGTCATCCACGCGGCAGGCGTGCTCGACGACGCGGCCGTGGAATCGCTGACGCCGGACCAGGCGCACCGCGTGCTCGCGGCGAAGGTGGACGCGGCGTGGCACCTGCACGAGCTGACCCGCGACATCGACCTGACGGCGTTCGTGCTGTTCTCGTCCATGGCGGGCACGCTGGGCAGTGGCGGCCAGGGCAACTACGCGGCGGCGAACGCCTTCCTGGACGCGCTGGCGGTCGAACGGCAGGCCGATGGGCTCGCCGCCGTCTCGCTCGCGTGGGGCTACTGGGCCCAGGACAGTGCGATGACCGGCCACCTGGGACGAGCCGAGCGGGCGAGGCTGAGTCGCGCCGGCGTGCGGCCCCTGCCCACGCCCGTCGCCCTGGCGATGTTCGGTACCGCCGTGGCCGATGGCAGAGCCGCCCTCGTACCGGCCGGCCTGGACCTGGCAGCCTTGCGGGCACAAGCCGCCGCCGGAACGCTGCCCCACGTCCTGCGAGGCATGGTGCGCGCCCCCGCCCGGCGGATGGCCGTCGTCCACGAGACGGGCGGACGCAACGGCAGCGCCGGTCTCGCCCAGCAGCTGGCCGGACTGGACGAACGCGGCCAGAACGAGCTGCTGTTGGACCTGGTCGGCTCCCACGTCTCGACGGTCCTCGGCCACCTCAACGCATCCGCGCTCGTACCGACGCAGCCGCTCAAGGAACTTGGGTTCGACTCGCTCACCGCGATCGAGCTACGCAACCGGCTGTCATCGGCCACCGGACTGCGCATGCCCGCGACGCTCGCGTTCGACTACCCGACACCGAGCGCGCTCGCCCAGTACCTCAGGGACCAGATGGCCCCGGCGACCGCGCCGCCCTCCGGGCCGCTCGCCGAACTCGACCGGCTGGAGGAGGCCATCGCCGCAGGCGCGGACAACGGAACGCGGGCTGAGATCGCCGAGCGGATGCGGCAGATCCTGCGCAAACTCGACGACCAACCCGAGGACGACGTGGAACGCCGGATCATGTCGGCCTCGCACTCGGAGTTGTTCGACCTCATCGACACGGAACTGGACGACACCAACGACGCCGGGACGGCGACAGATGACCACTGAGGAAGAGCTCACCACATACCTGAAGCGCGCCACGGCCAACCTTCACCGCACTCGGCAGCGACTGCGCGAGGTCGAGGGCCGGGCCACCGAACCGATCGCGATCGTCGGCATGGGGTGCCGCTATCCGGGTGGTGTGGCGTCGGCCGAGGATCTGTGGCGGCTGGTGGAGTCCGGTGTGGACGCGGTGGGCGAGTTCCCTGCCGATCGTGGGTGGGACGTGGAGGGCCTGTACGACCCGGATGTGGACCGGACAGGCTCGTCGTACGCGCGCGAGGGCGGGTTCCTCACGGACGCCGCCGGCTTCGACGCCGGGTTCTTCGGGATCTCGCCGCGTGAGGCCCTCGGCATGGACCCGCAGCAGCGGCTGCTGCTGGAAACGGCCTGGGAGGTGCTGGAGGACGCCGGTATCGACCCGAACAGCCTGCGCGGTTCCGACACGGGAATCTTCGTCGGTTCCGCCGCGCCAGAGTACGGGCCGCGCGCGACCGAGGGCGACACGGGCATCGACGGCTACGTACTGACCGGCACCGCGAGCAGCGTGGCATCCGGACGGCTGGCTTACACGTTCGGGTTCGAGGGTCCTGCGGTCAGTATCGATACGGCGTGTTCGTCGTCGTTGGTGGCCTTGCATCTTGCGGCGCAGGCGCTGCGGAACGGTGAGTGCTCGCTCGCCCTGGCCGGTGGCGTGGCGGTGGTCGCCGGCCCTGGGTTGTTCGTGGAGACCAGTCGAACGCGCGTTCTGTCCCCCGACGGCCGCTGCAAGCCGTACGCCGATGCCGCTGATGGGACGGGTTGGGGTGAGGGTGTTGGGTTGTTGTTGGTGGAGCGGTTGTCGGATGCGCGGAGGCTCGGTCATCGGGTGTTGGCGGTGGTGCGTGGTAGTGCGGTGAATCAGGATGGTGCGAGTAATGGGTTGTCGGCGCCGAATGGTCCGTCGCAGCAGCGGGTGATTCGTCAGGCGTTGAGCAGCGCGGGTCTGACCGGTGATGAGGTGGATGTGGTCGAGGGGCATGGGACTGGTACGCGGTTGGGTGATCCGATTGAGGCGCAGGCGTTGCTGGCGACGTATGGGCAGGGGCGGGGTGAGGGGGCTCCGTTGTGGTTGGGGTCGGTGAAGTCGAATATCGGTCATACGCAGGCTGCTGCTGGTGTGGCTGGTGTGATCAAGATGGTGCTGGCGATGCGGCATGGTGTGCTGCCGGC
>NZ_JBHVRW010000061.1:0-5045 GCF_042885475.1 Streptomyces sp. NPDC058051
GGGTGAGGGTGTGGTTGATGTGGTGGGTGCGGCTGTGTGGGGGTTGGTGAGGTCGGCTCAGTCGGAGAATCCGGGCCGTGTGGTGTTGGTGGATGGGGTGGTGTCTGATGCGGATGTGGTGCGGGTGGTGGGTTTGGGTGAGTCGCAGGTGGTGGTGCGTGGGGGGCGTGCGTGGGTGCCGCGGTTGGTGCGTGCTGTGGCGGGTGCGGGTGCGGGTGCGGGTGCGGGTGTGGGGTCTGGTGGTGGGGGTGGTTTTGGTTCGGTGGGGACGGTGTTGTTGACGGGTGGTACGGGGTTGTTGGGTGGGGTGTTTGCTCGGCATTTGGTGGTGGAGCGTGGGGTGCGGCGTTTGGTGTTGACGAGTCGTCGGGGGTTGGGGGCTCCGGGGGCTCGTGGGTTGGTGGATGAGTTGGTGGGGTTGGGTGCTGAGGTGGTGGTGGAGGCGTGTGATGTGGCTGACCGGGGTTCTTTGGCGCGGGTGTTGGATGCGATTCCGGGGGATCGTCCGTTGGTGGGTGTGGTGCATTTGGCGGGTGTGCTGGATGACGGGGTGATTGGTTCGTTGACGCCGGGGCGGGTGGAGGCGGTGTTGCGGCCGAAGGTCGAGGCGGCGCTGAATCTTCACGAGCTGACGCGGGACATGGACCTCGACGCCTTCATCCTCTTCTCCTCCGCTGCTGGAGTGCTGGGTAATCCCGGCCAGGCCAACTACGCGGCTGCCAATGCCTTCCTCGACGCCCTCGCCTCGTACCGCAGGGCCGAGGGCCTGCCGGCCCAGTCACTCGCCTGGGGGCCATGGGCCGACGGCGGAATGGCGGACGGCCTGAACACAGGCGACTCCCAGCGGATGAACCGCTCCGGCATCGAACCGCTGTCGTCCAAGCAGGGCACCGATCTTTTCGACGCCGCCGAAACCTTCGGCGAGGCCGTGGTCGTCACCATGCGGATGGATCTCTCCGCTGCGGCGGCACAAGCACCGGACGCTCTGCCCGACATGTTCCGCGGCTTGGTGCGGTCGAGGCCGGCGAGGGCCGTCGACGCCGCGACGTCGGGTGCCGCGACGTTCCGGCGACGCATGGCGGCCCTGTCCGATGAGGAGCGCGGGGACCAAGTGCTCGACCTGGTACGCGCGCACGCCGCAGCCATCCTCGGATACCCCGGTCCGACCGCCATTGAGCCGGACCGTGCCTTCAAAGAACTCGGATTCGACTCGCTGGCCGCGGTGGAGTTCCGTAACGGCCTGGCTCAGGCCACGGGACTACACCCGTCGGCCACCCTGGTCTTCGACTATCCGAACTCCCGCATGCTCGCGCAGCACATTGCCGAGGAACTGCGTCCTGACACACCCACGGACGAGGACGCCATCGGCGAGGAGCGGGTCCGTCGCATCCTGCAAGGAATTCCGCTGAACCGACTCCGGGACGCGGGACTGATGGAGGTGCTCTTCGAGCTCGCCGGCGCACACGACGAGCAGAAGGATTCGGCTGCGGATCCGGAGAGTTCCTCGACCGAGGACTTCGATGAGATGGACGCCGAGAGCCTGATCAGCATGGCGCTCAATGGTTCTGGCCTGGACGACGCGACGCAGGGAATGTGAGAGCCCGATGACGAATTCCGACGAGAAGCTGCTTGCCGCACTGCGTGCGTCGCTCAAGGAGAACGACCGGCTGCGCGCTCACAACCGCAAGCTGTCGGCCGCGGCCCGCGAGCCCATTGCGATCGTCTCGATGAGCTGCCGATTTCCCGGCGGCGTCGATTCACCGGAAACCCTTTGGGAATTGGTGAACGACGGGGTGGACGCGATATCCGAGTTCCCGGAGAACCGGGGCTGGAACATCGGTTCGCTCTACGACCCCGAGGGGGCGAAGCAGAACACCACCTATGTCAACAAGGGCGGGTTCCTCCACTCTGCGGACACCTTTGACCCCGCACCTTTCGGAATCAGCCCGAACGAGGCGCTGATCATGGACCCGCAGCAGCGTCTGCTGCTGGAATGCTCGTGGGAGGTGTTCGAACGGGCCGGTATCGATCCGTTCTCCCTCAAGGGCAGCAAGACCGGTGTCTTCGCCGGGATGATGTACCACGACTACGCCCACAACAGCGCGACGGGTTCGATCGCCTCCGGGCGCGTCTCGTACGTCTTCGGCTTCGAAGGCCCGTCGATGACGGTGGACACGGCGTGCTCGTCGTCGCTGGTCGCCCTGCACCTCGCGGCCCAGGCGCTGCGTTCGGGTGAGTGCTCGATGGCGCTGGCCGGGGGTGTGGCCGTCATGTCGACGCCTGAGGTCTTTGTCGAGTTCAGCAGGCAGGGCGGCCTGGCGAGGGACGGGCGCTGCAAGTCCTTCGCCGGCTCCACCGACGGCACCAGCTGGTCGGAAGGCGCGGGCGTCCTACTTCTGGAACGTCTCTCCGACGCACGCCGCAACGGCCACCCGGTATTGGCGGTGGTGCGGGGGAGCGCCATTAATCAGGATGGGGCGAGTAATGGGCTGACGGCTCCGAATGGTCCGTCGCAGCAGCGGGTGATTCGGGCGGCGCTGGCTGATGCGCAGATTTCTGCTGATCAGGTTGATCTGGTGGAGGCGCATGGGACGGGGACGCGGTTGGGTGATCCGATCGAGGCGCAGGCGTTGCTGTCCACGTATGGGCAGGGGCGGGTGGAGGGTGATCCTTTGTGGTTGGGGTCGTTGAAGTCGAATCTGGGGCATGCGCAGGCGGCTGCGGGTGTGGGTGGGGTGATCAAGGCGGTTGAGGCGATCCGTCATGGGGTGTTGCCGAAGACGTTGCATGTGGATGTGCCGACTCCGCAGGTGGATTGGTCTGTGGGTGCGGTGGAGTTGTTGACTGAGGCGCGGGTGTGGCCGGTGCGGGGGCGTCCGCGTCGGGTGGGTGTGTCGTCGTTCGGGCTGAGTGGGACGAATGCGCATGTGATTGTGGAGCAGGCTCCGGTGGTGGAGGAGGCTCCGGCGGTTGTGGTTCCGGCTGGGGTGCCTGGGGTGCCTGGGGTGTCGGTGGTGCCGGTGGTGGTGTCGGGTCGTGGTGAGGGGGCGTTGCGGGGGCAGGCTGCGCGGTTGTTGGAGCGTGTGGTGGCGGCGGGTTCGGGGTTGTCGTTGGTGGATGTGGGGTTTTCGTCGGTGGTGTCGCGTGCGGTGCTGGAGCATCGTGCGGTGATCGCGGCGTCGGATCGGGAGGAGTTGGTGCGGGGGCTGGAGGGGCTGGTCGCGGGTGAGGAGCCTTCGTGTGTGGTGAGTGGTGTGGCGGGTTCTGTGGGTGGTACGGCGTTTGTGTTTACGGGTCAGGGTGCGCAGCGGTTGGGTATGGGGCGTGGGTTGTATGAGGCTTTTCCGGTGTTTGCGGAGGCTTTTGATGCGGTGTTGGTGGAGTTGGATGTGCGGTTGGGTTGTTCGTTGCGTGAGGTGGTGTGGGGTGAGGATGCGGGTGTGTTGAACGGGACGATGTTTGCGCAGGCGGGGTTGTTTGCGGTGGAGACGGCGTTGTTCCGGTTGGTGGAGTGGTGGGGGGTGCGGGCTGATTTTGTGTTGGGTCATTCGGTGGGGGAGATTGCGGCGGCGCATGTGGCGGGGGTGTTGTCGTTGGGTGATGCGGCGGAGTTGGTGGTGGCGCGTGGTCGGTTGATGCAGGGGTTGCCGGTGGGTGGGGCGATGGTGGCGGTGGAGGCGGCGGAGGGTGAGGTGTTGCCGTTGCTGACGGATGAGGTGGGGATTGCTGCGGTGAATGGTCCGCGTTCGGTCGTGGTGTCGGGGACGGAGGGTGCGGTTCTTGCCGTGGTCGGCACGTTTGAGGAGCAGGGGCGGAGGGTGAAGCGGCTGGCTGTGTCGCATGCGTTTCATTCGCCGTTGATGGAGCCGATGTTGGCGGAGTTCGGTGCGGTGGTGGCTGGTTTGGAGTTCAGTAGTCCGTTGGTTGCGGTGGTGTCGGGTGTGACGGGTGAGGTGTCGCAGGAGGTTGCTTCGCCGGGGTATTGGGTGCGGCATGTGCGGGAGGCGGTGCGGTTCGGGGATGCGGTGGCGTGTGTGGAGGGGCGGGGGGTGTCGTCGTTTGTGGAGATCGGGCCGGATGGTGTGCTGAGTGGGATGGCGCAGCAGTCGGTGGTCTCGGAGTCCGCGGTGTTCGTTCCGTTCCTGCGCGGGGCTCGTCCGGAGGCTGCTGCGGCGGTGTCGGCTCTGGGCCGGCTGCATGTGGCGGGGGTGTCGGTGGACTGGGCGCGGTTCTTCGAGGGTTCGGGTGCCCGCCGGGTCGACCTGCCCACCTACGCCTTCCAGCACCAGAACTACTGGATCGCCAGCGAGCAGCACGGCGCGGACCTTGAGTCGATCGGCCAGGAGTCTGCCGACCATCCCCTGCTCAGCGCGGTGGTCACGTCCCCCGACTCGGACAGCGTGGTCCTGACCGGACGTCTCTCGTCCCACACGCACCTGTGGCTCGCAGATCACGCGGTGGGCGACACCGTCCTCTTCCCCGGTACGGGATTCGTCGAACTTGCGCTGAGGGCCGGACGCGAAGTCGGATGCGCAGCACTGGAAGAGCTCACCCTGGAAGCGCCCCTTATCCTCCCCGAGCATGGCGGTGTCGCGCTTCAGGTCGCCGTCGGCGCTTCCGACGACTCCGGCCGGCGTCCCGTCAGCGTCCACTCGCGTGGCGAGGCCGCGGACACCCCGTGGGTCCGACACGCGACCGGCTCGCTGACCATTGCCGCCGATGATGTCATCGACGGGGACGCGGAATGGAGCACCGGCCAGTGGCCCCCGGCAGATGCGGAGACCGTGGACCTGGAGGGCTTCTACGAGGACATGGCGGAGGCCGGACTGGAGTACGGGCCGGCGTTCCGCGGCCTCACTGCCGCGTGGAAGTCCGGCGAGCACGTCTATGCCGAGGCCGGACTGCCGGAGGGTACGGAGCCCGGGACGTTCGCCCTTCATCCTGCCCTGTTCGACGCTGCGCTCCATGGGGTGGTTGTGGCTGGTGTGGTGGGTGAGGGGGCGGCGTTGCCGTTTGCGTGGTCGGGTGTGTCGGTGGGTGTGGTG
>NZ_JBHVRW010000062.1:0-4677 GCF_042885475.1 Streptomyces sp. NPDC058051
TCGGTGCGGGTGCGTTCGCGGCGGGAGAACGCTGCGGTGGACGCGCCATGGGTGCTGCACGCGGACGGTGTCCTGGGCGTCACGGCCGGGGCCGTGTCGGACGTCGATCTCAGCGCATGGCCGCCGCCGGGGGCGGCCACCGTGCGGACGGACGACGCCTACACCTTGCTCCAGAAGCAGGGTTACGCGTACGGGCCCGTCTTCCGGGGCCTCAAGGCGGTGTGGCGACGGGGCGACGACGTGTTCGCCGAGGTCGAACTGCCCGAGGCGGCACACGGCGACGCCGAGCGCTTCGGCCTGCACCCTGCCTTGCTCGATGCGACCATGCATGCCCTGGGCGTCGGGGAGGACGTCACGGGCGACGAACCGACAGAGCTTCCCTTCTCCTGGACCGATGTCACTCTGCATGCTGCCGGTGCCCGCGCGCTGCGCGTGCGGCTTTCCCCGCAGGGCGTGAACAGCCTCTCGCTGACGCTGGCTGACCAGGACGGCGCCCCGGTGGCCACCATCGGCGGACTCACGTTCCGTCCGGTGTCGGCCGAGCAGTTGGGCGCTTCGCGCACCCAGGGCGCGCTGCACGAAGTGGTGTGGCGTCCGCTGGCGGGTGCGGGTGCGGGTGCGGGTGCGGGTGCGGGTGCGGGGGCTGGTGTGGGTGTGGTGTGGTCGGGTTGGGGTGAGTTTGTGGGGGGTGGTGTGGTGTCGGGTCCGGTGGTGTGTGAGGTGGATGCGGTTTCTGGCGGGGTTTCTGGTGCTGGTGCTGGTGCTGGTGCTGGTGCTGGTGCTGGTGCTGGCGTTGGCGGTGGTGGTGGTGTGGTGGTGGGTGTGCGGTCTGTGGTGGGTGGGGTGTTGGGTGTGGTGCAGGAGTGGTTGAAGGATGATGGTCGGGGTGGGGGGTGGCCGTTGGTGGTGGTGACGCGTGGTGCGGTGGGTGTGGGTGGTGGTGTGGGGGTGGATGTGTGTCAGGCGCCGGTGTGGGGTTTGGTGCGGGCTGCGCAGGCGGAGCATCCGGGTCGTTTTGTTTTGGTGGATGCGGATCCGGGGGTTGAGGGTGTTGATGGGGTGGCTTTGGGGGTGGCTTTGGGTTCGGGTGAGCCGGAGGTGGCGTTGCGGGGTGGTGAGGTGTTGGTTCCGAGGTTGGTGGAGGTCCCGTCGGATTCGGGTTCTGGGGATGCGTTGGCGGGTGTGTTGGCGGGTGTGGGTGAGGGTGTGGTGTTGGTGACGGGTGGTTTGGGTGGGTTGGGTGGTTTGGTGGCGCGGCATTTGGTGGAGGGTGGGGTGCGGCGTTTGGTGTTGGTGAGTCGTCGGGGGTTGGGGGTTGCGGGGGCTGGGGTGTTGGTGGATGAGTTGGTGGGGTTGGGTGCTGAGGTGGTGGTGGAGGAGTGTGATGTGTCGGATCGTGGTGCGGTGGTGGGTCTGGTGGAGCGGTGGGGTGGGGATCTGGTGGGTGTGGTGCATGCGGCGGGTGCGGGTGACAACGGGTTGATTGGTTCGATGGATGCGGGTCGGTTGGATGGGGTGCTGGGTGCGAAGGCGGATGGGGCGTGGTATTTGCATGAGGCGACTCGTTCGTGTGGTCTGGGTTTCTTCGTGATGTTCTCGTCGGCGGGGGGTTCTGTACTGGCGGCGGGGCAGGCGAACTATGCGGCGGCGAATGTGTTCCTGGATGCGTTGGCGGTGCAGCGGCGCTCCGAGGGTCTGCCGGCCACTTCTCTCGCCTACGGCCTGTGGGATGTCGCCACGGGTCTCACCGAGAACCTCGACGAGGATGTGCGCCTCATGGCCGCCCGCGGGCTGCCCGCGCTCGAACCGGCGGATGCGCTGAGACTGTTCGATGCCGGGCTGCGCTCCGGGTCTGCGGCACTGGTGCCGCTCGCCGTGGACGTACCGACGTTGCGCAAGAAGGCCGACGGGCTACCGGCACTGTTGCGCGACATGGTGCGCGCCGAGTCCCGTTCCGTCGTGCGGAGCCGTACGAAGGGATCGGACCCCGCCGCGCTGATCGAGCGGCTGACGGCGCTGAGCGGCGAGGACCGGGAGCGGGCCCTGCTGGATCTGGTGAGGAACCATGCCGCCGCCGTCCTCGGTCACAGCGACGCCGGCGCGGTCGCTGCCGAGCGGGGCTTCCTCGACATCGGATTCGACTCGCTGACCGCCCTGGAACTCAGGAACAGGATCAATGCGGTCACCGGCTGCCGGCTCGCGCCGACCCTGATATTCGACTACCCCTCGGCCGCCGAACTCGCTGCCCATCTGCGGCACACGCTCTTCGGCGCCGACACCCCACAGGATGACCTGAGCACGGCGACCGCGGACGAGCTGTTCGACATTCTCGACGGTGGCGCCGAGGCATCGGTATGAGCCTGGACCGAGAGGATGAGGAGCCGGAGTGCTGAACCAGATAGTCGTCGTGGGCGCGGCGGCCGCCGGACTGACCGCGGTGGAGACACTGCGCGCCAAAGGATACGAAGGCGGCCTGACCCTCGTAGGTGACGAGATCCATCCGCCTTACGACCGGCCGCCCCTGTCGAAGGAGTTGCTGAGCGAAGGCTGGGAGCCCAGGAAGACCTGGCTGCGGCAGGAGGACGTGCTCGGCGCGATCGACATCGATCTGCGCCTGGGCTGCCGGGCCACCGCGCTGGACCAGGCCACGCGGACCATCGCGCTGTCGACCGGCGAGCGACTGCCGTACGACGCGGCGATCATCGCGACCGGGCTCCGGCCGCGGCGGCTGCCGTGGGGCGAAGGCGTGCGGAACGTCCACGTGCTGCGTTCGCTCGACGACGCGGTCCGGTTGCGCGAGGCGCTCGCGGCCGGTCCCCGCGTCGCGGTGATCGGTGCGGGTTTCCTCGGTGCGGAGATCGCCGCCACCGCCCGCGAGGCCGGACTCGACGTCACCTTGATCGACACCAACGCCACACCGCTCGAACGGCAGGTCGGCCCCGAGGTCGGCGCCCTGGTCGCGGAACTCCACCGTGACCACGGTGTGCGGCTCGTCCTGGGCGCCGGGGTGGCGGGCCTGGCGGAGAAGAACGGCGCCGTGAGCGCCGTCCTGCTGTCCGACGGCACCTCGGTCGACGCCGACCTCGTCGTCGTCGCGATCGGCTCCGTGCCCGCGGTGGACTGGCTCGCCGGCTCAGGGCTGCGCCTGGACGACGGAGTGCTCTGTGATGTGTACTGCCGGGCCGCGCCCGGTGTGTGGGCGGCGGGTGATGTCGCCAACTGGCCGCATCCGACGATGGCCGGCGCCCGGGTCAGGCTCGAACAACGGACCAACGCCGCCCAGCAGGCGATGGCGGTCGTCGGCAACATCCTGGGCGGTGAGGCCGGGGCGAAGCCGTACAGCCCGGTGCCGTTCGGCTGGACGCACCAGTTCGGGGCGAAGATCCAGACGATCGGCTGGTGCCCGCCGGACGCCCGTACGGAGATCGTCAGCGGTTCGCCCGAGGACCGGGAGTTCGTCGCCGCCTACCACCGCGACGGGCTGCTCGTCGGGGCGCTCGGCTGGAACAGCGCACGTGGCCTGCGGCAGTGCCGTCTCCTGCTCGGCCGTCCGTCGGCCGAGATCGCGGCCACCGCGGCCGGCGTCTGACACTCCGGGACCGCGCGTGGTGCGGCTCCTCTCCCTCCGGATGCGGGGTATGTGCGAACATGCCCCGCATCCGCACCCGAGCCCGGTCGTCGACCGCCTCCCATGCCGGTGTCCCACCGGCTCCGCGTACGGGCGACCCCTCGGCGTATACGATGCTCTATGCGTGCGTGATACGCATGGGAAGACTTCCGATGAAGGCAGGCACAAGATGACTACTGACGAGGAAACGGGCAAGGGCACAGGCCTGCCGAACAGCATCGGGGTGCTGTGGGAGCTCCGGAACCGGGAGCAGCGCACGGCGAGGACCGGGCTCAGCGTGGAGCGGATCGTCACGGCGGCGATCGAGTCGGCGGACGCCGACGGTCTCGCCGGACTCTCCATGTCCCGCGTCGCCAAGAGCCTCGACTTCGGCACCATGTCGCTGTACCGGCACGTGTCGAGCAAGGACGAGCTGCGGCAGCTGATGCTGGACATGGCGTACGGCACCCCGCCTCGTATCGAGACCGAGGAGGGCGACTGGCGGGCCGGGCTGGAGCAGTGGGCCCGGGCGTTCCAGGAGGTCTTCCGCAGGCACCCCTGGATGCTGCAGATCTCGGTGAGCGGGCCGCCGCTGGAGCCGGGGCAGCTCAGCTGGCTGGAGTGCGGTCTGCGCACGCTCGGCGGCACCAGCCTCAGGCCGGACGAGAAGCTCTCCGTGATGATGCTGATGATCGGCTACGTACGGAACTACGTGCAGCTCTCGCTCGGGGTGGACGACGAGGACATCAGCGAGGCCGACCTGATGTCCAACTACGGCCGTATGCTGGCGAAGTACGCCGACCCGGCCACGTTCCCCGCCCTCACCGAACTGCTGGAAGCCGGTGTGTTCGAGGAGCCGGAGGACGACTTCACCTTCGGTCTCCAGCGTGTGCTGGACGGGGTCGAGGTGTTGGCGCGTATCCGCAAGGGCGAGAAGCCCCTCACCTGAGCCGCGCACATGACAGTGGGCCGGTTCCCCCGACCCGAAGGTGGGGGGAACCCCGCAGCCGCCCTGACCCGGGTGGAGCCGGTGAAGACGATCTTGGCGACGCCGGGGTGCTCGACCAGGG
>NZ_JBHVRW010000063.1:0-4107 GCF_042885475.1 Streptomyces sp. NPDC058051
CCGCCAACACCACACCCCGCACCCCATGCACCGCACGCGAACCCACCAACGAACCCGCCACATCACCAACCACCACATCACCAACCACCTGGCCCACCCACCACTCAGCCAACCGACCCGCCTGACCCCGCAACCCATCCCAACCCCGACCCGACACCACCACCGGCACCACACCAACCGGCTCATCAACAGCCAGCGGCAGCTCTACCGGCTCGGCCTGTTCGAGGATGACGTGCGCGTTCGTACCACTGATCCCGAACGACGACACACCAGCCCGACGCGGCCGTCCCCGATCCGGCCAGTCCTGGTTGGCAGTCAGCAGCTCAACAGCACCCTCGGACCAGTCCACATGCGACGACGGCGCATCCACATGCAACGACGCCGGCAACACACCATGCCGCATCGCCATCACCATCTTGATCACACCAGCCACACCAGCAGCAGCCTGCGTATGACCGATATTCGACTTCACCGACCCCAACCACAACGGAACCCCCTCACCCCGCCCCTGCCCATACGTCGCCAGCAACGCCTGCGCCTCAATCGGATCACCCAACCGCGTACCAGTCCCATGCCCCTCGACCACATCCACCTCATCGGCACCAATGCCGGCGCTGCTCAACGCCTGACGAATCACCCGCTGCTGCGACGGACCATTCGGCGCCGACAACCCATTACTCGCACCATCCTGATTCACCGCACTACCACGCACCACCGCCAACACCCGATGACCGAGCCGCCGCGCATCCGACAACCGCTCCACCAACAACAACCCAACACCCTCACCCCAACCCGTCCCATCAGCCGCCTCCGCAAACGGCTTGCAACGACCATCCGACGACAAACCCCGCTGCCGACTGAACTCCACAAACACGGTCGGCGTCGACAGGACGGTCATCCCTCCGGCCAGGGCCAGCGAGCACTCACCGTTGCGCAGCGCCTGTACCGCGAGGTGCAGCGCCACCAACGACGAAGAACACGCCGTATCGATACTGACCGCAGGACCCTCGAACCCGAACGCGTACGAGACCCGGCCCGACATCACACTGCCCGCGCTGCCCGTCAGGACATAGCCCTCCACACCGGTGTTGCTCCCGGTCAGGCCCGGCCCGTAATCCTGAAAGGTGGCGCCGACGAACACGCCCGTGTCCGTCCCGCGAAGGCTGGTCGGGTCGATACCGGCGTCCTCCAGCACCTCCCACGACGTCTCCAGCAGCAACCGCTGCTGCGGATCCATCGCCAACGCCTCACGCGGCGAAATACCGAAGAACCCCGCATCAAAACCCGCCACATCCTCCAGGAAGCCACCCTCCCGCGCATACGACGTACCCGACCGATCAGGGTCCGGGTCGTACAGACCCTCCACGTCCCAACCACGATCGGCAGGGAACTCGCCCACCGCGTCCACACCCGACTCCACCAGCCGCCACAGATCCTCGGCCGACGCCACACCACCCGGGTACCGGCATCCCATCCCCACGATCACAATCGGATCGTCACCGCTCCGCGCGCGGACCGCAGGAACCAGCGGGCGAGTCGACTCCCGTTCTCCGAGCAGTTGGCCGCGCAGGAAGCTTACGACGGCATCAGGTGTCGGATGGTCGAAGACCAGCGTCGCGGGCAGCCGCTCCCCGGTGGCGGAGGCCACACGGTTCCGGAACTCGATCGCGGTAAGCGAGTCGACACCGAGTTCCTTGAACGGACGATCGGCCTCGATCGACTCGGGGCCCTGATAGCCGAGCACTGTGGCGGTGTTCCGCCGGACCAGGTCAAGCAGCAGGTCGTTGCGACCCGCTTCGTCCAAAGCGGACAGCCGCTGAGCCAGGCCCGAGCCGACGCCGTCGGTCGCCGCGGTGCCGCGGTGGGTCGTCAGGCGGAGCAGGCCGTGCAGGACGACCGGGAGCAGCCCGGCGTTGTACTGCGCTTTGAGGGCTGCGACATCCACCGCCGCCGGCACGGGCACAGCCTGTCCGCTCGCCAGCGCCGCGTCGAAGAGCTCCAGCGCCCTGCTGGTGGGCATGGGCCTGATGCCGCCACGGACGAGCCGGTCCTCGGCGGCCTGGCCCAGGTGCGCGGTCATCGCGCCGGACTGTTCCCAATAGCCCCAGGCCAGCGACGTTCCGGGCAGCCCTTGTGCGCGCCGTTGCAGGGCGAGGGCATCCAGGAAGGCGTTGGCAGCCGTGTAATTGGCCTGCCCCGCGCCGCCGGCTGTCCCGCCCAGCGCGGAGAACATCACGAACGCATCCAGGTCCATGTCACGGGTGAACTCGTGCAGGTTCCAGGCCGTGTCCACCTTGGAGGACAACACACGATCCACCTGCTCGGCGGTCATCGCGGAGACCGCGGCATCATCCAGAACGCCGGCGGCATGCACCACCGCCGACAACTCCCCGACCTGAGCCACGAGCCGGGCGAGGGCGTCCCGGTCGGCGACGTCACACGCGACCACCTCGACTTCGGAACCGGCCTCAGCCAGCCGGGCCGCCAGCTCGGTCGCTCCGTCCGCCTGCCGGCCTTGCCGCGACACCAGCACCAGACGCCGGGCCCCGGCCTTGGCCAGATGCTGGGCCACAGCCGATCCGGCCATCCCCGTACCGCCCGTGACAAGCACCGATCCGCGCCAGCTCGGCACGGGTCCGCCCGCGGCCTCACCGGTGACGCGGCGCAGCCTCGGAACCCACATCTGTCCTGTACGAATCGCCACCTGGGAATGTCCCGTAGCAGGCAGAACCGGCAGCGTTTCCAGCGATGCCGGGTCGTCGTCGACATCCACGAGCACCACGCGGCCGGGGTGTTCGGCCTGCACACTGCGGATCAGACCCCAGACCGCCGCCCCCGCCAGGTCACCGGGCTCCGCGTCGGCATCGGCTGCCACAGCGCCCCGGGTCAGCACGACGAGTGTCTCTCCGGCCGGTTCGGCCGTGAGCCACCGCTGAACCGCGCCCAACACTTCGCCGACGAGGTCGTGCACGTCCGCGACCACGTCGTCGTCGCCGGACGTGGCGACCACGCAGACCCTTCGGTCGTCCTCCGACGTCCCGTACGTCTGCTTCACCTGCTCGACCAGACCGACGTCGTCGGTCAGGCCCAGCACCGACCATCCGGATACGCGCTCGGCGCCGTCGATTCCAGAGGCGGCGACCCAGTCGAGGCGGAAGAGGTCCCGCCCGATGTCGTTCGCCTGCGGTGGCTCAACCGGCCGGGCGATGACACGTCTGACGGCGAAGACCTCAGCCCCGGCAGGGTCGACGCCGACGACCGTCGCCGAACCATCGTCGGCAGGATGGGCCCGCACCCGAATGGCGCGCGCGCCGAGCGCCGAAACCCGTACGCCGGCGAACTCCGCGGGAGCGACATCGTCGTCTGCCGCCAAGGCTGCCCGCAGTACCTCGTCCATCAGCGCCGGATGAACCAGGAACCCGTCCACCGACAACTCGTCAGGCAGAGCGATCTCCACCTGATCCGCCTGGGGCCCGCCCTGCTCCGCCCATTCCGCGTCCGGACCTTCGGGGATCAGACGGCCGCGCCCGTGGCACCGCCACGCGGCATCCTCGTCGTCTCCGGCACGGGAGTAGATCCCGAACCCGCGCGCCTCGCCCGGGTCGCCCGCGTCGACCGTGACCTGGATTTGTACGGTGTCTTTGGTCGGGAGCCATAGTGGTATTTCGGTGGTCAGCCGGTCCAGGACCGCACACCCCACCTGATCCCCCGCATACAGTGCCAGATCCACCCACGCACTGGACGGCACCAGCACCCGTCCGGCCACCTCATGACCCGCAAGCCAAGGATGCGCTGCCACCGAAAGCCGCCCGGTCAGTACCAGACCCCCGGTCTCAGCCACACTCACCTCAGCACCGAGCATCGAATGCGACACACCACGCTGCCCCAACGCCGCCACATCACGCACCCCACCCCCAACCGGCTCCAGCCAGTAGCGCTGGTGCTGGAAGGCATACGTCGGCAGCCCGACCGGACAGCTCTGCGGCAGGCACACCCCCCAGTCCACGTCCAACCCCTGCACAAACCCCTCAGCCACACTGGTCAGCATCCGCCGGTAACTGTCATCACCCCGGCGCAACGACACGAGACCGGCTATGGACACGTCGT
>NZ_JBHVRW010000064.1:0-3635 GCF_042885475.1 Streptomyces sp. NPDC058051
TCCATATATCTCCCGTCTCCCTTTCTGACGCTCTTGTGAAATACAGCTCTTTCTAGTGTATCGGATTCTGTTTCAATATCCAAGACTTTAACGATATAAAAGAAAGCTTGGTTAGATACCAAGCTGCCAGCATTTAAAAGAAAACACAAAAAAAACGAAAACATGATCGTTTCGTTTACAATAAAAATGGCGGTCCGGACGGGACTCGAACCCGCGACCTCCTGCGTGACAGGCAGGCATTCTAACCAACTGAACTACCGGACCATTTAATTTTTGGTTGCGGGGGCAGGATTTGAACCTGCGACCTTCGGGTTATGAGCCCGACGAGCTACCGAACTGCTCCACCCCGCGATGATAAAATTTTAGAAAAGCTTGGCGGCGTCCTACTCTCACAGGGGGAAACCCCCGACTACCATCGGCGCTGAAGAGCTTAACTTCCGTGTTCGGTATGGGAACGGGTGTGACCTCTTCGCTATCGCCACCAAACCATTGAGAGTGTTCTCTCAAAACTAGATAACAGTAAGCATACATTCAAATTGGTTAAGTCCTCGATCGATTAGTATCTGTCAGCTCCATGTGTCGCCACACTTCCACCTCAGACCTATCAACCTGATCATCTTTCAGGGATCTTACTTCCTTGCGGAATGGGAAATCTCATCTTGAGGGGGGCTTCATGCTTAGATGCTTTCAGCACTTATCCCGTCCGCACATAGCTACCCAGCGATGCCCTTGGCAGAACAACTGGTACACCAGCGGTGCGTCCATCCCGGTCCTCTCGTACTAAGGACAGCTCCTCTCAAATTTCCTGCGCCCGCGACGGATAGGGACCGAACTGTCTCACGACGTTCTGAACCCAGCTCGCGTACCGCTTTAATGGGCGAACAGCCCAACCCTTGGGACCGACTACAGCCCCAGGATGCGATGAGCCGACATCGAGGTGCCAAACCTCCCCGTCGATGTGGACTCTTGGGGGAGATAAGCCTGTTATCCCCGGGGTAGCTTTTATCCGTTGAGCGATGGCCCTTCCATGCGGAACCACCGGATCACTAAGCCCGACTTTCGTCCCTGCTCGACTTGTAGGTCTCGCAGTCAAGCTCCCTTGTGCCTTTACACTCTACGAATGATTTCCAACCATTCTGAGGGAACCTTTGGGCGCCTCCGTTACTCTTTAGGAGGCGACCGCCCCAGTCAAACTGCCCACCTGACACTGTCTCCCACCCCGATAAGGGGCGCGGGTTAGAATTTCAATACAGCCAGGGTAGTATCCCACCAACGCCTCCACCGAAGCTGGCGCTCCGGCTTCTAAGGCTCCTACCTATCCTGTACAAGCTGTACCAAAATTCAATATCAGGCTGCAGTAAAGCTCCACGGGGTCTTTCCGTCCTGTCGCGGGTAACCTGCATCTTCACAGGTACTATAATTTCACCGAGTCTCTCGTTGAGACAGTGCCCAGATCGTTGCGCCTTTCGTGCGGGTCGGAACTTACCCGACAAGGAATTTCGCTACCTTAGGACCGTTATAGTTACGGCCGCCGTTTACTGGGGCTTCGGTTCAAAGCTTCTCCCAAAGGATAACCCCTCCCCTTAACCTTCCAGCACCGGGCAGGTGTCAGCCCCTATACTTCGCCTTGCGGCTTCGCAGAGACCTGTGTTTTTGCTAAACAGTCGCCTGGGCCTATTCACTGCGGCTCTCTCGGGCTTGCACCCTAACAGAGCACCCCTTCTCCCGAAGTTACGGGGTCATTTTGCCGAGTTCCTTAACGAGAGTTCTCTCGATCACCTTAGGATTCTCTCCTCGCCTACCTGTGTCGGTTTGCGGTACGGGCACCTCTCACCTCGCTAGAGGCTTTTCTTGGCAGTGTGGAATCAGGAACTTCGGTACTATATTTCCCTCGCCATCACAGCTCAGCCTTCATGGGAAACGGATTTGCCTATTTCCCAGCCTAACTGCTTGGACGCGGATATCCAATACCGCGCTTACCCTATCCTCCTGCGTCCCCCCATTGCTCAAATGGTGAGGAGGTGGTACAGGAATATCAACCTGTTGTCCATCGCCTACGCCTTTCGGCCTCGGCTTAGGTCCCGACTAACCCTGAGCGGACGAGCCTTCCTCAGGAAACCTTAGGCATTCGGTGGAAGGGATTCTCACCCTTCTTTCGCTACTCATACCGGCATTCTCACTTCTAAGCGCTCCACCAGTCCTTCCGGTCTGACTTCACCGCCCTTAGAACGCTCTCCTACCACTGTTCGAAGAACAGTCCGCAGCTTCGGTGATACGTTTAGCCCCGGTACATTTTCGGCGCAGAGTCACTCGACCAGTGAGCTATTACGCACTCTTTAAATGATGGCTGCTTCTAAGCCAACATCCTGGTTGTCTAAGCAACTCCACATCCTTTTCCACTTAACGTATACTTTGGGACCTTAGCTGGTGGTCTGGGCTGTTTCCCTTTTGACTACGGATCTTATCACTCGCAGTCTGACTCCCAAGGATAAGTCATTGGCATTCGGAGTTTGACTGAATTCGGTAACCCGTTGGGGGCCCCTAGTCCAATCAGTGCTCTACCTCCAAGACTCTTACCTTGAGGCTAGCCCTAAAGCTATTTCGGAGAGAACCAGCTATCTCCAGGTTCGATTGGAATTT
Source organism: Streptomyces sp. NPDC058051 (assembly GCF_042885475.1). Classification (NCBI taxonomy): domain Bacteria; kingdom Bacillati; phylum Actinomycetota; class Actinomycetes; order Kitasatosporales; family Streptomycetaceae; genus Streptomyces; species Streptomyces sp. NPDC058051. The sequence continues at coordinate 2,641 of NZ_JBHVRW010000064.1, forward strand.
CTCCGCTACCCACACCTCATCCCCGCACTTTTCAACGTGCGTGGGTTCGGGCCTCCATTCAGTGTTACCTGAACTTCACCCTGGACATGGGTAGATCACCTGGTTTCGGGTCTACGACCACGTACTAAACGCCCTATTCAGACTCGCTTTCGCTGCGGCTCCGCCTCTTCAGCTTAACCTTGCACGGGATCGTAACTCGCCGGTTCATTCTACAAAAGGCACGCCATCACCCGTTAACGGGCTCTGACTACTTGTAGGCACACGGTTTCAGGATCTATTTCACTCCCCTTCCGGGGTGCTTTTCACCTTTCCCTCACGGTACTGGTTCACTATCGGTCACTAGGTAGTATTTAGCCTTGGGAGATGGTCCTCCCAGCTTCCGACGGAATTTCACGTGTTCCGCCGTACTCAGGATCCACTCAAGAGGGAACGAAGTTTCAACTACAGGGTTGTTACCTTCTTCGACGGACCTTTCCAGGTCGCTTCATTTACCTCGTTCCTTTGTAACTCCGTATAGAGTGTCCTACAACCCCAAGAGGCAAGCCTCTTGGTTTGGGCTGATCCCGTTTCGCTCGCCGCTACTCAGGAAATCGCATTTGCTTTCTCTTCCTCCGGGTACTTAGATGTTTCAGTTCCCCGGGTCTGCCTTCAATACCCTATGTATTCAGGTAAAGATACTGTTCCATTACGAACAGTGGGTTTCCCCATTCGGAAATCTCCGGATCAAAGCTTACTTACAGCTCCCCGAAGCATATCGGTGTTAGTCCCGTCCTTCATCGGCTCCTAGTGCCAAGGCATCCACCGTGCGCCCTTTCTAACTTAACCATTAGCGAATAAATGGTACAACATACTGTTGTGTTATTTATTGGTTTGATTAAAGAAAAGTTTCACTTTTCCTCAGCAATTACTGTTATCTAGTTTTCAAAGAACAATCGCAACCAAAATTCTTCTTATTAGATAAGAAGAAAGTAGTGTGCTTTCTATAATTGAGAGAT
>NZ_JBHVRW010000065.1:0-3179 GCF_042885475.1 Streptomyces sp. NPDC058051
GGTGTGACCGTCGACTGGACCGCCCACTTCGGGGACACCCAGGCCCACGTCGACCTGCCGACCTACGCCTTCCAGCACCAGCACTTCTGGATCGAGCCGACCCACCTGGCCGGCGGCGCAGTCCAAGCCGGACTCACCGCTCTCGACCACCCGCTCCTGACCGCCAGTACCCAACTTCCCGACAGCGATGCCTTCTTGCTGACCGGGCGGATCTCCCTGGCCACCCGCCCCTGGCTTGCCGAGCACGACGTGCTGGGCAGCGTGCTGGTGCCGGGAACAGGTCTCCTGGAGTTCGCGCTGCAGGCAGGGCACGAAGCCAACTGCCCCGTTGTGCAGGAGCTGACGCTCCGGACGCCGATGCTGCTTCCCGCACGCGGCGCGCTGCAGGTCCGTGTCATGGTCGGCGCCCCGGACGACTCGGGTGCCCGCGGCGTCAGCGTGCACAGCCGCGACGAGGCGGACGCCGGAGCTGCGTGGGTGTTGCACGCCGAAGGCACTCTGACCACGGCGGCAACGCCCGCACCGGTGGTGGAGGAGGTGTGGCCGCCTGCGGGAGCCACGCCCGTCGACACCGCTGACGCGTACGCGTACCTGCTGGACCGTGGCTACGCGTACGGTCCGGTGTTCCAGGGCCTTCGCGGGGCGTGGCAGCGCGACGACGACGTGTTCGCCGAGGTGGCACTGCCCGAGCAGGCGCACGCGGATGCCGGCCGGTTCGGTCTGCACCCCGCTCTGCTCGATGCCACGATGCACGCGTTGCTCGTCCTGGACCGTGGAACGGACGCGCCGACCCTGCTGCCGTTCGTCTGGTCCGGTGTGAACTTGCAGGCCACGGGCGCTACGGCGTTGCGGGTACGGATCTCCCGGACGACCGGCGCCATGGTGATCGCGGACGCCACGAACTCCCCGGTGATGACGGTGGACTCGCTCGTGTCGCGTCCCGTGTCGGCCGAGCAGCTCGGCGCCCGACACCACTCACTGCACCGCATGGACTGGGTGCCGCTGCCGGTGGTCGGCGGTACGTCGCCGGACGGCTTCGCGGTCGTCGGCGCGGTGCCTCACGTGGTGGGGATGCCGGCGTACGCCGATTTCGCCGCGCTCGGGGCAACCGACGACATGCCCGGCTGGGTGCTGTCTGCCTGCCGTACCGACGCGGGGCTCGATGTGCCCGACGCCGTACGGGCGGGTGTGCACGGCGTGCTCGCACAGATTCAGGCGTTCCTGGCGGACGACCGGTTCGCCGTGTCCCGCCTGGTGATCCTGACGCGCGGTGCCGTGGCGGCGGGCTCCGGGGAAGAGCTCGACCTTGCTGGGGCACCGGTGTGGGGACTCGTCCGCGCGGCGCAGGCCGAACACCCTGGCCGGATCGTCCTGGTGGATGTCGACACGGACGTCGACGGCGCGGGTGAGACCGGCGAGGTGCTCGCCGGCGCACTGCACACCGGCGAGCCCGAGATCGCGATCCGGGGCGGCGCCGTCATGGTTCCGCGCCTGCTGCGCACCGTCCCGGCCACGACCGACACCCGGACGCTCGACCCCCAAGGCACGGTGCTGGTGACCGGTGGCACCGGTGGGCTGGGTGCGCTGGTGGCGCGCCGCCTCGTGACCGAGCACGGCGTACGGCACCTGGTGCTGGCCGGCCGTCGCGGGCCGGACGCTCCCGGTGCGGCCGAGCTCGTTGCCGAGCTGGCGGAGCTGGGTGCGTCGGCCGAGGCTGTCGCCTGCGACGTCACCGATCGTGGCGCGCTGGCCCGGCTGATCTCCTCCGTCCCGGACGAGCACCCGCTGACCGGCGTGGTGCATGCCGCAGGGATCGGCGACAACGGCCTGGTCGAGTCGTTGACGCCGGACCGTGTGGATGCGGTGCTGGCGGCGAAGGCGGACGCGGCGTGGTTCCTGCACGAGTTGACGGCCGGGATGGACCTGGCGGCGTTCGTGTTGTTCTCCTCAGCCGGTGGCTTGGTGCTGGCGGCGGGGCAGGGTTCGTACGCTGCGGCGAACGTGTTCCTGGACGGGCTGGCCGTCCACCGTCACGGACTCGGCCTCGCGGGCACGTCATTGGCCTTCGGGCTGTGGGACGTGGCGACGGGCCTGTCCCAGGACCTCACCGCGGCGCACCTGGAGCGGATGCGCAGGCAGGGGCTTCCGGCGCTGACCGTCGATGAGGGGTTGGACGCGTTCGGTGTCGGCCTGAGCACGGACGAACCGGCGCTGGTGCCGCTGCGCGTGGATGGTGCCGCGCTCCGCCACCGCGCCGATGTACCGGCCCTGCTGCGGGGCCTTGTGCCGCAGGTGCGGCGAGCCGCCCAGGTCGCGACCGACTCCGGCCTCGCACAGCGCCTGGCCGGCGCCGACCGCGAGCAGGTGCTGCTGGATCTGGTGTCCGAGAAGGTCGCGGCCGTCCTCGGCCACACGTCGCCCGAGGCGATTGAGCCGGGCAAGGCGTTCCAGGATCTCGGGTTCGACTCGCTGACCGCGGTCGAGCTCCGGAACGAGCTGAATGCGGCGACCGGGCTGCGGTTGCCGGCGACGCTGGTGTTCGACTACCCGAATGCGCAGGGCGTCGCGCGCTTCCTGAACGGTGAACTCGGCGGCGTCACCGAGGCCGCACCGGTGATCGTGGCCGCCCAGACGGGCGGGGACGAGCCGATCGCGATCGTGGGGATGGCATGCCGCTATCCGGGCGGCATCAGTACTCCCGACGACCTCTGGCACACGGTTGTCCACGTCACTGATGCCATCGGCGACTTCCCGACCGACCGCGGTTGGGACATCGAGGGGCTGTACGACCCCGAGCCCGGTGTGGCGGGCAAGACCTATGCCCGTACGGGTGGCTTCCTGTACGACGCCGCGGACTTCGACCCCGGTTTCTTCGGGATCTCTCCGCGTGAGGCCCTGGGAATGGATCCGCAGCAGCGGTTGCTGCTGGAGTCCTCGTGGGAGGCCTTCGAGCGGGCCGGGCTCGACCCGAGGTCCCAGCGGGGCAGCCGGACCGGTGTCTTCGCGGGGCTGATGTATCACGACTACGGGCTGGGGACGCCGGGCGCGACCGGCGCGGGCAGCCTGGTCTCCGGCCGTGTTTCTTACACGTTCGGTTTCGAGGGTCCGGCGGTGACGGTCGACACGGCGTGCTCGTCGTCGCTGGTCGCCCTGCACCTCGCGGCGCAGGCGCTGCGGTC
>NZ_JBHVRW010000066.1:0-3102 GCF_042885475.1 Streptomyces sp. NPDC058051
CCCTGCATCCGTGGGGCATCGAGTACGTCGACCCGCGCTCCGACCGTCTCGTGATCCGCTTCGAGGCCGACCATGTCGAGCGGTGCGACTTGGACGTAACCCAGGCCCTGGATCTGGCCCAGGTGCTGCTGCCACGCGCCGACGAGTACGGCGACATCAAGGGAGTACCCGGGGCCCGTACTCACATCGAAGGCGGGCAGGTGGTGCTTCGCGTGCTGGACACGTCCGCCTCCGTCACCCTGCTGGGCCTGGACCCCGACGAGTGGCTGCGCGCGGTCGATTTCCAGGACCAGGAGATGGGCACCTACGGCATGACGCCGTGTCACCGCGACCTGCCGACCCGGTGGCATCCAGCCGAACGTCTCTACTGGCAGCCGGGTCGGCAGGGGGCTGCGCCATCGGCCTGGCTGACCAGCGGGCTGCTGCGCCGGGTCGGCCTGATCCGCACTCTGGGGGTGCCGTTGGCCGTGACCGGCTGGCTTGGCCACCACGAACGCGATGGTGGCGAACGTTGGGTCATCGACCCTATGTTCGCCGAGGGCCAAGGCGCCATCGGCCACCGGCGGCTGATGGCACTGCTCGCGGCACCTGGCTGGGGCCTTCCCGTCACCGCATCGGACGAACACTGTAACTGCCATCTGCCCCCCGGCTACAGCGACCAGTGCACCACCGTCGCCGCCTGCCCCGCCAAGCGGCGCGGAGTACTTGAGGTGCGTGCCATCCAGCGCCACGGTGAGCGCCTGAAATGGTTCCAGGAGCACCGCCCGGTGATCTACGCGGCCCAGCAGCAGCTCGCCGTCCCTGTGCCAGCCTGGGTCGACCGTTGGCTTGAGCGCGGTTGACCTGCTGCTCTGCCCGTACCGGACGTCATACCGGGCCACGGCTCAGACGAGGGCCTGGAAGGCGCGCCGGTACGCGGCTTGCGCTGTGCGAGCACCAGAAGCTCGCAGTTGCGCTGCTGCTGGGCGGATGTGATCGGCCGGGCCCGCGCGCCGCAGCGGTGCCAGAGCGGGGATACGGGCGGCTCGGGATAGGCGAGGGAGTGGTCGACGTCTCGCTGGGTGCTGTGCATGCGGAACTCCGTCGGAAGGGTTCAGGCGTGGTTGTTGTCGCGTCGGCGCTTGGGCTGGAGGTCGGAGGTGAACCGGCCGAGGCGGGCCTCAACCGGGTTCGCAGCAATCCAGTCCTCAGCGCACGCCTTGTGGACGGGATCCCCGTGGTGGGAGCGCATCAGCGTGGGCTGTTCGCACGGCGCGCAGGGGCGGTCCTGCCAGTGGTCGAAGTGCTGGCTGTCGCGCCATTCGAGAAGAGCGCCGGGAGCCGGGACCAGGCTCGGCTCGAATAGCGGCTTCTTGCCTCGGGTGCGGGTCATGGCCGGAAGTCGGGCAGCTGCTGGAACACACGCTCCAGCAGGTCCGGCGCCGGCCTCCACGGGACGACCTGCCCCCGCGCGGGGATGGGCAGGGGGAGCTCCTGGACGTCGTCGAGCACCAGGTGCCAGACGCCCGGGTGCGCCCACTCCGAACAGAGCGGCGCTCCCTCAAGGTCCTGGTGGCAGTCGGTGATCCGGGCGACGCCGACGACCGCGCCGGTAACCAGCTGGCGGTCGCGGATCGTGCAGCCGATCAGCGGGACGCGCAGGGCGGGCCGGTCGACGGTCTGGCTCGTGTGCAGCAGCACCCAGCCGGTCCGCCACCGGCCGGGCCGGTTCTCCACCGTCTTGGCCCCGGCGAGGATGCAGGCCGCGTACGGCTGCCGGATGCTGATGCCGCGGATCCAGTCGCCCTCGGGCAGCGCGGTGGCGCTCATGCGGCCCGCCCCCACACAGCCGTGCCCGGACGGCCGGCGCGGCGGCCGTTGATGGACGGCACCGTGGCGTGCTGCCGCGTGGCGAGGACGGCGCGGCCGGAGTGCTTGCCGTCGTACAGGGCGGAGTCGGCGGCCCTCTGCAACACGGTCAGGTCGCGGGAGTCGACCGAGGCCGGGGCCGCGGCGCCGACCGAGGCGGCGACGTCGACGGTGCGGCCGTCGTCCAGGGCAACCGGCGTGTGCAGCATCCGCACCAGCTGCTCCAGGCGCTGCGTGCGGCGGCCGGCCTTCAGCTCCAGGACCGCGGCGAACTCATCGCCCCCGAGCCTGCCGACGGACGCGCGCGGGCCTGCCCACGCGGTGAGCCGGGCCCCGAACGCCGCGAGGACAGCATCCCCGGCCGGGTGGCCCATCGTGTCGTTGATCTGCTTGAAATGGTCGGCGTCGGAAGCGCGCGGGTTCCCGGAATCCTGAACGTTGGTAAGCCGGAACCTGCATGCCATCTGATGGCTGCGGCGGTCCCACGCGCGGGTTCCGGCCTAGCTGACGGGACATGGTGAGCGAAGCCCGGTTCTGCCAGGAGGATTGGGAAGACCACGGCTGATCTGAAAGACGCATCCCGCCTAAAACTTCGACTTCGACGACGGCGACGAACTCACCCGGCGACCGCCCTGACAGGCTGCTCTGTACGATCACCGAATACTGGGCGCTGGTCCGCCTGTCCTGTGCGGAGATCAGCAATTGGTGCCCTGTCCGGATAGTTGAGGGAGTTGGCGGGTGTCCGCTTTGGACTTCTACGCTCACGTCGCCGTTTGCGGTGAGGTCCTGGGAGTTGGCCTCGGTACCGACCCGGAAGCCTGGGAAGCCGCCCTGGGGGCGACATGCCTCGATGTTCCCGGTGGTGGCCTACTGCGGCGGGACTACGGGCTCGTGGAAATCAACTTCTCGCCGGACCAGCCAGGGCGGCAAGGGCAGATGTCGTGCTTCGGCTTCGGCGTGAAGATCCAACGACTGCTGTACGACCAGTCCCCGAGCACCGTGCCGTCCCCGCTCTCGCGGGAATACGGGGAATTCGCACCCAGAGTCCCCTTCAAGGAACTGCAGACCGCCATCCTGGCCCTGGGCCACACGATCGAACTCGACAAGCACAACACGTCGAGTGACATGGACTGCTACCGCGTATCCGCGTCCGCCGCCCGCATCCACGTCGTCGCTGACCCTGACCCGTACGGGTCAGGCGACCCAGATCCAGATGGACATCAGAGGGGCGACGTCTGGTCCATCGACGTGTGG
>NZ_JBHVRW010000067.1:0-3065 GCF_042885475.1 Streptomyces sp. NPDC058051
ACCAACGACGACGAACACGCCGTATCCACCGTCACCGCCGGGCCCTCGAAGCCGAAGGCGTACGACACCCGCCCCGACACGACACTGCTCAGCCCGCCGGTGTGCAGATAGCCCTCGACCTCGGGGGGCATGTACCCGCCCAGCCTGGTCAGGTAGTCCTGACCGGTCACCCCCACGAACACACCCGTGTCACTGCTCCGCAGGCTGGTCGGGTCGATACCGGCGTCCTCCAGCACCTCCCACGAGGTCTCCAGCAGCAACCGCTGCTGCGGATCCATCGCCAACGCCTCACGCGGAGAAATCCCGAAGAACGCCGCGTCGAAGCCGCCGACGTTCTGCAGGAAGCCGCCTTCGCGCACGTATGACTTGCCCGGCTGATCAGGATCGGAGTCGTATAAGCCTTCCACGTCCCAGCCACGGTCGGCAGGGAACTCCCCCACCGCGTCGGAACCGGACTCCACGAGCCGCCACAGATCCTCGGCCGACGCCACACCACCCGGATACCGGCACGCCATCCCCACGATCACGATCGGCTCTCCGGCCGCAGCGACGAGCCGGTCGTTCTCCAGGCGCAGGTTCTCGTTGTCGATGAGCGATGCCCGCAACGCCTCGACGAGCTTGCTGTCCGACGCAGTCATGCTAGTCCTCCGGTGTCTGGTCCGACCGCCCACGACCGGCTAACGCCCGCGCGATGAGCGCGTCGGTGTCCATCGCGGCGATCATCTCTGTCTCGTCCGCTCGTTCCTGCTGCCCGTGGTCGGCGGGTGGTGCCGCCGAGCTGAGGAGGGCGTCGAGCACTCCCAACTCGCGGAAGCGGCTCAACGGAACGGAGGCCAACGCGCGCCGGAGCTCCTCTTCTCCGGGTTCGTGACTCTCGGCACCGGACTCCGGCAACAGTTCGGTACGCAGTTGGTCGGCGAGCGTGCTCGGCGTGGGGTAGTCAAAGATCACGGTAGCGGGCAACGGCAGCCCCGTGGCCGCGCGCAGCCTGTTGCGAATCTCGATGGCGGTCAGTGAGTCGAGGCCCAGTTCCTTGAACGGGCGGTCCGCCTCGACCGCTTCGGGGCCCTGGTAGCCAAGTACGGTGGACACCTGGCCGCGTACGAGGTCCAGCATGAGCCGCCGCCGGCGATGCCCCTCCAGTCCGGAGAGCCGCTGGGTCAGCGCCGACCGCGCGTCGGCCGTCCCGGTCGCCGCGGCGCCGCGCCGGGTCGGCAGGCGCAGGATGCTTTCCAGGATGTCCGGCAGGAGCCCGGCGTTGTACTGCGACCTGAGTGCCGCGATGTCGACCGCCGCAAGCACAGGAACGGCACGTCCACCCGCGAGGGCCGCGTCGAACAGACCAAGCGCCGTACTCGCCGGCATGCGCTTGATCCCGCTGCGGTCCAGCCGGGCCTCGGCGGCCTGGCCGAGGTTCTGTTCCCAGTAGCCCCAGGCCAGGGAGGCCGAGGGCAGTCCCTCTGCTCGGCGGTGTTCGGTGAGGGCGTCAAGGAAAGCGTTCGCGGCGGCGTGGTTCGCCTGGCCCGCGCTGCCCAACGCACCCGCGACGGACGAGAACATGACGAACGCGTCCAGGCCCTTCGCCAGGGTGAGTTCGTGCAGGTTCCAGGCCGCGTCCGCCTTCGCCGCGAGCACCCGCTCGACCTGCTCGGGAGTCATCGCGGCCACTACGGCGTCATCGAGGACACCGGCGGCGTGCACGACCGCCGACAGGTCGTCCACGTTCGACAGCAGTGCGGCGAGCGCCTGCCGATCGGTCACGTCGCAGGAGGCCACCTCGGCCTCGGCGCCCTTCTGGGCCAGCCGGGCCACCAACTCAGCGGCGCCCTCGGCCTGGTCGCCACGGCGCGACACCAGCAGGAGACGCTGGGCGCCCGCCCCGGCCAGGTGCTCGGCAACGGCCGCGCCCGCCATGCCCGTACCGCCAGTGACCAGCACCGTGCCACGCCAGGCCGGTACTTCAGCGGCGGCTTCGCGCACGCTCCTACGCAGCCGCGGCACCCACAACTGTCCCGCCCGAACGGCCACCTGGGGATATTCAGCGGCAGCCAAGCCCGGTAGCAGTTCCAGCGATGCCGGGTCGTCGTCGACGTCCACCAGCACCACGCGGCCGGGGTGTTCGGCCTGCACGCTGCGGATCAGACCCCAGACCGCCGCCCCCGCCAGATCCCGAGGAGCCGGGTCGCTCTCCACCGCGACAGCACCGTGAGTCAGTACGACGAGTGTCTCGCCGGCGAGCGTTCCCGCCAGCCATCCCTGCACCGCGCCCAGCACATCGGTGACGAGACCATGCGCACCGGCCACCACATCGCCGTCGGACTCGGCGACCACGCACAGGGTTCCCACATCTCCCGGCGCTGCGCACGTCCGCTCCACCCGCCCTTCCAGATCAGCGCCATCGGCCAGACCGAGCACCGACCATCCGGCGGCCCGAGGCGCGTGACCGGTGGTGGGAGGAGCGGCGATCCAGTCGAGATGGAACAGTTCGTGGCCCGTGTCGTTCGCCTGCGGTGGCTCAACCGGCCGGGCGATGACACGCCTGACGGCGAAGACCTCAGCCCCGGCAGGGTCGACGCCGACGACCGACACCGAACCATCGTCGGCAGGATGGGCCCGCACCCGAATCGCGCGCGCGCCGAGCGCCGAAACCCGTACGCCGGCGAACTCCGCGGGAGCGACATCGTCGTCCGCCGCCAGCGCAGCGCGCAGCGCCGCGTCCATCAGACCCGGGTGGACGAGGAAACCGTCAACCGCCAGCTCGTCGGGGAGCGCCACCTCCATGTCGTCCGTATCGGAGTGTGCCGACAACTGCATACTCCCGGCCCGCTCAACACTCTCGGTCAGTTTCGTGGTGAGGCGGCCACGAGCGTGACACCGCCAGCCCGCATCCGCCTGCTGGCTTTGGGAGTGGACGCTCACTGTCCTGTGATCCGCCGATTCGGCGTCCTGGCCAGGCGGGCTCACCGCTATCTGGATTTGTACGGTGTCTTTGGTCGGGAGCCATAGTGGTATTTCGGTGGTCAGCCGGTCCAGGACCGCACACCCCACCTGATCCCCCGCATACA
>NZ_JBHVRW010000068.1:0-2851 GCF_042885475.1 Streptomyces sp. NPDC058051
GTCGTGACGATGACAGTCCCTCCCGTCTGCTGACCGGACTGGCCACCGGCTTCGTCCACGGCATGGACGTGGACTGGGGCCGGTTACTGCCTGGCGCCCGGACCGTTCCGTTGCCGACGTACGCCTTCCAACACGAACGATTCTGGTGGCAGCAGCCGCAGCTCACCGGCGGCGACCCCCTCGCGTGGGGGCAGCGGGCCACCGGGCATCCCCTCCTGGGTGCCGTGGTGACCATGGCTGACGGGGACGGTCTGCTGCTCACCGGACGTATGTCGCCGCGCGCTCAACCCTGGCTGGCCGAGCACCCCACGTCACCGCCTTCCGTGCTCGCCGAGCTGGCCATGCACGCCGGGGAACAGACGGGTTTCCCGCGCATCGGTGAGCTGATCATTGACCAGCCGCTCCAGCTCCCCGAGCACCACGCAGTCGAGTTGCAGATCATCATCACGGCGCCGGTCGGCCCGGGCACCCGTTCGATCGCGATTTACTCTCGCTCCCAGCTGGACGGGCACCCGGACGCCGAGGACATCGCCTGGCAGCGCCACGCACACGGCACCCTCGTCCCCGCAGAATCCGACCCCGCCACGGATTCGGGCGCTCGGGGCGCTTCGGGCGCCGCGACGGGCTCGCCTCTCAGCGACGGCATCCACGCCGACGTGGAGCTGCCGGAGGACGAGCCGGACGAGGGTTATCTGATCCACCCGTCCCTGCTGGACGCGGCCGTTCGCCTCGCCATGCCTGCCTCAGGCCTGTCGCAGGAGAGCGCGTACGCCGGTATGCAGGTGTACGCAGTCGGTGCTCGGGCCCTGCGCGTTCACGTCACCCCCGCCGACGACCGGACCGTCTCGATCGAGGCGGCCGACCCGGCCGGAGCGCCGGTCTTCGCCATCCAGCGGCTTTCGACCCGCCCGGTCACTGCGGAGCACCTCGACCGGACGCCCGCAGGCAGCGAGGGCCTCTACCACCTGGACTGGCTCGATCACACTCTCCGACCCACCGACGAGGACAACCCCGCATGGCCGGTGCTGGAACTCGCCGGCGGTGGCGACCTCGCAGCGGCCGTGTCTCAGGTGCTCGAAGGTGGACTGCTCCGGAGCATGGACGACCCTGCCCTCAGTACGGACGAGCGCGGGTTGGTCGTATGCGTCGGCAGCGGCGATGGCTCTCCTGCACAGGTCACGAAGCTCCTTCTCGGCGTGGCCGGAGTCCTGGGGCAATGGCTGACCGGCGGCCGCAAGCCGGTCATGGTTGTGACACGCAACGCGGTGCCTGCCGAGGAGGGCGAGACTGATGTCGCAGCAGCGGCCCTGTGGGGTCTGCTGCGCAGCGCGCAGTCCGACCATCCTGGCCAGCTGACGATCGTGGACGTCGACGACGACCCGGCATCGACGGCCGTGTTGCCACAGCTGATCGCGGCAGACGTGCCGCAGACGGCTGTGCGCGCGGGCCGGGTGCTGGTTCCGCGGCTGAACCGGGTGACTCCGTCCGAGACCGGGCAGCCTCTGCCGGGAGACCACAACGGGACGGTGCTCGTCACCGGCGGCACCGGCATGGTCGGAGCGGCCGTCGCCGAGCACCTGGCGGCCGCCGGATTCCGTCACTTGCTGCTCGTGTCGCGCCGGGGCGAACAGGCCCCGAACGCCCACGAGCTTGTCGAGGGCCTCGCCGCCAAAGGCGCGGAGGCCAGGGTCGCCGGCTGCGACGTGGCCGACCTGGAGGCTTTGGCGGAACTGCTGGCGGGCATCCCCGAGGCGCACCCGCTGACCGTCGTTATCCACGCGGCGGGCATCGGTCGGCCGAACGTTCCTATCGAGGCGCTGACCGCCGATCACCTGGAGACCATGTTCGCGGCCAAGGCCGTGGGTGCCTGGAATCTCCACCAGCTGACCCAGGACGTCGACCTGGCGGGCTTCGTGCTGTTCTCCTCGCTGGCCGGAACCCTCAGCACGGCCGGTCAAGCAAGCTACGCCGCCGCCAACGCCTTCCTCGACGGACTCGCCGCCAACCGTCAGTCGCGCGGGCTGCCCGGTCTGTCGGTGATGTGGGGCCAGTGGGCCCAAGAGAGCGGGCTGAGCGGCCTGTTGGACGAGGCAGGCCGGTCGGTGCTGGCGCGTGCCGGAATGTCGGCGCTGACTACCGACCACGCGGTGGTGCTGCTCGACGGTGCGATGGCCGACGGGCGTTCGAACGTCGCTGCGGCATCGTTCGACACGCCGCGCCTGGAAACACTCGCGCGCGTTGGAGGGCTGCCGGGTCTCCTGGAGGGCATCGTCCGCATGCCGATGCGGCGAGCCGCCGCCGTGTCCGCTGGCGGCACCGGCGGTCTGGCCGGGCAGCTGTCCCTCCTCAGCGAGCTGGAACAGCGCAAGAGGCTCATGGAGTTGGTACGCAAGCACGCCGCCATGGCGCTCGGACACAGCGAGCCGGACAGCGTCTACCTGAAGGTTCCGTTCAAGGAACTCGGTTTCGATTCCCTGACCGCGATCGAGTTCCGCGGCCGGCTGGGAACGGCCACAGGACTGACCCTGCCCGCGACCCTCGTGTTCGACCACCCCACGCCGGAAGCCGTGGTCGGTTATCTACGGTCGGTGCTGATGGGCGAGCCGGAGTCCGTGCGGCACGTGGCGCCGTCCGCACCCACTGACATCGCGCAGGACCCGATGGTGATCGTGGGGATGGCGTGCCGGTATCCGGGTGGTGTGGCGTCGGCCGAGGACTTGTGGCGGCTGGTGGAGTCGGGTGTGGACGCGGTGGGGGAGTTTCCCACCGATCGTGGTTGGGACGTGGAGGGTCTGTACGACCCGGATCCGGATCGGTCGGGTACGTCGTATGCGCGGGAGGGTGGCTTCCT
>NZ_JBHVRW010000069.1:0-2558 GCF_042885475.1 Streptomyces sp. NPDC058051
ACGGTCGAGTACCCACACCTTCTCGAACGGCCGAATCATCACACCGGTTACGGCCCACCAGGACGTTTCAGCAAGATCGTGTTATGAGCTCTAAGACCCATGGTTTCTGGTGCACCACACTAGCAACATTCCATCCCCCTACTGCATCGCCAGCGATAGGCTGCTGTCCCCATGCTGCCGATCTCTTGCGGGAGAGACCAATGGACGCCGAGTTGCTCGCCCTCGCCAACACTGCGGGAACCACACTGGTGACCCTGCTGGCCACAGATTCCTGGACTCGGGCGAAGTCCGCTGTTGGAGCACTCTGGCGGCGCGCTCGCCCAGAAGCGGCCGAGGTGGTCGAAGCGGAACTCGTGGAGACTCGGGACGAGTTGCTTGCCGCTCAGGCTGCGGGTGATGCCGCCGTTGCCGAAGAACTTAGCGGAGACTGGCAGCGCAAGATGCGACGTCTGCTCGCTGCTGACCCCAGCCTCGCCTCAGAACTCCGCCGTCTGCTGAATGAAGAGTTGACTCCGGCGCTCAAGGCTACGGGCCAGACGTGGTCTGGCGCCGTGACCATGAAGAGCAATGTCTCAGATAATGGCCGGAATTACCAAGTGGGCCAAGGCACCTTGCACATCACAGAGTCATGACCTCCGGTAACCGTTTCAGCGGGGAGACGCGCCTGGAGGCGACGGCATCCGGGCATGGCCGCGTCTACCAGGTGGCCCAGGGCCAAATGCACATCCACAATGCAGATCCCGCTAAACAGCTTGAATTCATGCCGCTCGCGCAGTCTGTCGACGCGCTTGCGAATATGGATCCAGTCGATGCAGCCTCTGCACTCTCCGCCATGAGCCCCATTTCTGCTTCGAAGCGCCTTGAAGCCATGTATGTCGATGGTGGCGCGACGATCTTTACCCAACTTAGTGATGGGCTAATTTCCGAACTGCTGCAACTTATTTCTCCCAGCTTGCTCTCATATCTCACTGCAGAGACGAGGCCGGAGAAAATCGGTGCAGCTTTGGCGATCTTGCAAATGCGTCCTGCGGGTGTGGTGAAAATCCTCTCCAAGGTTCATGAGCCCGAAAAAGTGTTGGCGTCAGCACCACAGGACGCTGCGATTCGATGGATGATTTCTGCAGGCATGCCTCAGGGGGCGGTCTGGTTTGAGAAAATGGCCCAGCAGCCAGCTGCTGCACTTCTCTCCAACATGCCCGTAAACTTCGCTGCCCCACTAATCCAGCACGTAACTCACCGCAGGGCGGCGGGAATCTTGGCAGCGATGAAGAAATCCAAAAGATCCGCGCTCATGAAGGTTATTTCTCGGCGCAATGCGGCAGCAATTGCGCAGGAATGGCCACAAGGGAAGGGTAGGGTGATCAATTAATGTCGTGGGACTTGGCACACTTCAGTGGCAACTAGCGTCGCTTCGGTTCCGCTGCGGCAATAGCCCAATCCAACTAGGTGCTCGTCAGGTCCAGGGGCGCGGCCGCGGCAATCCGCTCCAACCGATAGCGGCACACAACTACTGTAGACCGTGTATCGGAAGTGGATCTCGAACGGCGCGGCGAAGGTTCAAATCGCGGAGGGAAGTCCAAAGCAGTGCAGTAATTGACGGCGTCCAGGACCGGATCGACGCATCCAAGCCGCAGTAGCAGAGGAGAAACAGCAGTGAGCCCGTGGTGTCGGTCGGTACCGTGGGCCTACGTGCGTACGCCGATCATCAGTCCCAGATCAGCCTGCCGCCCTGAACACGTCCAGTTGCGCCCTGCGCCCCCGCAGAAATCTGCTCCATGAGGACGACCGTCTCGCTGAACAGAACGGTCAGAGACTCGTGAACTCCGAAGGATGGCGCATCCCCATCGCCGAATGAACCGATCCGACCGCTACGCGCATCCAGGAACTTGCCGTAACAAGCATCATCGTCCGAGATGATCGGAATCCACTGCTCATGCCAGAAGGGAAACTCCGGATCGTCGGACGGGTCCTCGCGCTCGATCTCCATCTTGAAGTGGTACGTCCGCTCCATGGCCGCAAGTCCCAGTAAATCGCGGTTGCCGGGCACGACCCCCTCCGTGACACCCGCAGGGTCATTGCCGGCCCCGGATGCCTGGAGCCACGTCCGAAGCTCGACCGGGAAAACGACGCACATGCGCTCCTCAGCCGCAGTGATCGCTGCCGGCGGAGCGGGAGCAAGGATCGACGACGCAGTCGTCGGTGCATTCGTCTCCAGCCAGTCCACCAATCGCTGCCACGCCAACTGCACGTCCCCCATGGTCATTCCTTTCTCCGAACGTCTGCCTCACGGCCTGACGGCGCACCCTACGGCCTGGCAGCGCAGCGCCCCAGAAGCGCAACGTCGTGCGCGAGGACAACTTCGGCTGTGTGGTCCGCGGCATGAAACCTGGATCCCATGGCATGACAGCCGAGGGTCACAGCCACTCGTTGACGGCCGCGATGAAGGCGGTTGCCTCGTAGTGGACCGCGAGCTTGTCGTATCGCGTGGGTGCGCCACGAGGCGCCATGGAATCGAGTGAGGTGAGAGACCTTCACCGCCGGGTTGTCGCAGCAACCTG
>NZ_JBHVRW010000070.1:0-2242 GCF_042885475.1 Streptomyces sp. NPDC058051
GCGTAGATGTTCCGCGTGTGCATCATCAGGTCACGCGTGATCTCGTACGCTTCGGCCGCTCGTCCGGAGTGTTCCGCCGCCGCCTCCGCCGCTGCAGCACACTCCGCCGCCCGCTGTGCCGCTTCACGCTCGATCGGACGCTCGGCCGCGCGCTGCGCCTCCATACGCTCCTCGGCCGCCGCCACATGGGACCGACGCTCGGCCGCCTCCGTCGCAGCCTCCGCCACGACGCCCGACACGCCCCAGTGAGCACGGGCCAACGCCACCTGTCGCCGGTCCGCCGTCCCCAGGGTGAACAGCGCGTCCGTCTCGGACGCTTCGGTATCCGCCACCGTTTCCGCAGCGTCCGCCCGCGCCTCCGCCTGATCGGCTGCGGCCTCCGCAGCTTCCGCCGCGGTCTCAGCGTGCCGCACGGCGGCGGACATGTCGCGAGAGTGATCACAGATGATGCCGCACGCCGTTTCGGCGTCGAAGCGACCGGCGGGGGTGGAGCGCTCAAAGGTCCCGTATTCGATCATCACCTCGGCGCGCGCGTGATCGGCAGTCTCAAGAGCCGCAGCGGTGCCGGTCCGCGTTTTTCCGTCCGCGGCCTCCCACTCGTCCGCGCCTGCCGCACGCGCACGCTCCACGTACTCCGCCACCTCCTCGGCCGCCTCCACAGCGGGCAGATTCTCGGCGTCGAACCGGGCAGTCAGGAACGTGCGAAATGCGGCGCGGTACTCCGCCGTTCCGGGGGTGTGCGACCACATCAGGGCGTCCGCCCCGGCCACCCGAACATGTGCGCGCTCACTCTCCGCCGCCTCCGCAGCGCTCGCGCGCCCCTGCGCACGCTCCCACGCTTTACCGGCACGCTCGGCCGCGGCCACAACCCGCTTGTGCCTCTTGACTACACGGTCGTGGGCACGTGTGGCCTTGACCCGAAATGCCTTCGCTGCCTCCGCGTCCGCACGCTCTGCAGCGTCCGCCATCGGGTCCGGGGCGCCGACCGACAGTGCCTCACGTACGTGCATCGGGAGCGTGTTTACAGTCATCTCGCAGGTCCTTCCGGGGCGAGCCTGGGGGTTTTCCCCTGTGCGGTCGGTGCAGCCCCCACAGTAGTCAACTTGAAATTCAACTTCAAGTGCTACTGAAAGTATCGGTCATTGAGTGGTGGTGCTGGTTTCTGTTCGGGCGGTACCTGAGCGCCGTTCCCCTGCTCCCGGGATCCCGGTTGGCCTGGGAGCGGGAGCGGTGCCCTCAGGGGCGTACAGCCGGTCTGAGCCCGGGGTGGGCGTTCCGTCGGCGGTGCCACACCGGCCCGCCCCGGACTCCGGGGCAACTACGGGCGCTACGCGGTGAGCCTGAGCTGAGGACGCGGAAAGGCCGGCACTCTCAGTCCGCTCGCGGGAGCGGGTGGCACGGGTGCTGGCCGGTAGCAGCCGGGGCACCGGCGGCAGTCCGTCGTCGGTGGCTCTGGTGCACTGCGGGGCCTGCGTCCTGTGTCCGGTGGAGGGTGGATTCCTCACCTGAGAGGGGGCGGTGATCGCCTTGACGGAGCCTGACATCGAGGTGTGCCAGATCTGCAAGTCTGAGACGGTGGGCTCGTTTACGGGTGGGGCCGTACGGGCCGCCCCGCCCGTTGTTTTGCTGTTGCCTTGGCCTCAGGGGGTACTGCCGCCGTGTGCCAGGGCAGCGCAGCCTGAGGGGCGCAGAACGCTGCTTGCGAGAAGGGGCTCCCCTTTTGATGAGAGTGCGGTATCTTTTTAATGGTCGTTGTGAGCGGGTGCCGACGTTCGGCTCACCTCTCGCGACTCTTTCCCGTCCCTTGGGCGCCTGGGCGCGCCAGCGAGGTCAGTCAACCAGCATCGAAGGAGCCAGCGGTGATTCATCCAAGTCGGAAGCACCTGGTACGTACCCGGGAGCTGCTCGCTCGGGACATGGGCATGGCCATGGGCACGTTCCGGAACAAGAAGCCGTACGCTGCGGCCGGTTTCCCGAAGCCCATCAGCTCCGCCGGCGCCCGCACCCTGTTGTGGGACGGCGGCCAGACCGCCGCCCACCTCGCTGGTGAGCCCGTGCCGGTTCTGCCGTCCGCTGATGACCCCGCCATGCTCCTGGACCGCCAGGAGGCCGCCGCCGAACTGGGTGTGACGCCCCGGACCTGGGACGGGTACGCGACGGACCCTCGCATCGTGCCGCACTCGGTCGACATCCATGGCGTGGAGCACTGGCCGCGCAGCATCGTGCAGGCCTTCCGTGAGGA
>NZ_JBHVRW010000071.1:0-2238 GCF_042885475.1 Streptomyces sp. NPDC058051
ACCAGTCGCCGCATTCAACTCATTCCGCAACTCGACCGCGGTCAACGAATCGAACCCCAGATCCTGGAACGCCTTCCCCGGCTCAACCGCCTCAAGCGACGCATGACCGAGGACGGTCGCGACCTTCTCGCGCACCAGATCCAGCAATGTCCGCAGGCGCTCGGCCGATTCCATACCCGTCAGCTGACGCCCCAGCGCCGAACCGCCTTCGGCGGCAGTACGCACCGCACGCCTGACCTTCGGTGCGAGCCCGCGCAACAGGGCCGGCACATCGGTCCGGTTGCGCAGCGCGGCAACATCCACGCGCAACGGGACCAGCAGCGGCACATCCGAAACCAGTCCGGCATCGAATCCGCTGAGCCCGTCTTCGACCGTCAGGGCCGGCAGGCCCTGCCTGCGCATCCGCTCCAGGTCAGCAGAACTGAGCATCTGGGTCAGGCCGGTCGTGGTCTCCCACAGGCCGAACGCCAACGACGTTCCAGGCAGCCCGACCCGACGACGATGAGCAGCAAGCCCGTCAAGGAAGACGTTCGCCGCAGCATACGAACCCTGCCCCGCCGCCAGCACCAGACCACCCGCCGACGAGAACAACACGAAGAACGCCAGCTCCATCCCGGCCGTCAGCTCATGCAGGAACCACGCCGCATCCGCCTTCGCCCCGAACACCGCATCCAAACGCTCCGGCGTCACCGACTCGATCAGCCCGACATCACCGACCCCAGCCGCATGCACCACACCCACCAACGGATGCTCCACCGAAACCGACGCCACAACATCAGCCAACGCAACCCGATCCGTCACATCACAAGCACTCACCACCACCCGGGCACCAAGCCCCACCAGCTCCGCCGTCAGCTCCGCCGCACCAGGCGCCTGCGCACCACGACGACTCACCAACAGCAAATGCCGCACACCCCGCTCCACCACAAGATGCCGCGCAACCAACGCACCCAGACCACCAGTACCACCAGTGACCAACACCGTGCCCTCAGAATCGAACTCAGACCTCTCAGACACCGCACCGGCCACCACCCGGACCAGACGAGGAACCATCACCCGCCCGGACCGAATCGCCACCTCCGGCTCACCCGACGCCAAGGCACCCGGAAGCACGGAGCCTGACTCGGCCTCACCGTCGAGGTCCACCAGGACAATCCGTCCCGGATGCTCGGCCCTGGCCGCGCGCACGAGACCCCAGACCGGCGCCACGCCGAGTTCGAGCTCCTCGTCGGAGCCCGCCACCACAGCACCACGGGTCACCACGACCAACCGCGCATCCGCGAACCGCTCGTCGGCCAGGAACATCTGAACCTGTGTCAGCACTTCGTGCGAGGCCCGCCGGATCGCAGCGGGAACATCACCCTCAGCAGCAGAGGACGCGACAGCGACCCAGGGTGCCACCGGTCCCGCATCCGCCAACGACTCCAGGTCGTCGAACGCGCCATCCACGCCCGGCAGTCCGGGAACAGGGGAACCGACCAGCGCCAGTTCAACGCCGGCCGCGTCACCCACCACCGACGGAACCCAGTCCACCCGGAACAGCGGATCATCCACGGCCCCGGCAGAAGCCAGCTGACCGGTCTCGACGGGACGCAGGCTCAACGACTCCGCCCGGGCAACCACAGCGCCCGTCGGGTCAGTGACCGTCAGGGACACCGAGTTGGCCTGTCCGGCACCAATGATCCGGACACGCAGCGCGGTCGCACCGGCGGCGAACAGGTCAACGCCGGACCAGACGAACGGCAGCCACGGCTGCCCGGCCTCCGCACCCGGAACGAAGTCACCCAGGGTGATCGCGTGGAGAGTCGCGTCAAGCAGTGCCGGATGGATGCCGAACTGTCCACTGTCGCTGTGCGCCTGTTCGGGCAGCTCGACTTCGGCGTAGATATCGCTTCCCGAGCGCCATGCAGTGCGCAGGCCCTGGAAGGTGGGGCCGTACGCGTAGCCCCGCTCGAACATGTCCGTGTAGACGTCGCCGAGCTCGATCGGTACGGCGTCGGCCGGCGGCCACACGTCGATAGGCGCGGGAACAGCCGACTGGTGGGTGAGAGTACCCGCCGCATGCCGGATCCACGGCTGGTCGTCGGTGTTGCGTGAGTACACCGTGAGGGCACGGCGGCCGGAGCCGTCGGCCATGTGAACCAGCACGTGTATCTGTGTCGTCCGGTCGGGGTGCAGGACGAGCGGGCTTTCCAGGGTGAGTTCCTCCACCCGTTCGCACCCGGCCTGCTCGGCGGC
>NZ_JBHVRW010000072.1:0-2100 GCF_042885475.1 Streptomyces sp. NPDC058051
GACGGACATCTCGTGGTCATGAAGGACTACCCGCCGAAGTTGAGGCGGACACGGTCGCAAGCGGCCGGGGGCAGGAGATCCTGGCCGTTCAGAGTTTGTCGCCGCACAAGGTGATGCCGCGATCGTCGAGCGTCCAGGACATGTGGTTTCCGCAGTCGTTCCGATCGGCGTACACGCCGGTGATCCGCACGATGTACTTGTAGTCGTCGGGAATCTCACCATCGCAGTGAGTGAGGGTTCGGCGGCCCAATGACTGGCTCTTGTCGCCCTCCATGAACACGCACTGTCCCACTCGGTAGTTGCGGTTCAGGCACAACGCGGTGGTGGTGTCGTCGTTGTTGTCGTGCGACCACTGGGCATCGTATCCGGCCGAGCAGTCTCCGGAGTCGTCCGCGATCGACATCACGCGGTAGTAGGACCCGGTGCCGTTGCAGCTGGCCGCCTGCGGGGTGTCGGGCGACCACACCTCCTGGAGATCGCGGTAGTTGTCCAGGCAGTCGTTGATGGCGATGTCGGCAAAAGCCTCGTCCTCGCGGCTGGGCGGAGTTGGGCTGGGACGGGAAGTCGTCGAGCCGCCGGAGCCCTCACTGTCCGGGCCACCGCCGGATTCCGCGTCATCGAGGGGACTGCTGGTGTGGGTGGGCGAGGAGGTGGGCGAGTCGTTCGCGCTGTCGCTGTTGAGGTAGATGATCAGGCTGACGACAAGAGCGGCGGCACTCAGCAGCGCGTAGAGGTACTCGTTCTTCCAGCGGACCCGGCGAGGCGTCGTCCCGCCCGTTCCGGCGCTCGGCTCGCCGGCCGGCGAGCTTCTCCGCGGGCCTGCCGCCGGATTCGGGCCGGGACCGCTCGCCTCCGGACGTCCGGGCTCCGGCGCCCCAGCCCAGCGGTCCTCTTCGGTGCGCCGCCGGGTCGCCTTGGGACCAGCGGTCCAGCTCCGAGTGACCGTCTCGGCCTCGGCCTGGTCGGCGGCCCGCTGGAGCCGTCGGCCCTCCTCCGCGTACTGCTCGACCAGCCATGTCCAGCCGGCCGGCAGGGTCCGGCCGGCGCCGTGCTCGAAGCGCGGGACGAGCTGATCGGCCGTCGGCCGGTCCTCGGGCCGGGCCGCGACACAGTCACGGACCACCTCCTCCAGACCACTGGGGAGCCCGTGCAGATCGATGGCGGCCTGCCGCACGTAGTTGAGCTGCTGGAGCGGCTCGGTGGTCGGCGGATAGGGCAGCTTTCCGCAGGCCACGTAGTACAGGGTGACGCCGAGCGAGTAGATGTCCGAGGCCGGCGAACTCGGCTGCCCCTCAGCCTGTTCGGGGGCGGCGAAGGCGATGGTGCCGAGGGTAAGCTTGGTGCTGGTGAGGTCGCCGGCATGGGAGATGCCGAAGTCGATCACCTTGGGGCCGTCGGAGCACAGCAGGATGTTGAGGGGCTTGACGTCCCGGTGCACGATGCTCTTGTCGTGCAGCTCGGCCAGGGCCCGGGCCACACCGGAGGCCATCCGGCGCACCGCGCGCTCGTCGGCCAGGGGCCCCTTCTGCACCACCAGCGCCTCCAGTGACGGCGCCGCGACGTACTCCATGGCCATCCACGGCCGATCGGCGTCGACGTCGAAGTCCAGAACCTGGGCGGTGTACGCGTTCGTGACACGCCGGGCGAGCCCGACCTCACGGCTGAACCGCCTCCGGGCCTCCTCGGTGACGCCACCTGAAGCCAGCAGGGTCTTGACGGCAGCGATCCGGCCCGAGCCCGGAACCCGTCCGAGATAGACCACACCCATTCCGCCTGTGGCCAGTTGTCCAAGCAACCGGTACGGGCCGAGCTGCCTCAGCTCGCCGTTCAGGGCGAACACGCCCATGCCACCCATGCCGAAAGGTTCCGTCACGGCAGTGCCCTTCCATCGGTCCGGCCGTTCAGCCGCTCCCTACACCTGACGCGGGCACCGACGTGCCCGCGTCCATCTTGGTTCGTTGATTTCCGCAGGTCCGCCGGTTTCCGAAATCCGCCCGGGGCCGGGTGCGGGAGGGCTGTCCCGTGACCGGCCGGACAGCCGCATCATCAAAAGCGCGCGGCGCTGACAGTGAGCAGCGCTTTGGGGGGATTGCGCAGCAT
>NZ_JBHVRW010000073.1:0-1921 GCF_042885475.1 Streptomyces sp. NPDC058051
CCTCAACCGCCTTGATCACCCCACCCACACCCGCAGCCGCCTGCGCATGCCCCAGATTCGACTTCAACGACCCCAACCACAAAGGATCACCCTCCGCCCGCCCCTGCCCATACGTGGACAACAACGCCTGCGCCTCGATCGGATCACCCAACCGCGTCCCCGTCCCATGCGCCTCCACCAGATCAACCTGATCAGCAGAAATCTGCGCATCAGCCAACGCCGCCCGAATCACCCGCTGCTGC
Source organism: Streptomyces sp. NPDC058051 (assembly GCF_042885475.1). Lineage (NCBI taxonomy): Bacteria > Bacillati > Actinomycetota > Actinomycetes > Kitasatosporales > Streptomycetaceae > Streptomyces > Streptomyces sp. NPDC058051. The sequence goes on from NZ_JBHVRW010000073.1 coordinate 243, forward strand.
GACGGACCATTCGGAGCCGTCAACCCATTACTCGCCCCATCCTGATTAATGGCGCTCCCCCGCACCACCGCCAGGACCTCATGCCCCAACCGCCGCGCATCCGAAAGCCGCTCGACCAACAGCACCCCCACGCCCTCCGACCACGCCGCACCATCCGCCGCACCCGCGAACGACTTGCACCGCCCGTCCCTCGCCAACCCACGCTGCCGACTGAACTCCACGAATACCTCAGGCTCGGACATGACGGCGACGCCGCCGGCCAGGGCGAGCGAGCACTCGCCGGAGCGCAGAGCCTGGATGGCGAGGTGCAGGGCCACCAGCGACGACGAGCAGGCCGTATCCACCGTCATCGACGGGCCCTCAAGTCCGAGGACGTAGGAGATGCGGCCGGAGGCGATGCCTCCGGTGCTCGCGTTGTGGGCGTAGTCGTGGTACATCATCCCGGCGAAAACACCGGTCCTGCTCTCCTTGAGGGAGAACGGGTCGATACCGGCCCGTTCGAACACCTCCCACGATGTCTCCAGCAGGAGTCGCTGCTGCGGGTCCATGATCAGCGCTTCGTTGGGGCTGATCCCGAAGAAGCCCGGGTCGAACCCGGCCGCGTCGTCGAGGAAGCCGCCCCGGGCCACGTAGCTGGTGTCCGGGCGGCTGCCCTCCGGGTCGTAGATCTTTCGAAGGTCCCAGCCACGGTCGGCGGGGAAGTCCGAGATGAGGTCGGCGCCCTCCGCGACGGCCTGCCAGAGGTCCTCGGGCGAACCGATGTTGCCCGGGTACCGGCATGCCATCCCGATGATCGCGATCGGATCGTCGGCGTGGACAGCAAGTGCGGGAGCCAGTGCACCGGCGGCACGCTCCGGCAGGTCGTCCGTGCCGACCACTTCGCCCAGCAGGTGCCGCGCCAGCGACACCGGAGTGGGGTAGTCGAAGACCACGGTTGCCGGAAGACGGAGCCCGGTGGCTTCCGCGAGTCCGTTACGGAATTCCACCGCGCGCAACGAGTCGAAGCCGAGGTCCTTGAACGCCCGCTCCGGTTCGATGGCCTGGATCGAGCTGAAGCCCAGTACGGAAGCGACCTGCTCAAGGACGAGTTCGCGCAGGGACGCCTCCCGCTCGGGCTCGGCGAGACCGGCCAGGCGCTGCTGGAGGGCGTTCACCTCGGCCTTGCCACCGGCCTTGCGACGGGTGACGACGGGGACCAGGGCACGGAAGAGTTCCCGGCTGCTGTCTCCCTGGGCGCGGACTGCCGCGAGATCCAGTCGGACGGGGACGACGACCGGTTCGGCCACCTGCTGGGCCGCGTCGAACAGGGCCACGCCCATCTCGGAAGACAGGGGGAAGACGCCACCCACGGACGAGATACGGGACCGTTCGGCGCTGGAGAGCTTGCCCGTCATTCCGCTGGCCTCGTCCCAGAAACCCCAGGCGAGCGACTGGGCCGGCAGGCCCTCGGCCCTGCGGTACGAGGCGAGGGCGTCGAGGAAGGCATTGGCAGCCGCGTAGTTGGCCTGGCCCGCGTTGCCGAAGATGCCGGCCACGGAGGAGAAGAGGATGAAGGCGTCGAGGTCCATGTCCCGCGTCAGCTCATGAAGATTCAGCGCCGCCTCGACCTTCGGCCGCAACACCGCCTCCACCCGCCCCGGCGTCAACGAACCAATCACCCCGTCATCCAGCACACCCGC
>NZ_JBHVRW010000074.1:0-1775 GCF_042885475.1 Streptomyces sp. NPDC058051
CGGTTGGTCTTGGCCGTGACCGCGACGAGGCTGCGCTCGGCTCCGAGATCATTTGCGTAGCGCATGCGCCGGTCCGCGTCCCACTCGGAAGCGCCGCTGTCCCAGGCTTCGGCGAGGGGGACCATGTGGTCGATGTCGAGCTTCCGGGCGTCGGTGACGGTGGCTTCGTCGTAGTACGACAGCCACTCACCTCCGGTCAGGGTGCACCGGGGGCCCTGCTCGGGCGCCTTGACCGCCTCTGCCAAAAGCACTTCGTTCCGGGTGGAGCAGCCGTCGCTGTCCTCGTCGATCCAGTGCTTGAAGCTGTCCCGCTTGTATCCGTCGCGCACCTCTTCCGCGGCCGGCAGTTTCGCGATTGCTGCTGTGAGCGACAGTCCACTTCCGTCTGCAGGGGCGCCCGGAGCTGCTGAGGGACTGGCGTCACCCGACGTGTCAGAAGCGCTGGTCGAGGTGGCGGGGGCCGCCGGCTTCGAATCGGATCCGCTCGTCGCGGAACTGGGGTTGCAGGCGGTGAGAGAGGCCGCGACAAGAATTGCGGCGATGGGGGCGAGACGGCGTGCTGTCACAGCGGTACTCCGGCAGTCAGGGGCTGATGCGCACTCATGATGGCAGGAATGGACGACGTGGTGACAGTAGGTCAAATGTGCAGGTGGTAAGCCGTGCTGCCTGGTGGTGACATCGGCTTCGAGGTGAGACCACCACCAGGCTGGTACAGCGTGACACGAGGGTCTGACATTGATACTCGTAGCGGGTTCCGGTGGTCGTGGCTCAGGGTCTGACTGACGTCCTGCTGGGCTGTCCTGCGACTGTTCTGTCCGGCTGCCGGGGCCCGTTCTCCATGGCTCCGGCCAGGTGGAACATGACCTGATAGGAGCTTGGCCAGAGGCCCCCTCAATGTCCTGTCTGATCCACCCGGCCGGTGTCACCTCCGGCCCGGGAAGGCAGCTGACAGGATGACAGTGACGATCACGCCCGCCACGGAACTGGATGCGGTGTTCGGCGGAGTGGACTCCCATGCGGACACGATCCACGTTGCTGTCATCACCGACCGGGGGGCCACGTTGGCGATGCCGAGTTCCCGACCACGGCGGCGGGATACGCCGAGGCGATCGCGTTCCTGAACGCCCATGGCGCGGTGACAGCCGTCGGCGTCGAGGGGATCTCCTCCTACGGCCTCGGGTTCACCCGTGCCGCCCGCCAGGCGAGCCTGACCGTGATCGAGGTCAACCGGCCCGACAAGGCCGAACGGCGCCGGATCGGCAAGTCCGATCCCATCGACGCCTACGCAGCCGCCCACGCCGCACTGTCCGGCCGGGCATCGGTCATACCCAAGGACGACACCGTCAGCGGCATACGCGCCCTCCACAACGCCGCCCGGTCCGCCGTCAAGGCCCGCACCGCCACCCTGAATCAGATCGCGCACATCCTCATCACCGCCCCGGACAGGGGGTCTAGAGGCGCGGGCCGCTTGTGCCTGGGCTTTCTTCCGCCTGCGGACCACCGCCCGGAGCTGCCCGGCCGCCGCGACGATTGACAATACGGAACGGGTGGCATCGTGGTCACGCTGCCACCCGTTCCGTCGGTGCGTCAGCAGCACTTTCGTCGGTGCTCCGACTCTGGCGAGATGTGTTAGGAAGCGCCTCGCCGTCGGAGCCAGGCCAGGAAGGCGGTCAACGGTCAGTTCTCAAGGACGGCCACAACCTCGCGTACCAACTGCTGTGGCTCAAGGACGCCTCCGCCGCAGCCGACATCCTCGAACACGCCATACCCCGCAC
>NZ_JBHVRW010000075.1:0-1752 GCF_042885475.1 Streptomyces sp. NPDC058051
CCCCTCGACCACATCCACCTCATCGGCACCAATGCCGGCGCTGCTCAACGCCTGACGAATCACCCGCTGCTGCGACGGACCATTCGGCGCCGACAGGCCGTTACTGGCGCCGTCCTGGTTCAGCGCACTGCCCCGTACCACCGCCAGCACCCGATGACCGAGCCGCCGCGCATCCGACAACCGCTCCACCAACAACAACCCAACACCCTCACCCCAACCCGTCCCATCAGCAGCCTCCGCAAACGGCTTGCAACGACCATCCAGCGACAAACCCCGCTGCCGACTGAACTCCACAAACACGGTCGGCGTCGACAGGACGGTCACGCCACCGGCCAGGGCCAGCGAGCACTCACCGTTGCGCAGCGCCTGTACAGCGAGGTGCAGCGCCACCAACGACGACGAACACGCCGTATCCACCGTCACCGCAGGACCCTCAAGCCCCAACGCGTACGACACCCGACCCGACACGACGCTGCCCGCGCTGCCGGTGACGACGTAACCCTCCGCCTCGCCGACATTGCCTCCGTTCAAGCCCGGCCCGTAGTCCTGGAATGTGGCGCCGACGAACACGCCTGTGTCTGTCCCGCGCAGGCTGGTCGGGTCGATGCCTGCGTTCTCCAGCACCTCCCACGAGGTCTCAAGCAGCAACCGCTGCTGCGGATCCATCGCCAACGCCTCACGCGGCGAAATGCCGAAGAACTCCGCGTCGAAATCCGCGACGTTCCGAAGGAACGCTCCTTCGTGAACGTAGGACTTGCCAGGTTGATCCGGGTCGGGATCGTAGAGGCTCTCGACGTCCCAGCCCCGGTCGGACGGAAAGTCTCCTACCGCGTCCGTGCCCGAGACCACGAGGTCCCAAAGGGCCTCCGCCGACGTCACGCCACCCGGGTAGCGGCACCCCATCCCCACGATCACAATCGGATCGTCGTCGCCGCCGCCCGCAGCGGGCCTCTCCACACGGACCGGCTCCCGCTCCCCGCCCAGTTGCCTGCGCAGGAAGTTCGCGACGGCCTCCGGCGTCGGATAGTCGAAGACCAATGTGTCCGGCAACCGGTCCCCGGCGGCTGCGACGAGCCGGTTGCGGAACTCGATCGCCATCAGCGAGTCGAAGCCCAGTTCCTTGAACGGCCGCGCCAAATCCACCGAGTCCGGCTTCTTGTGGGCCAGTACGGTCGCGAGCTGGCCGCGCACCAGATTGCGCACGAGCTCAAGCCGGCCCGCCTCATCCAGGCCGGACAGTCGCTGCGCCAGCCCCGAACCGGTGCCCTCCGCGCCGGCCGCAGCGTTCTGGCGGCGGACCGGCAGCCGTACCAGGTCCTCGAACACCGCAGGCATCAGACCGTCGGCCGCCTGGGCTCGCAGAGCCGCAAAATCGATCGCCGCCGCCACTGGCCTCGGATGGTTGATGGTCAGTGCGGCGTCGAAGAGTTCCAGCGCCGCGTCCGTAGGCATCGGCTGGATGCCCGCACGCGCAAGGCGGGCCCGGTCCACCCGTCCCAGGTGTCCGGTCATGCCGCTGTCCTGGGCCCATAAGCCCCAAGCCACGGACATTCCTGGCAGGCCGCTGCCGCGCCGCTGCTCGGCAAGCGCGTCCAGGAACGCATTCGCGGCGGCGTAATTGGCCTGCCCAGCACTGCCCAGTACGCCCGCCACGGAGGAGAACGTCACGAACGCATCCAGGTCCATCCCACGAGTCAGCTCGTGCAGGTTCCAGGCCGCATCCACCTTCGCCGCCAACACCCGCTCCACCTG
>NZ_JBHVRW010000076.1:0-1715 GCF_042885475.1 Streptomyces sp. NPDC058051
CAGGTGGAGCGGGTGTTGGCGGCGAAGGTGGATGCGGCCTGGAATCTGCACGAGCTGACTCGTGGGATGGACCTGGATGCGTTCGTGACGTTCTCGTCTGTGACTGGTGTGTTGGGCAGTGCTGGGCAGGCTAATTACGCTGCCGCGAATGCGTTCCTGGACGCGCTTGCCGAGCAGCGGCGCGGCAGCGGCCTGCCAGGAATGTCCGTGGCTTGGGGCTTATGGGCTCAGGACAGCGGCATGACCGGACACCTGGGACGGGTGGATCGGGCCCGGTTGGCTCGGGCGGGGATCCGTCCGATGGCCACCAGCGCTGCGTTGGAGCTGTTCGACGCGGCTTTGGCCGGCGGGCAGCCGGCACCCGTGGCGGCGGCGATCGACTTCGCGGCGCTACGAGCCCAGGCGGTCGACGGTCTGATGCCTGCGATGTTCGACGGCCTGGTGCGACTGCCGGTCCAGCGGCGCAACGCCGCGACCGGAGCAGGCGACGCTGGTTCGGGACTGGCCCAGCGGCTGTCCGAGCTGGACGCTTCGAGCCAGCGCGAGTTGGTACAGGGACTGGTCCGCTCCCAGATGGCGACGGTGCGGGGCCTCGACGGCTCGGCCTCGGTGGACCTGGCGCGGCCGTTCAGGGAGCTTGGCTTCGACTCGCTGATGGCGATCGAGTTCCGTAACCGGCTCGCCTCGGTAGCCGAGCAGCGCTTGCCGGCGACGCTGGTCTTCGACTACCCGACGCCGGACGCGGTCGTGGACTTCCTGCGCAGGCAACTGGTCGGGGAACGCGAGTCGGTTCGTGCGGTGACGCTTACCGAGAGCGGCGGTGACGATCCGATTGTGATCGTGGGGATGGGATGCCGGTACCCGGGTGGTGTGGCATCAGCGGAGGATCTGTGGCGGCTGGTGGAGTCCGGTGTGGACGCGGTGGGCGAGTTTCCCACCGATCGTGGTTGGGACGTGGAGGGTCTGTACGACCCGGATCCGGATCGGTCGGGTACGTCGTATGCGCGGGAGGGTGGCTTCCTGGAGGATGTGGCGGGTTTTGATGCGGGGTTCTTCGGGATTTCGCCGCGTGAGGCGTTGGCGATGGATCCGCAGCAGCGGTTGCTGCTGGAGACCTCCTGGGAGGTACTGGAGGACGCCGGTATCGACCCGACCAGCCTGCGCGGGACAGACACTGGAGTCTTCGTCGGCGCGTCGCGTCAGGACTACGGGCCGGGCCTGACCGGGAGCAACACCGGTGTGGAGGGCTATGTCCTGACCGGTAGTGCGGGCAGTGTGGCGTCGGGCCGCGTGTCGTACGCGTTCGGGTTCGAGGGTCCTGCGGTCAGTATCGATACGGCGTGTTCGTCGTCGTTGGTGGCGCTGCACCTGGCGGCGCAGGCGTTGCGGAATGGTGAGTGCTCGCTGGCGCTGGCGGGTGGTGTGACGGTGATGTCGACTCCGGGTGTGTTTGTGGAGTTCAGTCGGCAGCGGGGTTTGTCGTTGGATGGTCGTTGCAAGCCGTTTGCGGAGGCTGCTGATGGGACGGGTTGGGGTGAGGGTGTTGGGTTGTTGTTGGTGGAGCGGTTGTCGGATGCGCGGCGGCTCGGTCATCGGGTGCTGGCGGTGGTACGGGGCAGCGCGCTGAACCAGGACGGCGCCAGTAACGGCCTGTCGGCGCCGAATGGTCCGTCGCAGCAGCGGGTGATTCGTCAGGCGTTGAGCAGCGCCGGCAT
>NZ_JBHVRW010000077.1:0-1680 GCF_042885475.1 Streptomyces sp. NPDC058051
GCGCCGTACCCGGCGCTGTCGTCGGCGATCGAGCAGGTGGCAGGCGTGGACGGGCGGTTCGTCACCCATCTCTGCCGTCGTGACGATGACAGTCCTTCCCGTCTGCTGACCGGACTGGCCACCGGCTTCGTTCACGGCATGGATGTGGACTGGGGCCGGTTGCTTCCTGGCGCCCGGACCGTTCCGTTGCCGACGTACGCCTTCCAACACGAACGATTCTGGCTGGCCGGCAACCGTGCGGAGAGCGAACGAGACAGAGCAGGGCACCGGTTGCTGCACACGCTCGTCGAGGTCGCCGATGGGGACGGCCTGGTCCTCGCGGGCGCGGTAGGCATGAGGTCGCATTCGTGGCTGGCCGATCACGCGATGCTGGGCCGTGTGCTGCTGCCGGCCACAGGGTTCGCAGAGCTCGCGTTGTTCGCCGGCGATCGGGTCGGCTGTGCCCGACTGGTGGAGCTGACGCTGCAGACCTCGTTGCAGCTTCCGCCGCAGGGACAGGTGCAACTACAAGTCGTGGTCGGAGGCCCTGACGAAACCGCCGAAGGAGTGCGCGACGTCAGTATTCACTCGCGGCTCTCGCCGGACGAGGCATGGCGGTGCCACGCGCGCGGCCGCCTCGCACCGCAGCACACAGAAGACGAATCCACTGCCAAGCCCGGACCCGATGCTGGTGTGTGGCCACCGAACGGCGCCGTACCGGTAGCAGTGGACGGCGTGTACGAGCGGCTCGCTACGGCGGGGCAGGCATACGGACCGGTGTTCGCCGGGGTGCGCGCGGTGTGGCGGCGCGACGATGACGTCTTCGCTGACGTGGTGCTGTCTCCCGAGGAGCCCACGGATGGGTTCCTGGTGCATCCGGCGCTCGTGGACGCCGCAGCTCACCCCTTGCAGTTCGCTGCTGCCGAGAATGCGGATCCGGAGGAGGTCTCGTTGCCGTTCGTCTTCGCCGGGATGCAGGTGTACGCGACCGGTGCGCGCAAAATACGGGTGCGTGTGAGCCGTACAGGTGAGCACTCATTCTCGATGATCGGTACAGATCCCTCGGGTGCGAGGGTGTTCGAGGTCGAGCGGATCGGCACCAGCGCCGTCCAGCCCGGCCAGCTTGCAGACGCCTCGCACGACGGCCGCGAGCTGTTCCACCTCGACTGGACCACGGTCTCGGACATCGGTGGGGGGCAGCAGGCTGTTGGTTGGTCGGTGCTGGATCTGGCTGATGGTACCGGTCTGGCCGGTTCGGTGGAGCAGGTGTGTGCTGGGGCTGGGGCTGGGGGTGGCGAGGCGTTGTGTGTGGTCGCTGGGGCGGCTGGAGATGTGGTGTCGGGCGTGCGCGGTCTGGTCGCTGATGTGTTGGGTGTGGTGCAGCGTTGGCTGGCGGGTGAGTTGAACGGTAAGTCGTTGGTTGTGGTGACCCGTGGGGCGGTGGCGGTCAATGCTGGTGAGCGGCCTGCTGATTTGGCGGGTGCGGCGGTGTGGGGTTTGGTGCGGAGTGTGCAGGTTGAGCATCCGGGTCGTGTGGTGCTGGTGGATGTTGATGACGATCCGGCGTCGCTGGTGCTGCTGGGGGGTCTGGTTGCCGCTGGGTATTCGCAGGTGGCTGTGCGGTTGGGGCGGGTATGGGTGCCGCGTTTGCGTCGGGTTGCCGGTGGTCGGGTGGTGGAGGCGCCGTCCGGTTGGGGCACG
>NZ_JBHVRW010000078.1:0-1634 GCF_042885475.1 Streptomyces sp. NPDC058051
GGCGCGGCAGCGGCCTGCCAGGAATGTCCGTGGCTTGGGGCTTATGGGCCCAGGACAGCGGCATGACCGGACACCTGGGACGGGTGGACCGGGCCAGGCTGGCACGCGCGGGCATTCGTCCGATGGCTACCAGCGTGGCGCTGGAGTTGTTCGATGTGGCGCTGGCGGCCGGGCAGGCGACCCCGGTCGCCGCGGAGATCGATCTCCCGGCACTCCGAGCGCAGGCGGGCGACGGACTGATGCCGGATGTCTTCGAGGGCTTGGTGCGGCTGCCGGTACAGCGCCGCAACGCCACGTCCGGCACGGCTGCCGCGGGTTCCGACCTGGCACAGCAGCTGTCCACGATGGACGAGAGCGGTCGGCGCGAACTGGTGCTGACCCTCGTGCGGAAGCACGCGACCACGGTGCTCGGCCGGACCGATCCGTCGGCTGTCACACCTGCTCGGCCGTTCAAGGATCTGGGCTTCGACTCGCTGGCCGCGATCGAGTTGCGTAACCGCCTCGTCACCGCGACCGGGATCGAACTGCCGGCGACGCTGGCGTTCGACTACCCCACTCCCGACTCGCTGGCTCAGTACCTACGGGAACGCCTGCAGCCGGCGGCGCCTCCTCTGCGTCCCGCAGCGATTCTCGCCGAACTCGACAGATTGGAAACTGCTCTGTCGACGATGGCTTCGGAAGAGGCAGACAGGCCCCTGATATCCGCGCGCCTGATTTCCATGGTCGCGAAGCTCGCTCAGACGCAGACGCCCGACAAGACGGATGTCAGGGAAAGAATGGACACCGCTACTGCGGACGAGATCTTCGATTTTATCGACAAGGAGTTTCGACAATCCTGACGGGCATGTGTCGGAGCTTGTGTCGATTACGGAGGACGGAACGCGAATGGCGAACGAAGAGAAGCTGATCGACTACCTCAAGTGGGTGACGGCCGATCTGCACGAGACCAGGCAGCGCCTGCAGGAGGCTGAGGCAGGTAAGCAGGAGCCCATCGCGATCGTGGGCATGGCCTGTCGGTACCCGGGCGGAGTGAACTCGCCCGAAGACCTCTGGAACATGATGGTCAACGGCGAAGACGGAATCTCCGGATTTCCTGAAGACCGCGGTTGGGACGTCGAAGGACTGTACGACCCGGACCCTGATCACCAAGGAACGTCGTACGTCAAAGAAGGCGGATTCCTCACGGAGCCCGCCGGATTCGACGCCGATTTCTTCGATATTTCGGCGCGTGAGGCGCTCGCGATGGATCCGCAGCAGCGATTGCTCCTCGAATGTGCGTGGGAGACGTTCGAGCGAAGCGACATCCGTCCCGAAAGCCTCCGAGGGAGCTCTACGGGAGTTTTCGCGGGCGTCATGTACGGCGACTACGGCGCACGGCTGCAGCAGCGGATCCCCACCGGGTTCGAGGGTTACATCGGGACGGGGAGTGCTTACAGCGTCGTGTCGGGGCGCGTGGCGTACACATTCGGGCTTGAGGGTCCTGCGGTGACGGTGGATACGGCGTGTTCGTCGTCGTTGGTGGCGCTGCATCTGGCGGCGCAGGCGTTGCGGAATGGTGAGTGCTCGCTGGCGCTGGCGGGTGGTGTGACGGTGATGTCGACTCCGGGTGTGTTTGTGGAGTTCAGTCGGCAGCG
>NZ_JBHVRW010000079.1:0-1583 GCF_042885475.1 Streptomyces sp. NPDC058051
CTCCTGCCCCTCCTCGTGATGGGGTGCATCTTCGGCGGCACCGGCGTCCTCGTCCCCGCCTACACCCAAACCCAGCACGCCACCGCCTGGCTCGGACCACTCCTCGCCGCGATCAGCACCGGAGGCGTCATCGGCGGCATCCTCTACGCCACCATCGACTGGAAAGCCGGGCTCTGGCGCAAATACCAGCTCCTGACCCTCGGCTTCACCCTCCCCACCACACTCCTCTTCCTCGCCCGCCCCCTATGGCTCCTGGCCACCCTGCTGCTCCTGGCCGGACTGTTCGTCACCCCGCTGTTCATCAACGCCTTCCTCCTCATCGACGCCACCGCGAGCGACGACACCCGAATCGAGGCGAACGCCTGGGTCGGCGCCTCCACCGACATCACCGGCGGCATCATGGCCGTCACCATCGGAGCCCTCGCCCAACACCACAGATGGGACACCGCGCTCATCACCCTCACCAGCTGCGCGGCCATCGGCGCCGCCAGCGCGTTCCTGGCCCCCACCCGCCGAACAGCCGCGCCAGGGGACGCTCTGCCCGCAGCGCGACCGCCCAGCCCGCCCGAGGCCCAGCCCGCTGACGCTCAAGAACCCGCGGTCACACCAGCCACTGTGACGGATCCACGTCCATGACCACCCCGGCACCCGAAGCCGAACTGTCCCTGACACAAGCCCGGGACATCGCCGTCGCCGCGACCCTTCCCGCCGACGGCTTCCCCGACGTGACCGCCGCCCTCACCCTCCTCCACGCCGTCCAGCTCGACAGCATCAGCACCCTGGCCCGCGCCCACCAGCTCACCCTCACCACACGCCTACCCACAGCAACAACCCGGACCGTCGACAACACCCTCAACAACACCCCGACCGCGTTCGACTACCCCGCCCACGCACTGGCCCTCGTGCCGCTCGCCGACTGGCCCCTGTGGGCCTTCCGCCGCCGCGCCACCCGCCGCCGCCCCCAATACCCGGACCGGCGGACCCGCACCGCCCTCATCGACCGCATCCAACGCGACGGACCACTCCCGCTGCGCCAGCTCCGCGATGACGCAGAAGCAGGAGCCGGATGGGACTGGAGCCCAACGAAGACAGCCCTGGAACTCCTCGTCTGGTCCGGGGAACTCGCCTCCACCCGCCGCACGGGCGGCCGGCGCCTGTTCGACCTCGCCGAGCGCTGCATCCCCGCCGCTTTCCTGAGCGACCAGGCCTCCGACGACGCATGCCTGACCGCGCTCCTCGGCAACGCCGGGGCCGCACTTGGCGTAGCTACCACGGACGACCTCGCGGACTACCTCCGCATCCCCACCCCGGTCGCGACCCGCATCCTGCCCGGAACCGGCCTCACCCCCGTGAGGGTCGAAGGCTGGGGAACAGCCTGGGCCGACCCACAAGCACTCACCCGCCCGGCGCGACCGTACCGGAAACCGGTGTTCCTCGGGCCATTCGACAATCTCATCTGGTACCGCCCCCGCGTCCAGCGCCTGTTTGGCTTCACCCAGATCTTCGAGGCGTACAAGCCCCCGGCCCGCCGCAAGTACGGCTACTACGTCTGCCCACTCCTCGCCGACGGCCGCCTGATCGGC
>NZ_JBHVRW010000080.1:0-1494 GCF_042885475.1 Streptomyces sp. NPDC058051
GGCGCAAGCCGCAGGCCCGCACCTCAAAGACCACCACGACCGGACCGAAGACCAGCGCCGCCGCCGCTCTGGCCGCTGCGCCCCGTGACACGGTCGTCGTCGCGCCGAAGACGGTGCGTCCGGCCGCTGATCCGGTGGTGGCCGATGCCCGGGACCGTGCCACCGACATCGCCGATCTCGTCCGGGAGACCGCGCACCGTCAGGTGCAGCAGCTCCTGGCCGACGCTGAGCTCCGGGCCCAGGACCTGCTCGATGCAGCGGACCGCCAGTCAGACGCCGTTCGCGGGGCGGCTGACAGTCACGCCCGCCAGGTGATGAACGATGTCGTCGAAGAGGCAGGACGGCGGTTGCGCGAGTCCACGGCCGACGCCGGTATCACCCGCACCGCAGCGAACCGGGACGCGGACCGGATCCGTGACCAGGCCCGCACCGATGCCAAAGACGCGCGGACGGCGGCACGGGCTCTGTCAGCGCGCAACCGTGCGGAAGCCGCCCGGATCGGCACGGCGATCGAGCAGCGCGCCCAGGCGCAGGCCGAACAGATCCGGTCCGCCGCCGATCGCGAGGCACAGGCGCTCCTGGCCGCCGCCGACGACGAGGCTGCCACGATCCGGGCCATCGCTCAGGGCGTTCTGGACCGGGCAGGTGCGGAGGCTGAACAGCAGCTCGCCTCCGCCCGCACCGACGCCACAGCCGTGCGGGACCTGGCGCAGGCCGAAGCGGCCCAGGTGAGGGAAGAAGCCGAGGAGGCGTCGGCCGGACTGCGCGCATCGACCAGTCAGGAGCTGGAGGCCGTCCGCGCGAAGGCCGCCTCCGAGAGTGAGCAGCAGATGCGAGAGGCCCGCGCGGCTGCCGCCCAGATGCGCGAGGACGCGGCCTGGGAGCAGGGGACGGCCCGTCAGGAAGCCGCCCGTGTCCGGCGCCTGGCCGAAGAGGACGCCAAGCGGCTGCGGGCGACCGCGGCCGAGGACGCCGAACGCACCACCTGCGCCGCCCGCGAGGCTGCCGACCGACTCGTGGAGCGGGCCCGGACGAAGCAGGACGCCGACCTCAAGGCCGCTGAGACCGCCCTCGCGCAGGCCAGGGACAGGGAAGCGGGCGCGGAGGCCACGCTGAAGGCCGCCGACGACGCCCTGGCGGAAGCTGCTGTCCGGATGCAGCGGGCGACCTCACGGACCGAGCAGGCGCTGGAACGCAAGCGTCTGAAGCGCGAGGCCCGTACGGCGAGGCGGGATGAGAAGGACGCCCGGAAGGCGAAGGCCCGTGAGACACGGGCTGTACGCCGGGCCGGGCAGCCGACCGTGACGGACCGGGTCAAGAAGTTCGTCAAGGTGAACGCGGAACGGTTGATGGTGGTCGGTCCGATCACCGCGCCGATGGCGGTCGCGTGGACCGGGCAGGCCGGGTTCGCCGGGGACATCCTCGGCTGGGTCATGCCATTCACGATCCTGTTCGCCGCCGCGTGGGAACTGTCGACGGCGTTCGTCGGGTGGA
>NZ_JBHVRW010000081.1:0-1464 GCF_042885475.1 Streptomyces sp. NPDC058051
GATCACCCTCCACCCGCCCCTGCCCATACGTGGACAGCAACGCCTGCGCCTCGATCGGATCACCCAACCGCGTCCCCGTCCCATGCGCCTCCACCGCGTCCACATCGTTCGCGGTCAGCCCCGCGTTCTCCAACGCCGCCCGGATCACCCGCTGCTGCGACGGACCATTCGGAGCCGTCAGCCCATTACTCGCCCCGTCCTGATTAATGGCGCTGCCCCGCACCACCGCCAGGACCTCATGCTCCAACCGCCGCGCATCCGAAAGCCGCTCGACCAACAGCACCCCCACACCCTCCGACCACGCCGCACCGTCCGCCGCACCCGCGAACGACTTGCACCGCCCGTCCCTCGCCAACCCACGCTGCCGACTGAACTCCACGAACATGTCGGTGGTCGACATGACGGCCACGCCCCCGGCCAGCGCCATGGAACACTCACCCGAACGCAGCGCCTGGGCCGCGAGGTGCAGGGCGACCAGCGACGACGAGCACGCCGTGTCCACGGTGAGTGACGGGCCTTCAAGGCCCAGGGTGTAGGACACGCGCCCCGACACCAGGCTTCCGCCCGTGGTTGCTGCGGCTTCCGTGCCCTGCCCGTAGTCGTGGTACATCAGACCGGCGAAGACGCCCGTCTTCGTGCCCTTCAGCGAGCGTGGGTCTATGCCCGCACGTTCCAGGACCTCCCAGGATGCCTCCAGCAGCAGTCGCTGCTGCGGATCCATGATCAATGCCTCGTTGGGGCTGATCCCGAAGAAGCCCGGGTCGAAGTATCCGGCGTCGTGGAGGAAGCCTCCCTGGTTGGCGTATGTCTTTCCGGGTACGCCCGGCTCAGGGTTGTACACGCCTTCGACGTCCCAACCGCGGTCCCGCGGAAACGCGGAGACCGCGTCCCGTCCCTCCAGCACGAGGTCCCACAGGTCTTCGGGGGAGGTCACTCCACCGGGATAGCGGCAGGCCATCCCCACGATGACGATCGGTTCGTCGTCCAACTCGCGCAGCACGGGGCCGGCCGGCCGGTCCGGGCTCTGCTCGATGCCCCCGCCGAGCTCGCTGTCGATGTACTCGGCCACGGCGCGCGAGCTCGGGTAGTCGAAGATCAGCGTGGCGGGCAGCCTCAGCGCGGCGGCTGCGTTGAGGGCATTGCGGAGCTCCACCGCGCTGAGCGAGTCGAAACCGAGCTCTTGGAAGGGCCGGTCCGCTTCGATCGCGTCCGCAGAGCTGTGGCCCAACACCGCGGCCACCTGGGAGCGGACCATGTCAAGCACCGTACGAGCTCGCTCTGCCGCGCCCAGGCCGGCCAGAGCGCGCATCAGCTCCTGACCGTCGGCAGCCCCTGCGAGAGCGCGGGCCGCAGACCGTCGTCGGGTGGTGGTGGTGGTGGGGGCGAGGTCGCGGAGGAGAGCGGGAATCGTGTCGGTACGCGCACGGAGGGCCGCGACATCGATCGGCAACGGAACAACCGCCG
>NZ_JBHVRW010000082.1:0-1451 GCF_042885475.1 Streptomyces sp. NPDC058051
CGGGGCTGCGGCCAGCGCTGTTCGCCCTGGTCGAGCCGGACATGCGCGGAGACCCGATGTCGCCGCTGCGCTGGACGACCAAGTCGACCAGGAACCTGGCCGGCGAGCTGACCCGTCAGGGACACAAGGTCAGTGCCGACACGGTCGGTGACCTGCTGCGGGAGGAAGGTTTCAGCCTGCAGGCCAACTCCAAGACCGTCGAGGGCAAGCAGCACCCGGACCGGGACGCCCAGTTCCGCTACATCAACGAGCAGGCCAAGGACCACATCGGCGCCGGGGATCCGGTGGTCAGCGTGGACAGCAAGAAGAAGGAACTGGTCGGCCAGTACAAGAACGCGGGGCGTGAATGGCACCCCACGGGTGATCCGGTGCAGGTCAAGACACATGACTTCCTGGATCGGGAGGGGCCCGGCAAGGCGATCCCGTACGGCATCTACGACATTGCCGCGAACACTGGCTGGGTCAGTGTCGGCACCGACCACGACACCGCCGCTTTCGCGGTCGCCTCGATCCGCCGCTGGTGGCACGGGGCCGGACAGGGCGACTACCCCCGCGCCCGTCGGCTGCTGATCACCGCCGACGCCGGGGGCTCCAACGGCTACCGCACCCGGGCATGGAAGACCGAACTCGCCGCTCTGGCCGCCGAGACCGGCCTTGAGATCACGGTGAGTCACCTACCGCCGGGCACATCGAAATGGAACCGGATTGAGCACCGGCTGTTCTCCCACATTTCCATGAACTGGCGCGGCAGGCCACTGACCAGCCATGAAGTCATCGTGCAGTCCATCGCGGCGACCACCACCCGCACCGGACTAAGGGTCCGCGCCGAACTCGACACCGGCGCCTACCCCACCGGCGTGAAAGTCGACGACGCCCAGGTCGACGCGCTGACGATGACCCGCCACCGCTTCCACGGCGACTGGAACTACACCCTCCACGCACACCATGCCCAGCGCGCGCCCACAGCCACCAGCACTCCACACGGCGCTGAACCACGGCAGTGGGACGCCCGGCAGCACACCCGCCTCACCGACCCGGAACTCACCGGTATCACCCGCTCACAACTGGACACCCTGATCAGCGAGTTTGCGGCCCTGCAGCGTGCCCGACGGGAGGAACAGCGCCGCCACCGACGCGGTCGCGAACGACAACGGGCCCCCGGCGCCGGCCCCCGGCAGGCGTTCACCGACCCCGACCGGATCCTGGCCACGATCCTCTACCAGCGCGGCTGCTTCACCCACGCCCTCCTCGGCGAACTCTTCGGGACCAGCTCGCAGACCATCACCCGCACGATCCAGGACACCCAGCCCCTCCTGGACCAGCACGGCTGCACCGTCCCCCGCTCCACCGCACGATTCACCACCCCTACCGACGTAGCCGCCTACCTCGACGCCTACGGCACCGAGCCCCCGGACAACATCAAACCCGCATGTTGATTCTCTGCGAGCCCT
>NZ_JBHVRW010000083.1:0-1432 GCF_042885475.1 Streptomyces sp. NPDC058051
CTGCTGCTCGGCCTGGCGCCCATGAGTGACGAGGGCATCGCGCTGTCCGAGGCGGTCGAGGCGGTGCTGGGCGAGCCGCATCCGTCGATGCGGGTCCTGGTCGAGGAGCTCACCAACCGCGGTGCGTCCGGTGATGCTCATTCCGCCATGGCCGCCCGCCGCCTGGCCGCGGTGCGGCGCAAGGACCTGGCCCGCGCGGTGTTCGACGAATCGCTGCCCGTGGTCCGCGGTTCGAAGGCCGATGCCCTGGTGTTCTCGGTGTCCTCCCTCGCACTGCCCACCAAAAGCGAACTGCGCGGCGGGGACCGGCTGGACAAGATGGAGTTCGAGAAGATCTTCGGGCGTGCGGTGATGTACCTGATCGCCGCCCTGTCCCGGAAGATCGTCTACGCGGACCTGGACGAGTTCGCGCTCGTGGTGTGGGACGAGTGCTGGTGGCTGACCTCCAGCCCCGAGGGCCTGGCCCTGGCGCTGGAGCTGGTGAAGGACGGACGCAAGCACAACGCCGGCGCCCTCTTCGGCGCCCACGATGCGGACGACATCGGCTCGGCCGACAACGAGAACGGGCAGATCCTGCGCGGCCTGATCCCCCGCAAGTTTGTTTTTCGACACACCGACACCAACCTCGCCCGCCGGGCGCTGCGCTTCCTCGGCTGCAACCCCGACGACGAGGACCTGCTCACCCTGGTCACGACCGAGCTGTCCCCCAACAGCCCCGACCTCAGCGACGAGGAGCGCGCCGCGCGGGCCGGTGAGTGCCTCCACCGTGACCTGACCGGGCGGATCGGCGCCATGCAGGTCACGCTGCCCGCCGACGAACAGGCCGTCGCCCATATCCACTCCCAGCCCACGCAGAGCGCAGCGGCATGAGCGGGCGGGCCGCCGCAACGGCGGGAACACCGATAGCGCGCATCCGGGCCGGGGCCCAGGCCCGGGGCGTGCGCGTGCTGCGGGGCGTAAGGCGGTGGCTGCGCCCCGGGCGCAGCATGGTTGCTGGTCTGGTGCTGCTGGCACTTTCGTGCCTGGCCTCGCTGCTGCTGGCCACCGTGTCGGCCAGCGCGGCACCGACCCCCACACCTACGCCTTCGGTGAGTCCGACGCTGCCCGGCCCAGAGAACCCGCTCGATCCGAGCCCGATGGTGCCCGATCCGGGCTCCTCGGGCCAGCCGGATGACTCCCCGCTGGTCCAGGACGGGGTCAAGGAGGCGAAGAAGGAGGAAAAAGCCGCCCGCGACAAGTTCGACAAACTGGTGGAGCAGTACAAGAAGGACCGGGCCGCCCAGGGCGGGGTGCTGTCCGCGTTCGAGGTGACCGACCGGGACGGGAATCCGGTCAGCTCCTACCGCATCTACGCCGACACCGGGGACTGGAACGACTGGGATCTGAGCGTCGAGGGGTTCCTCGTCGAAATGCTGTTCATGGGGAACAAGTG
>NZ_JBHVRW010000084.1:0-1427 GCF_042885475.1 Streptomyces sp. NPDC058051
GGTGTGCTGAGTGGGATGGCGCAGCAGTCGGTGGTCTCGGAGTCCGCGGTGTTCGTTCCGTTCCTGCGCAAGAACCGCCCTGAGGCGTCCACGGCGGTGTCGGCTCTGGGCCGGCTGCATGTGGCGGGGGTGTCGGTGGACTGGGCCCGGTTCTTCGAAGATTCGGGTGCCCGCCGGGTCGACCTGCCGACCTACGCCTTCCAGCGGGAGAGGTTCTGGCTGGACTCCGAAGCTACCGGTGGCGATCCCAGTCGGCTGGGGCTGCGGCATATGGATCATCCGCTTCTGGGCGCCACCGTGTTCCTTGCCGATGCTGACACCGATGAGATCGTCATGACCGGCCGGCTTGCTCTCGGCAGCCACGCCTGGGTGGCTGATCACGGAGTGCTGGGCAGCGTACTCCTGCCCGGCACCGCATTCGTGGAGTTGGCCATCCAAGCGGGAGATCAGGTCGGCTGTGACCTCCTGGAAGAGCTGACGCTTCAGGCTCCGCTCGTCCTGCCCGAGCACGAGGGGACCGCAGTACAGGTCGCCGTCGGGGCCGCGGATGCCTCAGGTCGGCGTTCGGTCAGCGTGTACTCGCAGGGAGAGGACGCAGAGCCGAACCAGTGGATCCGGCACGCGGAAGGTGTGCTGGCACCAGGCGCCGAGACTCCCGTCGAAGGGCTCACGGAGTGGCCTCCCCCAGGTGCAACGACCATCGACGTGAACGGCGCGTACGACCTCCTGTCGGAGCGAGGTTACGGATACGGTCCGG
This sequence comes from Streptomyces sp. NPDC058051, assembly GCF_042885475.1. NCBI lineage: Bacteria > Bacillati > Actinomycetota > Actinomycetes > Kitasatosporales > Streptomycetaceae > Streptomyces > Streptomyces sp. NPDC058051. The sequence continues at coordinate 758 of NZ_JBHVRW010000084.1, forward strand.
TCTTCCAGGGGCTCAAGGCTGCCTGGACCTCGGGCGAAGAGCTCTACGCAGAGGTTGCTCTGCCCGAGTCGGCCCGCGCTGACGCCGAGCGCTTCGGCCTGCACCCTGCGTTGCTCGACTCCGCGATGCATGTGGCACTGATCGATGACGGTTCGCAGACCGACGAATCGACTGTTCTGCCCTTCGCCTGGACGAACGTAGCTCTGCACGCTGCAGGTGCGTCGGAACTCCGGGTGAGGATCGCCCCGGCCGGCCAGGACAGCGTGTCCGTGCTGGTCGCGGACGCCGCGGGAGAACCGGTGCTCAGCGTGGGCGCCTTGGTCTCCCGTCCGGTGTCGGTGGAGCAGTTGGGGGCGTCGGGTGGTTCGGGTGCGTTGTGGGAGGTGGTGTGGCGTCCGCTGGCGGGTGCGGGTGCGGGTGCGGGTGCGGGTGCGGGTGCGGGTGCGGGTGTGGGTGTGGTGTGGTCGGGTTGGGGTGAGTTTGTGGGGGGTGGTGTGGTGTCGGGTCCGGTGGTGTGTGAGGTGGATGTGGTTTCTGGCGGGGTTTCTGGTGCTGGTGCTGGTGCTGGCGTTGGTGGTGGTGGTGGTGTGGTGGTGGGTGTGCGGTCTGTGGTGGGTGGGGTGTTGGGTGTGGTGCAGGAGTGGTTGAAGGATGATGGTCGGGGTGGGGG
>NZ_JBHVRW010000085.1:0-1423 GCF_042885475.1 Streptomyces sp. NPDC058051
AGAGGGCGGTTCGTAAGGTGATGTCCGTTCTGGCTGAGGTTGGAGCAAGGTCGCTGGTGGAGGTTCCGTCGGCTATTGCTTCTTGGCGAAGTTGCCGGTGTCGGCCTCGGTGAGGATCCCGAGTCTGACCAGGCGTTTCAGCTTGGCGCGGGTGCCTTCGACGTTCTTCGGCAGCAGTTCGTGGCCGAGGGCTTGGCAGACGTCCTTGGCACGTAGTGGTCCGGTCGCGTGGTTGAAGGCGGCGAGGATGCGGGGGTAGTCCGGGTGCTCGGGCAGGTCCGGCGCGACGGCGGGGAGACGGTCTGCGAGGCCGGTGACGGTCTTGCGGGTGATCGCGAGGTGTTCCAGGTGTGTCTCGGCCTCCCGCAACCGGGTCTGCAGGCCGTCGATCTGTGAACGGAGGTCGTCGGCCAGGGCCCGGGCGGCGTCTTCCTGGAGGTCCAGGGCGTCAAGCAGGGGTCGGATGTTCACGCTGCCGCCGCCTGCGCCTCGCGCCAGGTGGGGGCGTTCGTGCCGGTGAGGCGCCGGGTCATGACGTGGGTCATCGCCCAGTAGACGCGGGAGGCCGAGGAGGAGGGGCGGTACTCGTAGTCGCGGACCAGGCGCCGGTGCAGTATCAGGATCCCGTAGGTCTGCTCGACCCTCCACCGCTTCGGCTGCGGCACGAACCCCTTGACCTGCGGGTTGCGTGCGACGATCTCGACGTCGATGCCCAGCCCGGCGCCGTGCGCGACGACCTGGTTCTTGAAGCCCTGGTCGACCAGCGCTTTGCGGACGGTACCGCCGGCGTGCTCGGCGACCTGGTCCAGCAGGACGATGCCCGCGGCGTTGTCGTGGGTGTTCGCGGCGAGGACGACGACTGCGATGACCAGGCCGAGGACATCCACGGCAAGGCCCCGTTTGCGGCCGGGCACCCGCTTGGCCGGATCGTGGCCACTCGTGGCGGCGGGGACCCCGGCGGCCACGTGGACACTCTGCGTGTCCAGGACCACCACGGCCGGGTCCTCTAATCGCCGGGCCCGCTCACGGACCTGGCAGCGCAGGAGTTCGTGGATGACCTGGTCGGTCCCGTCATCCCGCCAGGCGGCGAAGTAGTAGTAGGTCGCGCTCTTCTGCGGCAGGCCATGCGGAAGGTAGGCCCACTGACAGCCGGTCCGCCCCTGGTACAGGATCGCGTTCACGATCTCCCGCATGTCGTAGGCACCTTGATGACCGCTGACCGAGCGGTGCCGCCCCTTCCACGCGGTGATCACCGGCTCGATCAACGACCACTGCTCGTCCGATAGGTCACTCGGATACGCCCCGCGTTCACTCACCCGGTCACATCACCAGATCAACGACCGTCAACCGGCAGATTCCGCCCCGCCGCCACACCATCAGGCGACAGCAGAACCACTCAAAGACTCACGAACTGCCCACCGAG
>NZ_JBHVRW010000086.1:0-1356 GCF_042885475.1 Streptomyces sp. NPDC058051
CTCCTCAGACTCAGCTAGTGCTGTGACCGGGAAGGTTTACCGGGTCGACGGGGTCCAGCCAGCGGGAAGCATGTAGTGCCAGCCCGGGCGCCAGGCGGGTGGGGCTTCGACGAGGTCTTCCAACGAGGCCCCGGCGAGCAAGCAGTCCAGGGCCCATCGGTTGGCCGAGTGGGCGATCACCAGGATCCGTCCGCCGTTCCAGCGCGTGGCCAGGTCGTACAGGAACACGTCGGTGGCCGCGAGGACCTGGCGGTAGCTCTGACCGCCGGGGAAGGGTTCGTCGATGCGGCGAGCCCGCTGGGCGGCAATGCGGGCGGCAGGTGCTCCGTTGAGGTCCCCGTAGTTGCACTCGCGCAGCCGGATGTCCTGGCGGATCGAGGGCGTGCCGTCGGGGAACGCGATCCGGGCCGTCTCCAGAGTTCGGTGGAGGTCGGAGGTGAACACCGCGGCAAAGCCGCCAGCGCGTCGGCGTTCGCCGAGTTCCGCGGCCTGACAGCGGCCGAGTTCCGAGAGCTGGCCGGGGAGCCAGCCGGTGGCGATGCCCGCCTCGTTGTCGGTGGTGGTGGCGTGCGTCTCGTAGACGATCTCTACTGCCATCGCGGGTCTCCTGCTTGCCGGGGCGGGTCAGGCTGCTTCGGTGAGTGGTCGGCCTCCCCAGCGCAGGCCCTTCTCGCTGCGGATGCGCGCTCGTTCGCGGCGTTGGGCGGAGAGGACGTCGGGGTGGCGGGCGTTGGTGTTGCGCCAGCGCAGGTAGGCGTGCAGGGCCCGGGTCTGGACGGTGTGGTTGCGGTGGTTCGAGTTGGCGATGGTGAACTGCCGCAGCGGCCCGAAGTGGGCCTCGATCGGGTTCGCCCACGAGGCATAGGTCGGGGTGAAGCACAGCTCGACCCGGTGCTTCCTCGCCCAGCTCCGGATCTGCTCGCCCTTGTGGGCGGACAGGTTGTCCATGATCGCGTAGATCGGGGCGCCGTCGGGGCGGGCGGCCCGGATGGACTTCAGTGCGGCCAGGGTGTTCGCCGCGCCCTTCTTGCGGCGGTTGACGCCCCACAGGGTGTCGTCGCCGATCGAGTAGCAGCCGTGGAAGTACCGGATCCCGTGGGTGCGGTGGTAGGTCGCGGGGTGCCGCTCGGGGTGGCCGGCGGGGGCCCAGCCCGAGCCGGCGGTGGGTCGGATGCCGAGGGGGCCGAACTCGTCGAAGGCGAAGACCCGGTCCGGGAAGCGTTCCAGGACCTCCTCGATCCGGTCCAGCTTCGTGTGACGGCTCCACCTGGATCACCTCCGGCGCGGGCAGCGTCCTCTTCATCGCCGGGGAAGCGGGCGACCTCGCCGTCACCCTGCACCACATCTATCACGCAC
>NZ_JBHVRW010000087.1:0-1344 GCF_042885475.1 Streptomyces sp. NPDC058051
GGCAAGCAGGTCGACGGCGGGAAGGGCGAGACGAAGTCGAAGGACGAGAAGCGGCGGGCCGAGGTCACCGCGAAGCTCCAGAAGGTCTACGACGGGACGAAGAAGGACGTCGAGGAGACCCTGTCCGGTCTGGACAAGAAGGTCGACACGGCCTTCACGACCGGCGAGAAGGCGGCCAGGGACGCGTTCACCGCCGACCACAAGCGCCGGATGAAGGCGTACAAGGACAAACGCTACTCAGGGATGTTCGGGCCGGCGAAGTGGGCCAAGGACAAGCTGATGGGCATGCCTGCGGAGGCCAATGACCTCTACCAGGAGGCCCGCAAGCTCTACGTCGGCAAGATGCAGACGGTCATCTCGTCGGTCGCCGACATCATCGGTGCCGAGCTCGGCAGGGCGAAGGCGCGTATCGCCAAGGGGCGCACGGAGCTGAAGGCGGAGGTCGACAGGCTTCCCGCGGACCTGAAGGAGTTCGGTCAGGAGGCGGCGCAGGACTTCGCGGGGAAGTTCGACGACCTGGAATCAAGTGTCAACGAGAAGTCCGAACAGCTGGTCCAGGATCTGGCGCAGAAGTACACGGCGGCTCTGAACAAGGTCGACGAGGAGATCAAGAAGCTTCAGGAGGCCAACAAGGGCCTGGTCGCGAAGGCGATGGACGCGGTCGTCGGTGTCATCAAGACGATCAACGAGCTGAAGAACCTGCTGCTGGGGATCCTCGCGAAGGCCGCCTCCGCGATCATGAAGATCATCAAGGACCCGATCGGGTTCCTCGGCAACCTCGTCCGTGCGGTCGGCGCGGGGCTCAACCTCTTCGTCACGAACATTGCCGAGCATCTCAAGACCGGTGTGGTGTCCTGGCTGCTGGGCACCGCGGTCAAGGCCGGGCTCGAACTCCCGCAGAAGTTCGACCTCAAGGGCATCATCCAGCTCATCGGCTCCCTCCTCGGCCTGACCTGGGCCAACATCCGCGCCAAGATCACCCGCAAGGGCGTCCCCGACCAGGCCCTGTCCGCCGTCGAGACCTCGGTGCCCGTCGCGAAGAAACTCGCCGCCGAAGGCCCCGCAGGCGCGGTCAAGGAAATCACCGAGGAAGCCGGCGACCTCAAGGCCACCATCCTGGAGAAACTGACCAGCTACCTGATCCCCACCGTCATCATCGCCGGGATCACCTGGATCATCTCCCTCCTCAACCCCGCCTCCGCGTTCGTCCGCGCGGTCAAGGGAATCATCGACATCGTCACGTTCATCGTGAACCAGGGCGCCCAAATCGTGGAGTTCGTCAACGCCGTCCTCGACGCCGTCATCGCCATCGCCAACGGCGGCTCCGCAAGCGTCCCCAAAATG
>NZ_JBHVRW010000088.1:0-1277 GCF_042885475.1 Streptomyces sp. NPDC058051
GTCGTGAGTTCGATTCTCATCACCCGCTCCAAATATATTGAACTTTGAAAACTGAACAAAGCGACAAACGTCAACGTTAATTTTTATTTTTTAAATTGAGCAAGTCAAACATTTCTTCGGAGAGTTTGATCCTGGCTCAGGATGAACGCTGGCGGCGTGCCTAATACATGCAAGTCGAGCGAACAGATGGGAGCTTGCTCCCTGATGTTAGCGGCGGACGGGTGAGTAACACGTGGGTAACCTGCCTGTAAGACTGGGATAACTCCGGGAAACCGGGGCTAATACCGGATGCTTGTTTGAACCGCATGGTTCAAACATAAAAGGTGGCTTCGGCTACCACTTACAGATGGACCCGCGGCGCATTAGCTAGTTGGTGAGGTAACGGCTCACCAAGGCAACGATGCGTAGCCGACCTGAGAGGGTGATCGGCCACACTGGGACTGAGACACGGCCCAGACTCCTACGGGAGGCAGCAGTAGGGAATCTTCCGCAATGGACGAAAGTCTGACGGAGCAACGCCGCGTGAGTGATGAAGGTTTTCGGATCGTAAAGCTCTGTTGTTAGGGAAGAACAAGTGCCGTTCAAATAGGGCGGCACCTTGACGGTACCTAACCAGAAAGCCACGGCTAACTACGTGCCAGCAGCCGCGGTAATACGTAGGTGGCAAGCGTTGTCCGGAATTATTGGGCGTAAAGCGCGCGCAGGCGGTTTCTTAAGTCTGATGTGAAAGCCCACGGCTCAACCGTGGAGGGTCATTGGAAACTGGGGAACTTGAGTGCAGAAGAGGAAAGCGGAATTCCACGTGTAGCGGTGAAATGCGTAGAGATATGGAGGAACACCAGTGGCGAAGGCGGCTTTTTGGTCTGTAACTGACGCTGAGGCGCGAAAGCGTGGGGAGCAAACAGGATTAGATACCCTGGTAGTCCACGCCGTAAACGATGAGTGCTAAGTGTTAGAGGGTTTCCGCCCTTTAGTGCTGCAGCTAACGCATTAAGCATTCCGCCTGGGGAGTACGGCCGCAAGGCTGAAACTCAAAGGAATTGACGGGGGCCCGCACAAGCGGTGGAGCATGTGGTTTAATTCGAAGCAACGCGAAGAACCTTACCAGGTCTTGACATCCTCTGACAATCCTAGAGATAGGACGTTCCCCTTCGGGGGACAGAGTGACAGGTGGTGCATGGTTGTCGTCAGCTCGTGTCGTGAGATGTTGGGTTAAGTCCCGCAACGAGCGCAACCCTTGTTCTATGTTGCCAGCATGCCCTTCGGGGTGATGGGGA
>NZ_JBHVRW010000089.1:0-1275 GCF_042885475.1 Streptomyces sp. NPDC058051
CCGGATCGTCATCAACATCCACCAGCACCACACGACCCGGATGCTCAACCTGCACACTCCGCACCAAACCCCACACCGCCGCACCCGCCAAATCAACAGGCCGCTCACCAGCATTGACCACCACCGCCCCACGGGTCACCACAACCAACGACTTGCCGTTCAACTCACCCGCCAGCCAACGCTGCACCACACCCAACACATCAGCGACCAAGCCGTGCACGCCCGACACCACATCGCGGTCGGAAGCCGCCACAACACAGACGTTCCCGGCTTTCCCCTCGGCCGCCGTGTCGCATATCCGACCCACCAGCTCGGCGAGTCCTGAGCCCTCGGCCAGGTTCAGTACCGACCACCCGGGGACGGCCTCCTTCTCGCGAACGGTGTCGGAAGGAGCGACCCAGTCAAGACGGAACAGATCGCCGCCCATACCGTCGGGCTGCTGCACATCCACGGTCCGAGCGGCCACTCGCTGGACGGCGAACACCTCCTCCCCGGCCGGATCGACGCCGATCACCGACACCGTCCCATCGCCCGCACGGCTCACTCGTGTCCGGATCGAACGTGCGCCCACGGCGGACACGCGAACGCCGGAGAACTCCGCCGGCATCAGCTCGTCGCCGTTTGCCGCGAGTGCGTCCCGCAGCGCCGCGTCCAGCAACGCCGGGTGAACCAGGAACCCATCAGCCACCACCTCTTCGGGCAGCGACACATCTATGCCGTCCACATCCGGCGATTCAGCGCCGGCGTTCTCCTCCACGGTGAGGTGGCCGCGGGCGTGACATATCCACTCCGAGTCAGAATCCTGGTGCTGGGAGTAGACACTCACCATCCGCTGTCCGGCAGGGACAGCGGCCTCGTCCGACGGGCTCACCACTGCCTGGATGCGGACCGTCTCCTGGGACGGAAGCCACAACGGCATCTGCACCGTCAGATCGGCCAACGAGGCACATCCGACCTGGTCACCGGCGTAGAGCGCCAGGTCGACAAGTGCGGTGGACGGTACCAGCACCCGACCGGCCACCTCGTAGTCGGCCAGCCACGGATGTGACCGCACCGACAGCTGACCGGTCAACACCAGGGAACCGCTCTCGGCGACTGTCACTCCTGCGGCAAGCAGCGCGTGATGGAGACCATGCTGACCCAGCGACGCGACATCGTGCACGCCGCCGTCCTTCGGCTCCAGCCAGTACCGCTGACGCTGGAAGGCGTACGTCGGCAGCTCAACCCCCCGGCCACCTCCCACGACCCGAGCCCAGTCCACATCGACCCCGCGCA
>NZ_JBHVRW010000090.1:0-1270 GCF_042885475.1 Streptomyces sp. NPDC058051
CGTACGCACAAACGATCCCGGCTCTTGCTGACACCCCCTGAGCACATCCCCAACACGTTGCCTTCCGTAGTCATCCGGTTGCATGCGGAGGGTAGGGTGTCTCTGCACCTGATCAAGCAGTACAAGAAAATAGCCCCCGGACCTTAGGCAAGTCCGGAGGGCTCTCGGCCGGATTCCGGCCCGGCGGACCACCTTTACAGGAAGGAGGAACGCGTGATGCAGAGTACCTGCACACGGACACTGGCACATACCACCCCGCCGTGGCAGCGATGCGTGTACGTCGCTCCGGCTGGACACTCGCGTTCCTGCGCTTCCTTCCCCCGCCTTGGCGCCAGTCACTCAGCACAAGGCAAGCGCGCCGACTTCCGGGCTGGCAAGCAGCACGGGCAGCACTCCGTAGCGGAGGCCAAATCGACCTAGTTATATAGGTGAGTGGCGGCGCCCCTACAGGGTCCGTAGCCGCCGGGACGCTCAGTCGTCAAGGTGTTAGCGACACCTCAGCTGAGCGTCCCCTCTGATACCGACCGGGTTAGCAGCCCTGGTCGAAGGGGTTGTTCGTATCCGGTAGCAGCCGGAGTCGAACGGTTCGTACTGGTTCTCCAGAACCACGAAGCACCAAAGGGGCTTCGCTGTGCCGTCTTGGCGACGCCTCCACGACAGGAGTCATTGTGCAGGACTGTCATGCCGTTTTCCAGCCCGCCCATGCCCACCTGGTTCAATTTGACCCGATCTGGTCCAAGTTCTCTCCGGCACTCAGTGCCGCCTTCACGCCTCCGCAGGTCTTCTCTGACAGTCCAGTGAGCGCCGTGACGGCATCGGCCGACGAGCTCATGCCTGCACTGCGGCCGCGCCGCCCGCGCCATCTCCGCCGCCGGCCTCCGGCTACCTCGTCGGGATCTTTCTTCGACTTCCATGTCACATCTGCCGCTGGATTCGCACTTGTGGCGTGTGTGACGTGTATCTACAAATCCAGCCGCCGGGGCCTGCGACGCGATCTCGTACGTACGACGAGGATCGGCCAGCACCGTACTTGCCGGACTAACCCCCGCGTCGGCCACGGTGCCGCCATGACACCCACTTCTTCTCTGCAGGTTGACGCGTCTGCTCTGATCCGGGCGGGCCGGTGAGCGCCGTGGCGGCGCCTGCCGCCCTGGACTCTCTGTTCAACGACCTCTTCGACGACTCCGGTCCGGCGCAGGACGGGCCGGCCCCGAAGCGTAGGGCCGGGCCGCCGCTGGCGTTGGGCGAGGAAGCCCGTACTCGGCTGAAG
>NZ_JBHVRW010000091.1:0-1236 GCF_042885475.1 Streptomyces sp. NPDC058051
ATGGCCACCAGCGCTGCGTTGGAGCTGTTCGACGCGGCTTTGGCCGGCGGGCAGCCGGCACCCGTGGCGGCGGCGATCGACTTCGCGGCGCTACGGGCTCAGGCGATCGATGGCCTGATGCCTGCGATGTTCGATGACCTGGTACGGCTGCCGGTCCGCCGCCAGAACGCTGCGGCCGGCGCGGAGGGCACCGGTTCGGGGCTGGCGCAGCGGCTCTCCGCGATGGACGAGAGCGCCCAGCACGAACTGGTACAAGATCTGATACAAAAGCACCTTACCACGGTGCTGGGGTATAAGAGTTCGGCGCCGGTGGACCTGGCGCGGCCGTTCAGGGAGCTGGGTTTCGACTCGCTGATGGCGATCGAACTGCGGAACCGGTTGGCTGCGTCCGCCGGGAAGCGGTTGCCGGCGACGCTGGTCTTCGACTATCCGACGCCGGAAGCGGTCGTGGACTTCCTGCGTAGGCACCTGCTGGGAGAGCATCAGTCGACCGATTCGCTGATGCCGACGACGCGCGCAGACGTCCGCAACGATCCGATCGCGATCGTGGCGATCGGTTGTCGCTACCCCGGTGGTGTGACCTCGGCAGAGGATCTCTGGGACCTCGTGATCTCCGGCACGGATGCGGTGAAGGAGTTTCCCGCCGATCGTGGCTGGGACGTCGACGGCCTGTATGACCCCGACCCGGACCACGCGGGCACCTCCTACGTACGCGAGGGTGGCTTCCTGGAGGATGTGGCGGGTTTTGATGCGGGGTTCTTCGGGATTTCTCCGCGTGAGGCGTTGGCGATGGATCCGCAGCAGCGGTTGCTGCTGGAGACCTCCTGGGAGGTACTGGAGGACGCCGGCATCGACCCGACCTGCCTGCGCGGCAGCGACACCGGGGTCTTCGTCGGGGCCGCAACGCAGGAATACGGCCCGCGTCTGGGAGAAGGACCTCGCGAGGTCGAGGGCCACCTCGCCATCGGAAACGTGGCGAGCGTGGTGTCGGGTCGGGTGTCGTACGCGTTGGGGCTTGAGGGTCCTGCGGTGACGGTGGATACGGCGTGTTCGTCGTCGTTGGTGGCGCTGCATCTTGCGGTACAGGCGTTGCGGAATGGTGAGTGCTCGCTGGCGCTGGCGGGTGGTGTGACGGTGATGTCGACTCCGGGTGTGTTTGTGGAGTTCAGTCGGCAGCGGGGTTTGTCGTTGGATGGTCGTTGCAAGCCGTTTGCGGAGGCTGCTGATGGGACGGGT
>NZ_JBHVRW010000092.1:0-1197 GCF_042885475.1 Streptomyces sp. NPDC058051
GCGGGTTCGTTGGTGGGTTCGCGTGCGGTGCATGGGGTGCGGGGTGTGGTGTTGGCGGGGGATCGTGATGAGGCTGTGGCGGGGTTGAGGGAGATTGCTGCGGGTGGGGGTTTGGTTGGTGATCTCGGAGCTGGCGCTGGGTCTGGTGTGGGGTCTGGTGTGGTGTTGGTGTTTGCGGGTCAGGGTGCGCAGTGGGTGGGGATGGGGCGGCGGTTGTTGGAGGAGTCGTCGGTGTTTGCGGGGCGGTTGGCTGAGTGTGATGAGGTGATTGGGGGGTTGACGGGGTGGTCGGTGGTGGAGGTGTTGCGGGGTGTGGGTGGGCCGGGGTTGGATCGGGTGGATGTGGTGCAGCCGGTGTTGTTTGCGGTGATGGTGTCGGTGGCAGCGGTGTGGGAGTCGTTGGGTGTGTCGGTGGGGGCTGTGGTGGGGCATTCGCAGGGTGAGGTGGCTGCTGCGTGTGTGGCGGGGGTGTTGAGTTTGGAGGATGCGGTGCGGGTGGTGGTGGCGCGGAGTGGGTTGTTGGTGGAGTTGGTGGGGCGGGGTGGGATGGTGTCGGTGGGGTTGCCGGTGGGTGAGGTGGAGGGGTTTTTGGTGGGGTCGGGGGTGTCGGTGGCGGTGGTGAATGGTCCGTCGTCGACGGTGGTGGCTGGTCCGGTGGGTGAGTTGGAGCGGTTGGTGGGGGTGTGGACGGCTGGTGGGGTGCGGGCGCGTCGCTTGGAGGTGAGTTATGCGTCGCATCATGTGGGTGTGGAGGTGCTGGAGGAGCGGTTGTTGGAGGTGATGGCGGGGGTGTGTCCGGGGGCTGGTCGGGTGCCGGTGTATTCGTCGTTGCGGGGTGGTCGGGTGGAGGGGGCGGAGATGGATGGGGGGTATTGGTTTGAGAATGTGCGGGGGGCGGTGCGGTTTGACCGTGTGGTGGGTGCGTTGTTGGGGGATGGGTTCCGGGGGTTTGTGGAGGTGGGTCCTCATCCGGTGTTGCGTCAGGGGTTGGAGGAGTGTTTTGAGGTGGGGGGTGTTGCGGGTGAGGGCTGGGTGGTGGGGTCGATGGTGCGTGGGGACGGGAGCTGGGCGGGGTTGCTGGCGGGGGTTGCTGGCGCGTTCGTGCGCGGGGTCGATGTGGACTGGGCTCGGGTCGTGGGAGGTGGCCGGGGGGTTGAGCTGCCGACGTACGCCTTCCAGCGTCAGCGGTACTGGCTG
>NZ_JBHVRW010000093.1:0-1181 GCF_042885475.1 Streptomyces sp. NPDC058051
GTGCTTGCGCGGTGCGGTCTTTTCGGGGTTGGGACGGGTTGGCGGCCCGGCTGTCGCGTCGGGTGGGCGCCGGGTTCCACTTTCCCGGTGCGGTGATGCGGATCGTTGGGGCGGCCGGTGTGACTGGTCAGCCGGGGCTCGGCAGGGCATTGAGCTGGTCGATTGCCTGGATGACTTCGTTGGTCCAGGGCCATCGTGTGGTGAAGCGGAGCCATCGGCGGCGGCCGGTGGTGACGAGCTGGGCGGCGGCGGAGAACAGCGGCAGGCGGAGCTTCTTGGGTTCCCAGCGGCGGGCTTCTGCAGTCAGGGCGAGCATCGGCATCCAGGCGAGGAGGTCGAGTGCGAGGGAGACGATCTCCAGCCAGATCTGGTTCTGTGCGGTGTCGTGCAGGGGCAGGTTGCGCAGGCCGGTGTCGCGGGCGTTGCGGATGCGGTCCTCGTATCGGGCCCGGCGGCGGTGACGCAGTTCGAGGTCGGCGAGCTGGCCGCCCTTGATGTTGGTTGCGAAGCAGGTGAGCCGTAGTCCGTCGAGGTCGGTGAAGCGTAACTGTGCGCCGGGATGCGGGCGTTCCTTGCGGACGATCAGCCGCATGCCCTTGGGCCAGGTGCTCAGGTCGGGGATGTCGGTGATCTCCGCGACCCAGGCGCCGGGCCGCTCGGTGCCGCCGGCGTCGTAGGCCGGTGTCCACGCCTTCTTCGGGATCTTCAGGACGGCCTGGTGGATGGCGTCGGTGATGGTCATTCCGACGGAGTACGACAGCCACCGGCCCGGTTTGGAGAGCCGGTCGAGGAAGGCGTGGGTGCCGCCGGCGGAATCGGTGCGGATCAGTGTCTGCCGGCCCCGCCGCAGGTGTGTGGGGAGCTGGGCCAGGGCGAGTTGGGTGGTGGTGATGTGTTCGCTCGCGGTGTTGGAGCCTGCGTTGCCGGGCCGCAGCAGTGCGGCCGCCGGCTCTCCGGAACCGGCCTGGCCGTGGTCGACGAACGCGAGGAGCGGGTGATGGCCGAAGGTCTTCTTCCAGGTCGCGGTGGCGTCCTGCTTCTCGGAGTGCGCAAGGACCAGCACGCCGTCGATGTCCACGGTCGCTGAGCCGTCGGTGGCCGGACCGTTCGCCCCGGCCAGTTCCCAGGCCCGCGAGCGTACTTCGGCCCGCGCCGACCGGATCGCGGTGAGCGCCTTCGGC
>NZ_JBHVRW010000094.1:0-1162 GCF_042885475.1 Streptomyces sp. NPDC058051
AGTGGGCGTGTGTCGGTGGGTGCTGAGCCGTGGCTGGCTGATCATGGGGTGCTGGGCCGGGTTCTGCTGCCCGCGACGGCGTTCATGGAGCTTGCGTTGGAAGCGGGTGAGCGGAGCGGGCATCCGCACCTCCAGGAACTGGCCTTCGAAGCACCGCTGATTCTGCGGCCCGACACCGAAACCCACATCCAGATCGTCGTCAACACGCAGGACAGCGAGACCGGTAGCCAAGAGATCAGCATCTTCTCCAGCGACCACACCGGGGCGGAGCGGCGGCGACACGCGCGTGGATTGCTCACCGCCACGCCTCCCGTCGGCATCGATGAAGATCTCGACGGCGCATGGCCTCCGGCAGGCGCCGAACGGCTCGACGTCGTCGGCATCTACGATCAGCTGGCGGCCGCCGGCTACGAGTACGGCCCGGTCTTCGCGGGTGTCACCGCGGCCTGGCGGCACGGTGATGACGTCTACGCCGAGGTCTCCCTCCCCGACGACGAGTCCTCCGAAGGCTTCCTGATCCACCCCGCACTCATGGACGCCGCCCTTCACCCCGCACTCATCGCCGCCGACGTGTCGTTGCCGTTCGTCTTCTCCGTCGTCCAGCTCCATGCGACCGACGCCCGCGCCCTGCGCGTACGCCTCCGCCACACCGGCGAACGGACGCTTTCGGTCACGGCCACCGACCCGGCCGGGTCGGACGTACTCACCATTCGGCAGGCGGTCACCAGGCCGGTGGACGCACGGCAATTGGACGACACCCATACACGCAGTCGTGACGTGTTTCACGTCGACTGGACCAGGATGCCGGGTGTCGGTGCGGGGCAGGAGGCTGTTGGTTGGTCGGTGGTGGGGCTGGGTGCCGGTGAGGGTCTGGTTGAGGAGGTGGAGCGGGTCTGTGGTGTGTCTTCGGATGCGGCGACGTTGTGTGTGGTGGCCGTGGGCGGGGGCGTTGGTGTTGTGGCGGATGTGCATGGTTTGGTCGCTGATGTGTTGGGTGTGGTGCAGCGTTGGCTGGCGGGTGAGTTGAACGGTAAGTCGTTGGTTGTGGTGACCCGTGGGGCGATGGTGGTCAATGCTGGTGAGCGGCCTGCTGATTTGGCGGGTGCGGCGGTGTGGGGTTTGGTGCGGAGTGTGCAGGTTGAGCATCCGGGTCGTGTGGTGC
>NZ_JBHVRW010000095.1:0-1131 GCF_042885475.1 Streptomyces sp. NPDC058051
TGCTCTAAAAGGGCGCATATGGATTTACGCACACCACCCCGTACTATTAATCAGACCGGGAACGGAAACATGACCGCGCTTTTCTCCCCGGGCAGGCAAAATCCCGCACCACCCGTGTCTCGCTCACCTCTGGCCCGCCCCCGCCGCGCACACCGCCACCGGCGTGGGGCGCGCGTTCACAAGGATCCGCCGGCCGGCCGGCGGTCGTCGGGGATGCCGTGCGCCCCCAGCAGGCTCCGGCCGAGCGGGGTCAGGGCATGATGGACACTCACACCCTCCCGCCGCGTCGTGATCAGGGCGGAGTGGCGCAGAATCCCGGTGTGGTGGGAGACCGTCGCAGCGGACACCGCCAGCTCCTGCACCAAGTCGCTGGTCGTCGCCGCGTGCAGCACAGCGATCCGCAGCAGGATGTGCGCACGCGTGGCGCCCAGGAGAGCGGCCAGCGCCCGGATTCTGGCAGGCTCCGGACATGCGGAGCCGAGAGGACGTGGAGGCAGGGACATGTGCGGGCTGCTTTCCGAGTCGTGCAGGGGCGCTGCTCCGCGGCGGCGGAGCCTGGGCGTGCCGGGCAGGGATGTCAGCAGGCCAGGAGGGGGCCGTCGACGTGGGCGAGCGCGACAAAGCTCGGGCCCGCCCCTACGGGTATCTCCTCGAACTGCGGGACGCCGTCCGTGTTGGACAGGTCCACCCCGTCCAAATGCACCACAGCCAGCGACCTCTGACCGGCAAGCGCGCAGTACACGGTGGCGTCGTCCAGGTCGACGGTGATGCCCCGCGGGCCCGCGCCGAGCCCGACCAGGCGGGTCACCGTCCACTCCAGCAGATCCACCACCGCGAACGCCCCCGCCCGTTCCAACGTGACCAGGGCATAGCCGCCCTCCCCCGTCACCGCGATACCGGCCGGAGCCGCCCCGGCCACCGGTAGCCGCACCCCGCCATCCACCCGTGCGCCCGCCAGATCCGCGACAGGCAAAACGTCCAGCCGCGCACACGCGAACACCGCGTGACCACCGGACAGCGCCACGGCCCGCGGCTGAACATGCACCGAGCCGAGCACGATCCGGTCTGCGACCCGAACGCCGCAGTCCCCAGCAAGGGGAGACAGGTCCAAAACGGCCGCCGATCCCGCCC
>NZ_JBHVRW010000096.1:0-1112 GCF_042885475.1 Streptomyces sp. NPDC058051
ACCCTGCTCGCACGGAACAACCTGGCTGGTGCGTACGAATCAGCGGGTGATCTTGGACGGGCCATCCCCTTGTACGAGCAGACACTGACCGACAGGATCCGTGTCTTGGGCGAGGAGCACCCGGCCACCCTGACGTCACGGAACAACCTGGTTCACGTACAGAGCAATGCAGCGGGAAAGGGGACTGGTTCATCGACTGACTGAAGGCGTCTCTGTCTATGACTGGCTTGGAAGGAGACGAACCTTCATTGGCTGTTCGACCAACTGCCGACGGAGGACGTGGTTCTCGACTGTCAACAGATGCAAAGCGCCTACCAGGGCCTCAATGTCGGCTTTGAGCTGAGCGATCTCCTCCGTGTCGGCCGCCCGGAGCTCTTTCAGCCGGCGGACCTGTGCGCGCAGGCGTCGTTCGCTGTCTGGGGTGCCGCCGCGGGCGCGGACCTTGTCGTAGAAGTCGTTCTTCAGGTCGGTGTGCCGCTGGGTGAGAGCGTTGCGCGGGACGCCTGCCTCGATGGAAGAACGTCACGCTCGTCGGCCTGCGGCAGGACCGCATGCTCAACGAGGCGTTTGCCACCGGTGATCCCCTCAAGCTGATGCGGCTTTTCGGGATCACCGCGCAGACCGCCATGTGCTAGGTCGGCGCCGCCTGCCCGGAGCGCACCGCGAAACTGCCCAGGTAGCGGGCCCGCTCCGAGCCCGATGCCAGCTGAAAGCCCGTGGCGGTGTCGCAGTGGGTCCGGCATCATCCCCATGTGATTGTGATGCAACCCGTTCTGGAGATCTCCGCCGCCGCCGACTTCGCGCTCTGGCCGGTTGGTGAGCACGAGTCGTATGGCTACCTCGTGCTGAACGGGGGGCTGACTCCGGCGGAGGTCGGCACGGCGGTTATGCAGATCGCCGACTGCAACGACTTCGAGTCGGAGGAGGAGCACGGGCCGTGCCCGACCGACCCGCTCGGCACATTCCTGCACGGGCTGCTCACCATGCCTGATCTGTTCGCCGCCGGAGGGTTCCGGGTGACCGAAAATGCCACCGACGCGGTCTTCGTCGAGCCGGGCTGCTGCAACGGCCTGGAGACCTGGCGGGACTGGCTGGAGGTGCTCGACGGCACC
>NZ_JBHVRW010000097.1:0-1032 GCF_042885475.1 Streptomyces sp. NPDC058051
GCGGCAGGCGTGGACGGGCGGTTCGTCACCCATCTCTGCCGTCGTGACGATGACAGTCCTTCCCGTCTGCTGACCGGACTGGCCACCGGCTTCGTCCACGGCATGGACGTGGACTGGGGCCGGTTACTGCCTGGCACCCGGACCGTTCCGCTGCCGACGTACGCCTTCCAGCACGAACGATTCTGGCTGGGGTCGGGTGTGGGTGGGGTGCGTGATGTGGCGGCGTTGGGGCAGCGTGAGGTGTGGCATGCGTTGTTGGGTGCTGAGGTGAGTGTGGCGGGGACGGGTGGGTTGGTGTTGACCGGTCGTGTGTCGGTGGGTGTGCATGGGTGGCTTGCGGGTCTTGGTGTGGTGCCGTCGAGTGCGTTGGTGGATCTGGCGTTGTATGCGGGTGGTCAGGTTGGTTGTGCGGTGGTGTCGGAGCTGAAGGTTGTCGCGCCGTTGTGGTTGCCCGATGAGGGTGGGGTGCAGATTCAGATCACGGTTGGTTCTGGTGGTGAGGGGCGGGAGTTCGGGATTTACTCGCGTGAGGGTGACGAGAGCGAGTGGCGGAGTCATGCGCATGGTCGTTTGGCGTCGGAGGCTTCGCAGGTGATGCCTGAGTGGCGGTCCGGGGATGTTGACGTCGAGGTTGTGCTGCCTGAAGAGGCTTCGGCTGAGGGGTTTGTGGTTCATCCGGTGTTGTTGGATGCGGCGTTGCAGGCGGCGTTCGCCGGGGCCGGCGAGGATGTAGCCGCGGTGGAGTTCTCGGATGTGCGGGTGTCGGCGGTGGGTGCGCGGTCGGTCCGGGTTCGGGCGCGCCGTGCGGGTGATGGATCGGTAGCGGTCATGGGCGTGGATCCGGCCGGGGCGGAAGTATTCGCCATCCGGAGCGTGATCGCCCGACCGGTGGAGGCAAGGCCGGGACGTGATGTGTTTCACGTTGACTGGACCAGGGTGCCGGGTGTCGGTGCGGGGCAGGAGGCTGTTGGTTGGTCGGTGGTGGGGCTGGGTGCCGGTGAGGGTCTGGTTGAGGAGGTGGAGCGGGTCTGT
>NZ_JBHVRW010000098.1:0-1012 GCF_042885475.1 Streptomyces sp. NPDC058051
GAGGCCGGCCCCCGGTGGTGAGGTACTGCGCGGTGTCCGTGTCCCAGGGCAGGGCACCGAGCACCGGCAGGCCCTTGAGCGCGTCGCTGACCTGGTGGGCCCGGTAGGTGCCGCTCTCGATGAGCAGCAGGCCCAGTGCGTCGGCGCCCGAGCCGTGTTCCTGCAGTTCGGTGCGCAGCGGGTCGATGACGTGCCGGGCCAGAGTGAGGGACTGCTCGGTGCTGCGGACCACGAGCAGGACCAGGTCGGCCTGGTGGAGCAGCGGAGCCGGAGTCAGGACGGGGTGGAGGTGCCCGGACTCCAGCGCGAGGCGCCCGGCGTCGATGAACACGTCGTGCCCGGCCTCGTCGGCCAGGACGTGCAGCACATCCGACAGGGCCGGCCATGTCCGGCCGAGTGCCGCGGCCTGGGCAGGATCGGTCAGGCCGGGCAGCAGCTTGCGGTGCCCAGGCTCGTCCAGGGGCCACAGGTGATTGGCGAACGCGTTCGCGAGGGCATCGGGGCCGGTCCGTTCGGCGGCGGCGAGATGGTAGAGGCCGAACCCCGCGGTGGCACGTCCGTCCAGGAGGCCGGCACGGATGGTGCCCCCGGCCGGGTCGCACTCTGCCAGCAGCGACGGGCGCTTAGAGGCCAGGGTCAGGGCGAGTGCGGACGCGGTCACCCCGCAGGACTTGGCGGAGACAAGAGCGGTCACGGGCATGTCAACTGCTCCGCGGTTCGCGGACCAGGGCGATACGCCCCGTCGAGGCCCGGGTCGCCAGCAGCGGCCCGTCCGTGGGGGAAACCGCGAGATTGACCACGATCGTGCCCGAGGCGTCCGGGCGGGACACGGAGACCACGACACCGTTGATCGACGACGGAGGCGCCTCGGCATCCTTGGCGTCGGGCTGGTCCCCTGCGGCCGGGGTGGTGACGGCCAGCACCTTGTCGCCGGGGGCCAGGGCACCGGCGGGGGCCTGGCCCCGCTTGACCTGCACACCCACCTGCTGTTTGTCGTCGCCCAGCCCGGTGC
>NZ_JBHVRW010000099.1:0-1010 GCF_042885475.1 Streptomyces sp. NPDC058051
GAGCTGTCGAAGGTGGGACTGGCGATTGGGACGAAGTCGTAACAAGGTAGCCGTACCGGAAGGTGCGGCTGGATCACCTCCTTTCTAAGGAGCATCTAGATTCCGTAAGGAATCCAGAGCCACTACGCCGGCGAATGTTCGGCGGTGGTCAGCTCATGGGTGGAACGTTGACTATTCGGCACGGTTCTTCTGGTTCATCAGTACTGCTTCGGCGTGGAACGTGAATCGTGGGGGACTGTGTCGGGCACGTTGTTGGGTGTCTGAGGGTACGGCCGTATGGCTGCCTTCAGTTGCCGGCCCCGGTGAAGCATCGATTGTTCGGTGTGTGACGGGTGGCTGGTCGTTGTTTGAGAACTGCACAGTGGACGCGAGCATCTGTGGCCAAGTTTTTAAGGGCGCACGGTGGATGCCTTGGCACCAGGAACCGATGAAGGACGTGGGAGGCCACGATAGGCCCCGGGGAGCTGTCAACCGAGCTTTGATCCGGGGGTGTCCGAATGGGGAAACCCGGCAGTCGTCATGGGCTGTCACCCGCTGCTGAACACATAGGCAGTGTGGAGGGAACGAGGGGAAGTGAAACATCTCAGTACCCTCAGGAAGAGAAAACAACCGTGATTCCGGGAGTAGTGGCGAGCGAAACTGGATGAGGCCAAACCGTATGTGTGTGATACCCGGCAGGGGTTGCGCATGCGGGGTTGTGGGATCTCTCTTTTGCGGTCTGCCGGCCGTGAGACGAGTCAGAAACCGTTGATGTAGGCGAAGGACATGCGAAAGGTCCGGCGTAGAGGGTAAGACCCCCGTAGCTGAAACATTGACGGCTCGTTTGAGAGACACCCAAGTAGCACGGGGCCCGAGAAATCCCGTGTGAATCTGGCGGGACCACCCGCTAAGCCTAAATATTCCCTGGTGACCGATAGCGGATAGTACCGTGAGGGAATGGTGAAAAGTACCGCGGGAGCGGAGTGAAATAGTACCTGAAACCGTGTGCCTACAAGCCGTGGGAGCGTCGC